>CAKQXI010000067.1 GCA_934281565.1 uncultured Prevotella sp.
TGCTCAAAAGGAAATGTATCACCTCATCCTTACCATAGTCGAAACAGAGACTATCCCATGCTGGATGCTCATGACGGTCGCCTGGATAGAAATACTGATTAGGATCACCCGCAAGATTGCCCAATCCCTCTACCTCATTTTTCACAGCATGAGAATGAACAATATCCATAATAACAGCCACACCTTTTTGATGGGCGGCATCAATGAGAGCTTTCAGTTCCTCTGGGGTTCCAAAACGACTACTTGCAGCAAAGAAACTGCTTACATGATAGCCAAACGAGCCATAATAAGGATGTTCCTGAATGGCCATTATCTGGATGCAGTTATATCCATCCTTGATAATGCGAGGAAGCACATGCTCCTTGAACTCTGTATAAGAACCAACCTTTTCCGCATCCTGTGACATACCAATATGACACTCATAAATGAGCAACGGCGTAGTCTTTGGCTTGAACGTTTCTTTCTTCCATTTGTATGGCTCTGGGTTCCAGACCTGAGCAGAGAAAATCTTAGTCTTCTCATCCTGCACTACTCTTTGTGCCCATGCAGGTATTCTCTCACCACAGCCACCTTCCCAATGTACTTTCATCTTAAAGAGATCGCCGTGCTTCAATGCGTTCTCCGACAGCTTCAGTTCCCAGTTGCCTGTGCCCTCTATGCGCTTGGCACGATATTTGGCAGTTTCTTTCCAATTGTTGAAATCACCTATCAAATAAATATCCGTAGCATTAGGAGCCCACTCACGGAAGACCCATCCACGAGCAATCTTATGAAGACCGAAATACTCATAACCATTGGCAAAGTCACTCAACGTCTGTTTGCCATCATGAGTCAACTGTCCTATTTTCCATATAGCATGTTCATGACGACCACGAATGGCATCCTCGTATGGCTCAAGATATGGATCGTTCTTTACCAAGCCTATATGTTTTACCGTTGTTTTCTTTGTTGTTGTCATACTCCCATGATTTTAGATTGTTTATATATTTATTGTGTTCTTAATCCTCAAAACGTTTTCCGTTCTCGTAGGAACCCTTGGCTATGACCCGTCCATTCTGGTCTTTCTCCACGAAATGACCATCACGCTTGTCATCATGATAGTTTCCCTCAAAGCGTTTGCCATCTTTCTCTATCTCGATGCAACTACCTTCACGCTTTCCATTGTGGAGGATACCCTTAAAACGCCTGCCATTGGCATAGAAGACATTCACCGTACCATCAACTTGTCCACGGTGGAATTCTCCCTCATATACATCACCACCTTTCTTTGTCAGCTTGCCATTTCCCTCTTGCAAGTCATCTTTCCATGAGCCTACATATATGTCACCATTCTTCCAGATAAACGTACCTTGTCCATCACGCTGTCCATCTTTAAATTGTCCGGTGTACTTATCGCCATTGGCTGCACGGAACACACCTTCGCCAGTACGTTCACCTTGAGAATAATCACCCTCATACATATCGCCATTATGGAATTTATAGATGCCTTTTCCGTCTTGTATATCATCTTTCCAATCACCGACATAGATGTCGCCATCAGCATATCTGAACGTACCTTTTCCCGAGCGTTGGTTGTCAATCCAGTTACCATCATAGGTAGTGCCATCACCCCAATTGAAGAAACCGCTTCCGTTCTTCATATCGTTCATCCACTGTCCTCTGTACCATGCGCCACTTGAATAAGTATAAGTGCCACGCCCCTCACGCTTGTCCTTATACCACGTACCATCATATTTATCACCATTATAGTAATACATGACACCATGTCCATGCTGGAAATCTCGGAACCAAAGACCTACATACTTGTTGTTATTTTGGAAATAGTAAGTACCCTTGCCATGTTGCTGGTCTTGCATCCATTGACCCTCATACTTCTCACCATCCGCAAAAGTATATACACCATATCCCTCTCGCTTCCCTTTCACATAAGAACCTTCATAAGTATCACCAGTCGGGAACATCGTAATGCCTTTTCCATGTGGCTTTCCACTAACCATCTCACCCTTGTACGAACCACCGTCACGAGTCGTACAAGAACCGAGAGTTATTTTCTGTGCGGAAACTGCCAAAGGCGAAAAAGTCAACAATATCGCTATTACTTTTATCTTATAATTCATATTCATTCTTTTTATTCAATCTCCAAAATTATAAATATTCTGGCAAACAGCCAAATTGATTAAACAAATTTAAGGTTATTCATATTAACGCAGTCATTATGCGGCGCATTACCATCAAGCCTCATACTCAGTATTGTCTTCTATACCAGCTTCCGCCAGTGCCTCTTTTCGCTCAACACACGTGCCACATTTTCCACAATGTTTTTCTCCACCCTTATAACAGCTCCAAGTCTCAGCATAATCAATTCCCAATCGCTTCCCTATACGTGCGATGTCCGCTTTCGTTATGTTGGTGTAAGGAGCTACGACACGAACCTTTACAAAAGTTCCAGTAACAGCAGACTCGTCAATCGCTTTAATAAACTCCGGGCGACAATCAGGATAAATCGTATGGTCACCACCATGATTGGCAATAAGCACATTCTTCAAACCATTGCTCTCGGCTATTCCAATGGCAATGCTCAACATAATGCCGTTGCGAAAAGGAACTACCGTTGACTTCATATTGTCATCTGCGTAATGACCTTCAGGAATGGCATCGGCACCTTCCAGAAGACTGCTCTTGAAATATTCATGCATAAAAGCCAAATCAATGGTTATGTGTTTGATACCAAGACGCTCGCAGTGCATTTTGGCATAGGGGATCTCACGTTCATTATGGTTGGAACCATAGTTAAAGCTGATACCCAGGGCTATCTCATCTTTTTTGTCATAAAGGAGGGTGACGCTATCCATGCCCCCACTAACAATAATCACAGAATCTTTCATAAAATTATATATCTTTAATTTAGCAATTTGAATGCAAAGGTACGATGTTTTCCATGAACCACCAAGAAAAGAAAGAATTTATTCTTTATTTTGCATTAAATTAAAAAAATACAGAAATAATGACACGTATTTCGGAGATTTTCGCTAATTTTGCAGCTAATTACTCAAATAAGATAGAAGAAATGGCTAAGAAACGTACTGAGCGAAAGAACAAGTCCTTTAGTGAAGCTATTGGTTTACAATATATTTTCAACAACACCATCACCGATTTCTTTTTAGGCTTAGGACTTGTCATCATTGCATTCGTTGTCATCATCGCAATGATTTCTTTCTTAAACACTGGAAGCGCAGACCAAAGTTTACTGGAAGACTTGCGTCCTGGCGATTGGCTAAATACTCAAAAGCAGTTCCAGAATTATTGCGGCTCATTAGGAGCTATCGTATCATATTGCCTGATTGCTGTCAATTTCGGCTTTCCTGCATTCTTAATTCCTGTCATGGTTGGCATGATAGGGTTCCAGGTAATGCATGCCTATAAAATAAACCTGTTGAAATGGTTCTTTTCTTTGATGACCATCATGGTATGGAGCTCCATCACACTTGCCAAATTCTTGGCACCATTGACAGGTGGACTCATTTTCAACCCAGGTGGCAAGCATGGGGAATTTGTGGTACAATATTTAGAGAACATGATAGGTCCTCCAGGACTTACCGCTATCTTATTCTTTACCGCCATTGCTTTCCTCACATACCTGACAACGGAGACCATTACCGTAGTCCAGAAAGCCCTCAACCCTATTGGTTACATATCCAATAAGGTAAAATTTGAGATTACAAACCATAAGAAAGCGACAGAAAACATAGAGGAGGCTAATGACACCGAGCAAGCTGATGTTGAAGATGAACAAAGCATAGCAGAAGAACCTGTCATCGACAATGAACCCGAACCACAAGGGGGCAAGGACTCAGAACCAGCACAAGCCATTGGTCTCGATATTACACAACCTACACAGGAAAAGGAGAATGAAGAAGAAACTCTTTTGCAGCATCAGCGCAATCTACGTGCAGAAAAGGCTGAAAGAGAGGCACAGGAAGCACAAAATGCAGCTCTCGTTTCCGAACATATAGGTATGGATATTTCTGTGGCTACCGATGGAGAAAAAGCAACAGGCAACACCGTTAGCAATGCCGAGGTATTGAATACCCCTATCAATCCTAAGGAGCCTTTTACAAGGTATCAATACCCTACCCTTGACTTGCTGAAGAAATATGAGGACAATGGTTCTTATATTGATGAAGAAGAACAAATTGCCAACAAGAACCGTATCATCGAGGTACTGAACAATTTCGGTGTCCAGATTAAGACTATCCGTGCAACAGTTGGTCCAACCATTACCCTTTATGAAATCCAACCAGCTGAGGGTGTACGCATCTCCAAGATTAAAAACTTGGAAGATGATATTGCCTTGAGCCTTGCGGCATTAGGTATCCGTATCATTGCCCCAATCCCCGGAAAAGGAACGATTGGTATCGAAGTACCAAATGCTAAACCTAACATCGTGAGTATGGAAAGTATCCTTAATTCCAAGAAATTCCAGGATACCAAGATGGAACTGCCACTCGCATTAGGCAAGACCATCACGAACGAGGTGTTTATGGTTGACCTCGCTAAGATACCACACTTGCTTGTGGCTGGTGCCACTGGTCAAGGTAAGTCTGTCGGCCTCAATGCCATCATTACCTCTTTGCTCTATAAGAAGCATCCAAACGAGTTGAAATTGGTTCTCATTGACCCTAAGAAAGTAGAGTTCAGCTTATATTCTCGTATCGCCAACAAGTTCATGGCTGCCGTTCCAGATGAAGAAGAACCTATCATTACCGATGTTACTAAGGTCGTGAGAACGCTCAACAGCCTTTGCGTACTCATGGACAGCAGATACGACTTGCTTAAAAAGGCAGGTGCCAGAAACATTAAAGAGTATAATCAGAAATATATCAATCACCGTCTAAAGCTGACAGACGGACATGAGTATATGCCATATATCGTAGTTGTCATTGATGAGTTTGGTGACTTGATTATGACCGCTGGCAAAGAAGTTGAACTTCCTATTGCCCGTATCGCCCAGTTGGCACGTGCCGTAGGCATCCACATGGTTATTGCCACCCAACGTCCTACCACAAGTATCATCACTGGTAATATCAAAGCCAACTTCCCGGGTCGTGTGGCTTTCAAAGTGACATCAGCCATTGACTCAAAAACTATCTTGGACCGTACAGGTGCCAACCAGTTGATTGGTCGAGGTGATATGCTTTATCTGAACGGAAACGAGCCAGTACGTGTGCAGTGTGCTTTCGTTGATACTCCCGAAATCGAGCGTATCAACGAGTACATATCCAGTCAACCTGGTCCTATCGAACCAATGGAGTTGCCTGAACCAGCCAATGATGACAACGGTGGTGGCGGAAACAGTGTGGATACACGTAACCTTGACCCTTATTTTGAGGAAGCAGCCCATGCCATCGTACTGTCGCAACAGGGAAGTACAAGTATGATCCAACGTAGGTTTAGCATCGGTTATAACCGTGCCGGTAGATTGATGGACCAACTGGAGGCAGCAGGCATCGTTGGCGCTGCCCAAGGAAGCAAGCCAAGGGAGGTACTCATACAAGACGAGAACCAACTCAACACACTGTTGATGCAACTACGTGGTTAAACCTTTCGGAAAAAGAGACATCCAATAAGAGTATATCAAAAATATAAGTAAGATGAAATTGAAAAGAATGTTACTGATAAGTCTCTGTGCTATATGTAGCATGGTGACTTTTGCCCAGACTGCCCAACAAGTATTGGACAAGACGGCTGCAATTATTAGCAGAAAAGGTGGAGCTTGCGCAAACTTCAGTATGTCGAGTTCAAAATATGGTTCGGCAAGTGGTTCCATTGCCATCAAGGGTAATAAATTCAATGCACGTACACCGCAAGCTATCGTTTGGTTTGACGGAAAAACACAATGGTCGTATATGAAGAAAACCAATGAGGTGAATGTGAGCAAGCCTACGCAAGCCCAACAGATGTCAATGAACCCTTATACCTTTACTAATATATATAAGACAGGGTATAATATGAGCATGAAGACAATCGGCAAGAACTATGAAGTACACCTCATTGCCCATAACAAGAAACGCTCTATCGCTGAAATGTATATCACCATCAACAAAGAAAGTTATGTTCCTTCACAGGTTAAGATGCGACAAGGCAATAATTGGAGTACCATTACCATCAGCAACTTCCAGGCAAAGAATATTCCCAACAGCACATTTGTATTTAAAAGCAAGGATTTCCCATCGGCAGAGATTGTCGACTTGAGATAAAAGCACTTTATTATCCCACAAGCTAAATTATTTATAGTTTGTGGGATAATTTGTATACAAAAACATACCCAAATATTCTTATTATACAAGAAAATATCACTTTTCTTGTAATTTTTCCAATTTTGTTTGGTAGATAAGATTATTGTTTGTATATTTGCAGACGAAATCAACAAGTTATAGAAAAAATGAAGGGAAAAGAGGCATATAGCAGGCTCGTGAGTTGTGGGATTAGACCGTCAATGCAAAGGTTGGCTATCATGGATTACCTGATAGAGCATCCTATACACCCCACTGTCGACGATGTATACCAAGGATTATGCAACCAAGTGCCAACGCTCAGTCGCACTACTGTGTATAACACTTTGAGAATGATGAGCGACAAGAAAGCAGCCCAGATGATTACCATCGATGATCATCGTGTCTGCTATGACGGGAACATCAACAGCCATGTCCATTTCTTTTGCAAGAAATGTGGGAAAGTGATAGACTTGATGGATGAGAAAGCCCCTACACTTGACCATGACATACTGGTAGATGGCAACATCGTCCAAGAGGAGCAACTCTATTATAAAGGTATTTGCGCTGCCTGTGCTCAAATGGAATAAGAATATTATATCTATCATATAAAAACATCGTAATACAAAATCATTATGAAAAAGAAATTTATATGTACTGTTTGTGGTTATATCTACGAAGGTACCGAGGCACCAGAAAAGTGCCCTATCTGCAAGGCTCCTGCCAGCAAGTTCAAGGAAATGGAAGACACAGTCAATGACGACATGACTTTCGCTACCGTCCATGTATTGGGACAAGCATACAAGGATGGTGTAAATGAAGAAGTCATCAAGGGTCTGAAAGACCATTTCAACGGTGAGTGCGGTGAGGTCGGTATGTATCTCGCAATGGCTCGTCAGGCAGACCGTGAAGGTTATCCAGAGATTGCAGAGGCTTACAAGCGTTACGCTTACGAGGAAGCCGACCATGCTTCTCGTTTCGCAGAATTACTTGGTGAGGTTCTTGGTGATACAAAGAGCAATCTTGAGGCTCGTATCGCAGCAGAGAAAGGTGCTTGCGAGGATAAGTTCCGCATCGCTAAGTTGGCTAAAGAGCAAGGTTCAGATGCCATTCACGACACTGTTCATGAGATGGCCAAGGACGAGGCACGTCATGCTGCTGGTTTCGCAGGACTCTACAAGAGATTTTTCAAGTAATATTGAAAGACATAAAGTAACATAAATATAAAAAGTGCTGAACTCCAATGAGTTCAGCACTTTTTATTTATCACGAAGCAAGTCTATGCTTACTTACTTTCTTCTTCAGCCTGCTTGGTTTCAGGAGCATTAGGACCATAGTAGCCATAATAAGCCTGGTAACGAGTATATCCCCAGCTTGCCTGTTTCTTCTCTGGGTCAAGTTCTTTTGCCTTGTCAAGAACCTTGATAGCCTCACCATAGACTACCTTGCGACCATTTGGATCTTGCAAGTTGCTTGCCTTGCTGTTATAGCAAGCACCAAGGTAAGCGAGAACAACAACATTATCTGGCTGTGCCTCGTGAGCAGCCTTCAAGCACTTAATTGCATTGTCAGCATCATTTTTCTGGATGTAATACATACCCTTGTCAGCAAGAGCCACAAAGTTATTTGGGTTCTTAGCAAGAGCACCATCCAAAAGTGCAAGCTGCTCATTGTCCATCTTCAAAGAAGAATACATACCGTTCAATGCATCAAGGATAGCATCGTTGGTCTCGTCTTGGGCATACTGAGTTTTCAACTTATCAACGTATGCCAAAGAGTCAGCATGGTTCTTCAAACCATCTTTCATTACATAGAGCTTCAAGTTAAGGGCATCCTTTGCCTGACTGGCATCTTTCATTGCTATGTCGCAATATCTCTCACAACGAGCGACATCCTTTGCCTGATAAGCATAACGAGCAGCAAAAAGAGCTACTTGACCAATATATTCTTTCTCACCCTCTTTTTCCTTAATCTTATCTGCAAAGAGAGGAGCATCTTCTGTATCAAGGAATGCGCCCCAGTACTTCAAGACATCAGCTTCTTGATTTTTCTGAGCAGCATCCTGACCAGCATTTACCAATTGGATACGAGCACCCCAAACACGGTCCTTGTTGCTGTTGAACTTAGGCTTCACCTTACCTTTGGCATCTGGAAGCTGGTCGAACTTGTAGCACTCCAAAGCTGACATCAATGCGTTATAAGCACCATTATTCATGACATCCATATCAACTGGATCATTCTTCTTGGTGAGCTGATTCATCTGCACGATAGACTGCTGATCGTTGAAATCTTTCATAGCGAGGTCTACCAAGTAGTTGTAAGCCTTAGCTTTCTCTGCATCGTTGGCCATAGAACCCAAATTCTGCTTAACCAATGCTTCCGCCTCGGCATAAGTCTTGGCTTTCAGCACAGCCTTAAGGGCATCGCTGTCACCTGCAAAAGCAGATGTGGCACTTAGTACCATCATCGCTGCAATGATAAATTTTTTCATGTTTTATTGTTTTAAATTGTTGATAATATACACTAAGTCACACGTCCTATTCTTCTGTGTCAGGATTTTCTGTAGATGTTGGAGCTGTATCCTCCTCTATCTCCTCACTTTTCTTCGCCCAAGCAGCACGGCTTTCCTCCTCGACGGAAGCCTCAAGCTCTGAACTCATCACCTTGCAAACACTGGCGATTACATCATTTTTCTTGGTCAAATTAATGAGGCGAACACCTTGTGTAGCTCGTCCCATAACACGGCAATCAGCCACTGCGAGGCGAATTACAATACCGCTTTGGTTGATGATCATGAGGTCATTGTCATCCGTCACGTTCTTGATAGCAACCAAGCGACCAGTCTTGTCTGTGATGTTCAAAGTCTTCACACCCTTGCCACCACGGTTGGTTATACGATAATCAACTACGTTTGAACGTTTGCCATAACCTTGTTCACTGACAACCATCACGGTTTCTTTCTCAGGGTCATTGACTACAATCATACCAACTACCGCATCATCGTCACCATCAAGGCGCATACCACGTACACCTGTAGAGGTTCTACCCATAGTACGAATGGTATTCTCGTCAAAACGAACTGCACGACCATTGCGATTAGCCAAGATCAATTCGTTACGTCCATTGGTCAAGCGAACATCTACGACCTCGTCGCCCTCAACGATATTGATGGCAATGACACCATTGGCACGTGGACGAGAGTATGCCTCCAGACTCGTCTTCTTGACAGTACCGTTCTTAGTTGCAAAGATGATATAATGAGAGTTGATAAACTCGGCATCATTCAAGCCTCTCAAACGGAGGAAAGCATTCACTTGGTCATCACTCTCGATATTGAGGAGGTTTTGGATAGCACGACCCTTGGAGTTGCGGTCACCCTCTGGTATCTCATAGCACTTGAGCCAGTAACAACGTCCTTTCTTGGTAAAGAACAACATTGTTTGATGCATCGTAGCTGGATAGATAAACTCCGTAAAGTCCTTGTCACGGGTACGGGCACCCTTGGCACCAACTCCACCTCTTGCCTGCTCACGGAATTCAGACAACGGAGTACGCTTGATGTAGCCGAGGTGACTTACAGTGATAACCACTGGGTCATTAGGATAGAAATCCTCTGGGTTGAACTCATGGTCATCTGGCTTAATCATGGTACGACGCTCATCGCCATACTTCTCTTTCACCTCTTGCAACTCATCTTTCATCACTTTCTTGCAAAGCTCTGGATCGTTCAAGATTTGGTTCAAGTAGTCGATAAGTTTCATCAAGTCATCATACTCTGCGTGCAACTGGTCCATACGCAGACCAGTCAACTGGCTGAGGCGCATATCCACGATTGCCTTGCTCTGAAGCTCGTCTAATTCAAAACGTTGCTCCAAGTTGCGCTGGGCATCAGATGGGGTCTTGCTACCTCTGATGATATGCACAACCTCGTCGATATTATCGCAAGCGATAATCAAGCCCTCAAGGATGTGAGCACGCTCTTGCGCTTTCTTCAAGTCGAACTGTGTACGGCGAATTGTCACATCATGACGATGCTCAACGAAATACTTTACACATTCTTTCAAAGACAGCAAGCGAGGGCGCCCATTTACCAAAGCAATGCAATTCACGGAGAATGAACTTTGGAGGGCTGTCATCTTGAACAGTTTATTCAAGAGTACATTGGCATTGGCATCTCTCTTAACATCAACGACAATGCGCATTCCCTGTCGACCAGACTCATCGTTCACGTTGGCGATGCCATCTACCTTACCCTCTTTCGCCAAATCAGCGATATACATAACAAGCTGCTCCTTGTTCACACCGTAAGGAATTTCGGTGATGACAATCTTATCATGATTTTCACCTGTCTCGATTTCAGTAGTAGCACGTACAACGATACGACCACGACCTGTCTCATAAGCATCTTTCACGCCTTGAATGCCATAAATAGTAGCACCCGTAGGGAAGTCTGGAGCTGGGATATACTTCATCAAGCCGTCCGTATCAATGTCTGGATTGTCGATATAGGCACAGCAACCATCAATGACCTCACCCAAGTTGTGGGTAGGGATATTGGTAGCCATACCTACGGCGATACCATTGCCACCATTCACCAAAAGATTAGGAATCTTGGTAGGCATCACGGTAGGCTCCTGGAGCGTATCGTCGAAGTTGTTCATCATATCGACCGTATCCTTGTCAAGGTCGTCCATGATATGCTCACCCATCTTGGAGAGACGGCACTCCGTATAACGCATGGCAGCAGGCGAATCGCCATCCACAGAGCCAAAGTTACCTTGACCGTCAATGAGCGTATAGCGCATATTCCATTCCTGTCCCATACGGACAAGGGCACCATACACAGAACTGTCACCATGTGGGTGATACTTACCAAGCACCTCACCTACGACACGGGCACATTTCTTGTAAGGTTTGTCACTCGTGTTTCCAATACCGAGCATACCGTACAAGATACGGC
>CAKQXI010000068.1 GCA_934281565.1 uncultured Prevotella sp.
CAACATCGAATATAAAATCTCAGCTTAAAATGAAAATAATGGTTAAAAAATTTGGATATTAACATAGAAAGCAGATTGGTGCTACGCACATTACATTGGAGTTGTTGAAGCATCGTGGACAATTTCAAGCTTGTTTTGGAATGGCATGGAAACAGAGTACCGAAGACTTGGAGGGCAGATTGGAGGATGATAACATCCTTGACCGTATCATGACCAACTGGAAGGTTCCTTTAGCTGCATATCTTGCCATTAAGGATTATATCGATTTTCCATTTACATACCAAGATTTGTTAGATGTTGTAGTTAAAGGTGTCAAAACACAAAATTGCATGTGTAATACGACCGATGAGGTCGCGGGTTTCTGGAATATTATCAACGCTGCTGTCCAGATGGGAGAGCTGAAGAAAGAGCAGGACTTTAAAATTAAGACTACAGGTAGCTTCACGACCAACAAGCTAAAGTTGGACAATTGGACTCAACCTCGTAGCATCCTTATGATTCGTAAGGATATCACCATGGCAATTTACCGTAAGTTGGGACGTTCCATGGACGAGAAACTTTTGCCTAAGGAGTCTCTTTTGCACTATCTTCAGATTGGTGCGGAGTTTTTTGGTACAGCGAAGAACCCAGAGAGATTTATAAAGTTTGGACCAAATGGTTTTCCCGAGACTGTTGAGAAGATTGATGGTAATGGTAATGTCACTGGTCGACAAAAAATATATTATAAGGATCGACCTTTGTGTTTCGACTACAAGATGGTGTCAGAGAGATATGGCATTGATTTAGAAACGGAGACAGAGACAGATGGTGAGTACAAAGCCCCCATGTCTATGAATGACGAGGAGTTGGAAAAGAATGGATATGCTCCATTACCATTGTAGCGTGTGACTTTATTTTGTTTAGATCATATCTATCGTAGCCCCGAGGAAGGTGAGAGCCTTTTGAGGGGCTTTTTTTGTGCTTATATATGGTTTGTCAAGCTAACTTTATTATTAATATGCACGACCCTTATTTTGATGTGGCAATTGTGGCAATTGTAGCAACATTGATTATCAGTGTGTTAAGTGATAATTATGATGTGGCAATTTTGTGGCAATTTGTGGCAACGCAGAGAGTGTTGTGGCAAAGGTTGTGGCAATTATTATATATATGTGTCAATATGATATTTGCTAAATACTTAATAATCAGACACTTAATATTTTTGCCACAATTGCCACAACCAAAACAACCATTTTAGGGTGTCTCATTTTTTTTTTGCTTTTTTATTGAGATTTTGGAACCTAAAAGGTAAAAAGTCATGGCTTGTTATATTTTTCTCATAGTTTTGCGGTGGTTTATTGAATATTTTTCCTAATTTTGCGGTGTTTTACTAATATTCTAAATATGAGCAATTTTGTAATTTATCTTAAGGTGGAGCCATATCTGCATCAATGGCTTACACATTCCTTTGGCGACCCTGTTGTATTTCCTGCAAATAGCAACGAAAATGCCGTTATTCGTCGTTTCACAACGAAACGACCTACCAATAACCTGCCTGAGCAAAAAACAGATGGTGATATTGCTATATGCATACCATATAGCAAGGCCAAGAGTCCTGAGACATACAATTTCCTGTCAGGTTCAGCCAAACAGGCTTTGGCTGAGAGCATTGATGACCTCTTTCGTATGAATATGTGGAGTGACCTCGGTGATTTGAGTGATACATCTTGTAAAAAAATGTCTGCCTTTCGTTCTTGGTGCGAGAACCATGGCATTGACATAGATTATGCTGAGACTATCCGCATGAAATGGTACCGCATGCGCAAGGCTTACCAAGCCAAAGGCGTGAACCTATTTGACAATAAAAGATGTAGAAAAGACAATTTTTAACATAAAAATCTCATCTACGATGTACCTGTTTTTGTTCAGTACCGAACAGGTGCGAACAACTGCGAACAGATGAGTACAAAAATTTCGAGATATGAGAAAGCTCAATTATATATGCCGGGTGCAGCGAGTGCTTCTGAATGAATTGCCATTCAAGACTCTTCTTGGTAACAAGACATTTTCCTTACCTGGCAGTGACAGCTGGGATGAAGTTAAATGTCTAAGGCCAGTCAAGCTGGAGATTACAGACAAAATAGAGGATGGATTGCGCTTGTATACGCATAAGTTGACATTTCGCACTTGCGAGGAAGACATCAATGTCCGTGATGTCTTCGCATATCTTGTGACCGATCTTGATGGCAAGAAATATCTGATAGGGTCAGGCGAGCGCCCTTACCCTATTATAAATATTTCGGATGTCCACCCAGATTCATACGCATCATCAACTATGACAGAGGTGTCTGTACAGTGGATATCAACGCGAAAAGCTCCTAAGATACGCTGATTCTTGTATTTTTTCCATGGCAATTGCCTTATTATCTTTGCATGCAAAAAAGACAAGCGCATGAAATACGGAATGATGATTTGTGGTACTATTGGAGCTGGCTACGATTGGTGGACAGGTTCTTATGGTACACGTTCCAAGGATGTCAAGGTATATCTTGATGCTCATCCAGGTGAAGAGGTTGACATTGCTGTATCTTCGCCTGGTGGTTTCGTTGACGAGGGACTCACCATCTACCAGCTCATCAAGGATCATGGTCATGTCAATGTCCACATTCTGGGCATGACCGCCTCCATCGCCACCGTGCTGTGCATGGGAGCCAAGCACATCGATATGTCGGTCGGCAGCACCATGCTCATCCACAATGCCTCCACGGGCGTTGCTGTGTGGGAGTCTGCCAACAAGGAGAAGCTCGACCAGCTCATCAAGCAGTGGCAGAAGCAGCGCGACGACCTTGATACCATCGACAAGGTCATCGCCTCTGTCTATGCCAAGAAGTCGGGCAAGACATCTGATGATATCCTGGCACAGATGGGCAAGGAGAATTGGCTGAGCCCACAGCAGGCCCTTGACCTCGGTCTCATCGACGAGATCAGAGACATAGACGAGGAGGACATGCAGAGACAGACCAACCTCGCTACGAGATTCACTAACTCTTATTGCTGCAGCCTCGGTCTTCCGCCATTGCCGCATCAGAGCAACGATGAGCCCTCTAAAACATTCCTCGAGAAAGCATTCAACTCTCTCAAGGAGATGTTCAAGAATAACTCTCAAATTTCAAACATGAAGAAGAAATTCCTTAACCTACAGACCCTCCTCAATCGCAAGGAGGACTTTGAGGTGACTGATGAGCATGTCAAGCTCACAGATGCAGAGATGCAGACCATCGAGGATGCCTTTGCTCAGAAGCAGAAAGACTTGGACGAAAAGTCCCAGGCACTTGACACCGCCAACCAGAAGGTCAAGGACCTGGAGGCTGACATCAAGGCCAAAGAGCAGAGCATCAAAGACAAAGACACTGAAATCAACAATCTCAAGGGTGCGCCTGGAGGTGACACCACTGATGATGTTAAGCCTGAGGTCGACAGTGTCGATCCTGGCGTATTGTACAATGCTATGAAGCAGATTCACTAATGGCAGTTAACGAAAACACCATTACCATCACCCCCGACGAGCTCAAGACCAGCTTCGCCAAGTACCGCAAGGATCTCATCCAGATTCCATCGCGTGCACTTGACGAGGCTGCCAAATACATGAGCCGTCGCATCAATGTCCGAGGCAAGGAGACTGTCGGACAGCTTGACGGTGATATGCAGCTCGGTCCATACTCTCTTACTCGAAAGGATGAGAATGGAGTTACCATCACAGGACGCACCTTGGAGACTTACCTTGGCTCTTGCGTCAAGCCGTTTGAGCCTAACAAAGTCCGCGATACCATCTATGGCTCACCTGTTTTCCAGGGAGATGCACTCAAGAATCAGCCTATCACCAAGCTCGTTGGTGCATTTCTCTTTGGCAAGATAGGCGAGGGACTTTTCAATGAGCTCTTTACTGCCAAGCGCAATGAAGAAGGCAACAAGACTACAGACCTCTTTGATGGTTTCAAGACCATCTCGGATAATGAGATTAAGTCCAAGGCAATCTCTAAGGAGAAGAAAAACCTGGTTCAGACGACCAAGGTGACAAGTGTCAACGCTGTTGATGCCATCGAGGCGTTCTATGACGCTGCTGATCCTAAGCTCAAGGCTTTGAACACATATATGTTCATGAATAGCTACGAGCTCACGCTCTACCAGAGAGCCTACCGTGCCAACTACGGCAGCGTGAGATACAACGAGGAGTTCAGCAAGGTGCGCATGGACGGCAACAATAAGTGTACGCTCGTGGGACTTGATAACATCCCTATGGGATACAAGATTATCACACCGGGTAGCAATATGCTTATCGGTCTTGCTACTGAGGGTGGCAAGTGTGCATTCGATGTTGAGAAGTCCCTTGATTCTCACTTCTTGCTGGACTTCGTCGCTACCATGTACTTCGGCACTCAGTTTGAGTCCATTGTACCTGAGCGCATCCTGTTTGGTTATGATGAGATTCCTACCGAATAGTAGGGACCTCATCCATCTTATAACTCTTATACATTATATAATATGGCAAATACAAAAAAATCATGTGCTGATGCCGTTGACCTCTATGAGGATGTTCTCAAGTGTCCGGGCCAGAAGCGCATGCCTGGTACAAGGGCTTATGGCTGGTTCAGCCCACGGCGCTGGATTACCAAGCTGGCCGAGCCTCAGAAGGATGCTGCTACGGCACTCAAGGACTATCTTGTCATTAAGGACTCACACACACTTGCTGCTGATAAGCATTGGATTCGTGTGGAGTTTGTCATTGACAAAAACTCCATGGCACCGGAGGCACAAGGTGAGCATGGCAGTAAGACCATGAACAACAAGGCCACCTTGGTCATTCCTGGTACTGAGGAGGAGGCATCGGCGATTGCATCCATTTTGCTCAATGATGACTGTATCTTTTTGGTTCCTCAGCGCAATGGAAAGGTTCGGCAGTTTGGTGACGATGCTTTCGAGGTTGATGTCACACCAGCGCAGAGCACGGGTGCGGGCATTACCGATGAGAGTACAACCACATTGGAAATTTCCGTAGGCTGTGAGACTTTGCCACCATTCTACTTTGGCGACATCGTTACTGCTGACGGTACCATCTCAGGCAAGGATTGCAAGGCTATTGTAGATGAAGGATAGGCTATTCATAAACATAAAATAAAATCCATGGCGAGGCGATGCTTGTTTTGGCTCGTCTCGCTTTTTTATTCTTAGACATGAACGACGTTAAATTTACACAGCGCATACAGGCTTGGTTCGATGCCGAGCATACTGATGATAACATCAGAGAGGGAGCCATGCTTCTTCTGCAGATGAACAACAACAGACACCTCTACCAGCAAATTATGCTCAGACCGCAAGCTATGTTGGAACATCTCAAATATAACTTGCAGAAGCATCTGGGGTATCGTCTCAAGGGCATGACGCTTGATGAGGTACGGATCTTCGATAAGCAGGTTACGCCTGTCTTGCAAGCTGCAGTCGATAAGACAGCGGAGGCAGACATTCAGCAAGAGGATGATGTACCTCATCTTCCATTTGTTGATGCCAAAAACATCGATTCCATCATCCCCGATGCTGTTATAGCCAAGGGTAAGAGAACAGACCATGACCAACTTCCAGACGATGTCAAGGAGATTTGGGAGACCAACGCTGTCTTATGGAAGAAAATTAAGCAGCTCTTCGAGTCTTGCAAGGCGTACACCCTCTCTTGTGACCGCTTCGAGGGCTTGAATGCTGCCAACGAGGAATTCAAAAAAATGCTTGTCTCCCTCAAGGAGATGTATTACGCTTATAAGCAAAACATGGATAAGTATGACCATGCAGAGGCTGATGGCGAGATTCTTTCAGATGAGCAGCATGAGATCACAGCTAACCAGGTGGGCAGTGCTCGCAGCTATATCACCAAGAATCTTGACAAAGTCATCCAGCTTATGGCTGATGGTAAGACTGATGATGCTGCTAAGTTGAGAACCAAGGTGCAGCAGCGTGTCCAGATTCTCATTGATGCCAAGGCCGATGTCAAGGCGGAGACTGTTTCTAAGTTGATGCAGGCAGGCATCGAGATGCCATCTGGCTATGGTGATAAGTTTGAGCAGCAGCCAGATGCAGGGCCATCTGAGGAGGCGAGCGATGAGGGCAGCGCAGATACATCAGATTCTGAAACCACTTCAGAACAGTAGTTCTCAGGTTTATCTGGGCCAAGGGTTATACACCCTTGGCTTGTTGGGGTGGATATTGGAGCAAACAGGTACAGCAAATGTGACGGTTACCACTTTCTCCACTTCCGATGCCTTTCTTTGTGGTGTGCTCAATCTTCGTAAACGAGGATTAATTAAGTCCTCAACGTTAGTGGTTGATGTTAAACTTCACGTAAAGCTTTAAAGCTAAGTCGCCTAATGACAGAGACTTTTGATGTTGTGAAGTTGTCTCTTAACCACTCCAAGATAATTCTCGTCGCTAACGACGAGTGGTTAGTCTCCGTGATAACATCTCAAAACCAAACTTATGGTGACCGTGCCGAGTGTACCTTCATTACCACAGACAGGGATGTCTATCTCGATATCAATAATATGCTCAATAATCTGTTAGATGATACGACAACAATTTCCATTTCTTGATGTGAGCGAGGTTTATCTTCAGATGGTGCAAGATCTTGGTGAGACCTTGACACCTGTAGGTGAGGTACCCATCATGATGGATATGTCTCCTGACGAATCCATGGCGCTGACTATGGAGTTGCAGGAACCTCGCTCGCCTTATCGCAAGGCTTACCTAAAAGGTTTGGCTGAGACCGCCAATGAATTACGCATCAACAATATAGCTCTTGCCAAGGTGGGCTCGCCTGGTGCATACCAGTCCGTCATGTCATCACTCTCACAGATTATAGCCAACCTAAGTTAGATATGAGTCTGCCAGTCAATGTGGACGATTACATGAAGTACATGCCTCTCAATGAGGATGAGCTTCAAGAACTACACCTCTCCGACATTATCAAGCAGAGGGTGGAGAGGCTGCGAGGGTGCTATGCCTTTTGGCTGCGTTATCCTCGATACACGGTGCGTGAGATGGTTGACCAAGACAAGGCAATGTTCGGGGTCGGAGAGACGCAAGCGTATGATGACATCCACCTCTGCCAAGTCATGTTAGGAAACCTTAATGCCGCATCCAAGGAGTTTTGGCGATGGAAGGTTAATCAGGAGATAGACGAGGATCGCAAGGCTGCCAAGGCTGCTGGCGATTTCCGGGCGTTGGCGCAGATGCAGAAAAACCGCATCAAGAACAATCGCACGGACACACCTGATGAACCTGAGCTTGCTTTTGATAAGATTGTACCTGTCGAGTTCGTCATGAGTGACGACCCTACGGTCATAGGTTTGCAGAAGATTCCTAATCTTCGAGCAAAGATTAAGAAGATGGAGAGGCGTTACTCCATGCCAGACATAGAGGACGCTGATTTTGATGAGGTGCACGATGACAACGCAACAACCTAAGAAACTATTCTTCAACGACCAGCAGTCCCGAGTCCTGCAGATCATGCCCAAGACCTTGGTCTGTGAGTGGGGACGAGGTACGGGTAAGGGTGTTGTCGAGGCAGGGCGTATACTCTATGCCATGCAGCACATGCCCGGCTCATGCCTGGGCATGGTCGCACCGTCTGTCAAGAGGTGTCAGACTAACATCCTGCCATCTGCACTTGTACACCTTGAGGAGTGGGGGTACAGGAGAGATGTCCACTACATAGTGGGAAAGAAACCATGGAAAGCGCTGCATTGGCAGGAACCACACTTCCAGCCCATGAACTGGGAGAATACGGTGGCATTTTACAATGGAACCTATCTCAACATCATCTCACAAGACCGCAGTGGTACCTCAAACTCCCTCTCCCTTGACCATGTCTTCATAGACGAGGCTAAGTTCATAGACTGGGAGCAGCTCAACAATGAGACACTCCCTGCGAACCGTGGCAATAAGCAGCTCTTTGGCGATTGTTGCCTGCACCATGGACTGACCATCACCTCAGATACATCTGCCACCAAAAAAGGTTCTTGGTTCATGTCGTGGGAGAAGAAAATGGATAAGGAACTCGTGGCGACATTGGAAACGGTTCTGGTGCATTTGCACACCATACGCAATAAGTTGGCGCAACATCCTGGGCGACATGATTATTACATGGGACAGGTTAGTAAATACCAGAGTGTGCTACACTCTCTTCGCTCTTATTGCCTACTTTACTCAAGGTGCTCAAGCATTCAGAACTTGGCGATTCTTGGCGAGGACTTCATCAAGCAGATGAAGCGAGACCTCCCTAAGATGACTTTCTTCACGTCCATTATGTGCCAGCGAGTGGGCATAGCTCAAGATGGGTTTTACAGCGGTCTTGACGAAGATCGCAATTTCTATACGGCACCTAACACGTCTTACCTTGATGGACTGCAGTACAACTTCAATCCTAAAAAAGATAAGGTGGACTGCCGTACTGATGCAGACATAGAGATTGGTGCACCGCTAATCATAGGTTCTGATGCCAATTCCAACATCAACTGTCTTGTTGTTGGGCAAGTTGGTTCTGATGCCAAGTTGCGCATCATCAACTCTTTCTATGTGAAGTATGAGCGCAAACTTCCTGAGTTGGCACAAGACTTCTGCGAATATTATAGGTACCACAAGGATAAACGTGTCATTTTCTACTATGATGCCACTTTCGTGGGTAACTCATATGCGACTCATAACGAGAAGTTCTATCAGATAATCACTCGTATCTTGAGAGCTGCAGGCTGGTTGGTTACAGAGGTCTACATTGGTAAGCCTATGGCGCATATAGAGAAGCAATTCCTCATCAACCGTATGTTTAAAGGACACGCCAAGCACATGATACTCATCAACCGTGACAACAATGAGGACCTCATCATCTCCATCGAGAACGCTGGCGTCTACAACAATGGCAAGGACAAACGAGGTGAGAAGCTTGTCGAGACGGACGAAGACCAGTTGCAGGACCGAACCGACTTCTCTGATGCGTTCGATACTGTTTGCATAGGTGCGGAGAAGTTCCCGCAAACAGTCATTAGTCTCTCTGGCATGAGTACCTATTTTGGCAAGTGATTTTAACTTAAGGTTTTGTCATATATTATTTTTATTGTTTAGTTAATTAGGCTGCTGCTCGTGAGAGTCGCAGCTTTTTTTGTCTTGTTCCTCCTCCTGTAAAGCTACCATGGCACAAAGGACAGCGATTATAAAAGTGGTGTGGGCAATATGTTGCTCTATCTTTGTAGGCAATTGCCACATGAAAATTCCGTACATATTCCGCTATGAATTCATGTGGCAATTGCCTCTGAGCGTAGGGCGGTGGGGGCTATCCTTACAGGGAAGGCACGCCTTTTTGCTTTCAACTTTTCAAAAATCCATGATTTTCAGCAAGTTGGCAAAAATGACCGTGGAAAATTTGTGTAAAATAGCCCAAATTTCCAATCGGACTGAGCCGATTGCCACTCGAAAATGGCGACTTATGACAATTTCCGAGTAAATTGCCACAAGAAACGCGCCATTTTCGAATGCCCCCCCTACATTGCATTACGGGGTAAAAGGGGTAGTAACATTTCTTGACATCGTTTGAGGACGATGGAAAATAGGTAAGATACCGCTTTTCCTATTCGCTCAACTATGGGCAGAAAGGCATCTTCAATCGTGCCGTCAAGGAGATTGGTAGTCGTGTTGGTGCATTGCTGTTTGCATACCTTCTTTAAACATAATTTGGTCCTTGATATTGAATTATATCGGGGGCTTTTATTGTATATTTTATAGTTAAAATAGCAATAAAGCTTGTTGCATTCAGAAAATTAGCGTACCTTTGCAGTGTGTTAATAATGACATTGTGCAAATTTTTAATAAGCCAAATATGAACCTCACTAGCTTAGATTACGCCAAATTGATTGCGTGGATAGCTTTTAACAAGCATCACATCACGCTCAATAAGACGCAGGTGCAGAAAATACTCTTCATCTGCTATGGGTGGTATTTGGCTAACAAAAATCAACCATTGTTTACGGACGACACGCCAAAGGCATGGCCATTTGGGCCTGTATTTCCACGCTCATACAAGAGATATGACAATTTCGTTACCTCAGATCTGACTCAGGAAGAAAAAACTGCTTTCTTGGAAGATAAAGAGACCCTTAGGCAAATCTCTATTTTTACAGATAGATACTGCCACATGACGGCTCGTGATTTGACAGCATGGTCTCATCAGCCAGACACACCTTGGTCCAAGACTGTATTCAAGGGAGACGGCAAGATACATTGGAGTGAGGAAATCAATATTAATGATATCAAGGAATACTTTAAGGAAGGAAGATGGAAGATAGGACTTTGCTAGAACAGAATGAGCAAGCTGCAAAGAATGAGATTTTTGATGAGGTTCTTGGTATGAAGCCCCAACAACCTTCCAAATGGAGATATGTAGGACACGACGTCTTGTTGGCAGTGCGAGAGTTTTTTTGTGGCAAGCAACAAACTCGCAAGGAGCATGACACATTTACAGATGTGGCTGAGACCATTATTTTGCAAGAGGCTAACTCTGAGATGTTGGAGATTAGCCGTAAGCTGCTTGAACAGCAACGCATCTTGGAGAACACCCATGCTCGGAGAAGACTGGAGCGTTGGGCAACAAGGGTAATATCATGGTATCTTATTATTGTGCTTATCTTGGTGGTCACCAATGGTGTCACGTCCATGGTTATAGGGAAAGAGCAAGGTTTTATATCTTCAGGCATAGTGACAGCCATTCTTTCCACCACAACAATCAATATAATAGGTTTGGGGTTGATAGTGTTGCGTGGTCATTTTCCGCAACAAATGCAAAATACAGGAAAACAAGAATAATTCATTTCGCCCCCGATGTTTGGACAAAATTCGGCAAGGCATTGCTAAATTTAAAGAAGATATTGACGCTGGTCTCTTGATAGATAAGCCAGTTCTGCAGTATGTTTAAAGAATGGCAACCATAATTGGTTGTGTTTTCATAAATTTTAAAGAGCTGAAGCCCCTGGTGCGTGAGCATCGGGGGGTTGTGTCTAGACAACACAACAGGCGTATGGCAATGAGGTAAACACTTCACGTTAATCATCATTAGGTGATTTTT
>CAKQXI010000069.1 GCA_934281565.1 uncultured Prevotella sp.
ACTTGCACAACCTGTTTCGGAACAGGTAAGATTAGGTCGAGCATCCTATTCACCGACCAACTGGAAAGAAAGATTGACCGACTAGTCAACAAGATTGGCGTTAAAAGATTTAAATTGTATGTCAATCCATACGTTGCCGCTTTCATCAACAAGGGCTTTATCTCCCTAAAGCGAAAATGGCAATTCAAGTATGGCTTTAGGTTCGATGTAATTCCTTCACAGAAATTGGCGTTCCTACAGTACGAGTTCTACGACAAGGACAACCAATTCCTCGATATGCAGGAAGAACAAGAGACTAAGTAAAGGAAAAAGACTACTATCAAAGAAAAAAGAATGAGGTGATATACTGCTTTGGCAAGTACATCACCTCATATTTTTATAATAAGTTTTGTATTACATATATATGAACAAGTCTAATTGTTATTGCTTCAAGAGTTCCTCTATCTGCTTGGCAATATTCTCGAATTTCTCCGTAGGCTCGAATCTTGTAACTACCTGACCTTTCTTGTTAACCAAGAACTTGGTGAAATTCCATTTGATGTCCGCACTTTCCTTATAGTTAGGATCGGCCTCGCTGAGCATCTTGTCAAGCACTGGATAGAGAGGATGACTTTCATCCCATCCAGCAAAGCCTTTCATTTCTTTCAAGAACTTAAAGAGAGGTGCAGCATCCTCGCCATTGACCTTGACTTTCTTGAAACGAGAGAATTCTGTATTATACGTGAGTTTGCAAAATTGGTGGATGCTCTCATCTGTCCCAGGTGCTTGCTGACCGAACTGATTACAAGGGAAATCGAGAACCTCGAAACCCTGTGAATGATAAGTCTCATAAAGCTTTTCCAGTTCCTCATACTGTGGAGTGAAGCCACACTTTGTGGCTGTGTTAACGATAAGCAGCACTTCATTAGCATACTCTTTCAAGGAAACATCCTTTCCTTTTCTGTCTTTGACAGAATATTCGTAAACAGTTCTCATTTTTTGTTTATATCCTTTTTGTAATTTATTCTATTGTTGTTATTACTTGCAAAGTTACTACTTTTTTGCGAAAGTAGGTAGCAAATTACAAGATTTTTAAGTTTTATTTTGTACGCTCCCTAAATTCACTGGGGATAATGCCCATTTCTTTCTTAAATACTTTAGAGAAGTACTTTGGATCGCTGAAACCTACGGCGAATGCGATGTTGCTGAGATTATCGTTGGTTTGCTGCAACAGTTCCGTAGCTCTCATGATCCTGATATGTCTTACAAAGTCTATAGGAGTCATGCCCACGGCATTCTTTATCTTGCCATAGAGCACGCTACGGCTCATGCCCATGGCTTGTGCGATGTCATCTATCTTCAAGTCTGGGTCACTCATCTTTTCCGTGATATATTTTACTATCCTTTCCGTAGTTTTGTCCTTGATGGTGATGTTCAAGATACTTCTTCCCTCCACTGGCATTCCCTGATGAATAGTCGGGGGGGCTGGCTCTGGTTCCTTGGTCTTCCCACTCGTCGACTGCTCCAACTGACTTTGATATGGATTACGTGTAGTCAACAAAGCCTCATTGTCCCTTTCCTGGATTTGCTTCAGCATCTCTTGTTGCAAGCTACGGCGTTGATTGATGGCAGCTTCTATCCTACCCTTTAGGTAAGTACCAGAGAATGGCTTGGTCAGATAACCATCGATGCCCTCCTCAAATCCTTTAAGATGATCTTCCACACTTGCCTTTGCCGAGAGAATGATGATTGGGATATGTGATATATCACTATCTTGCTTGATATGGTGAATCATCGTGATACCATCCATCACTGGCATATTGACATCCGTCAGGATGAAGTCTGGTATCATCTTGCGAGCCATCGACAAGCCCACCTTTCCATTCTCTGCCATCAAGATATTGTATTGTGACTGCAAGATGGTATGGAGGAACTGTCGCAAGTCTGGGTTATCTTCCACGATAAGGATAGTGATGTCCTTGTCACCTTTATCGAATCGCTCGGCTGAGTCGGCAACGACTTCTTCCAGATATTGCTTGGCATTGTTGTCGTCCACATTCTCACCATCTATACTCGGCGAAGAAGTGATGACACTTTCAAGTCCATCATTGGCGTAGAAGTTGCTATTGTTGTCAAATTTAAGAATTGTATTCAGCATATTCAACATTTCCCTGGCATTGCGCTGCACCATCTTCAGCAAGTTCCTGCCCTCCTCACTCAAGTTCTGTTCCTTTTCGAGCACAGCGGTTACAGGACCTCCGATGAGTGTCAATGGAGTGCGGAGCTTATGGGAAGCATCGCTAAAG
Source organism: uncultured Prevotella sp. (assembly GCA_934281565.1). Classification (GTDB taxonomy): domain Bacteria; phylum Bacteroidota; class Bacteroidia; order Bacteroidales; family Bacteroidaceae; genus Prevotella. The sequence goes on from CAKQXI010000069.1 coordinate 2,286, forward strand.
AACTCGTTCTTCATTCTACTGAGGTCGTGGCTCATCATTTCACGTTGGCGAGTGTTGTAACTATACAAGATGCCCACGACAATACTGCAGATAATAGCAAACAACAAAAGTCTTCCCCAGATGCTTTCCCAGAAAGTAGGCTTCACCTCAATAGGCAACCTTGCAACATACTTGCCCCATACGCCATGCGTATTGGTAGCTTTTACCTTGATTACATACTCGCCATTGGGTATATGGTTAAAGCCCACCATGTTCTGTCCACCAAGATTAACCCATGTACCCTCTGGGGTAATGCCATCGATACGATAACTATACTTGGTCTGGTACTTTCGAGTATAGTCGAGTGCCGCAAAGCTAACGGTTAAGTTTCGCTTATTGGCTGGGATAATCAACTTGTCACGATGCAGGATTGGCACTGTTTCTTGTTCACCATTATAATGCAAGGTCGTAAAGATAATCTTTGGCGAATAGTCTGTCTTCACGAGTGTAGCAGGATTGAAAGTCAAGCTGCCGACAGGTGTACCTACGGTGATGTTATCAGTGGCTGGATCATGGATTGCACGAGCCTCGGTAAACGAAAGGTTCATGTCGAAGTCGTTGGAGCCGAACACATCTACCTTATGGGTCTTGGGATCATATTTGTCGATGCTCGACTCTCTGATGACCCAGATGTTTCCATGCCTGTCTTCCACCATGCTCTGCACGATGCCCTCGTCGGGATTTATCCAGTTCAGGTAAGCCAACTTCAAGTTGTTTTTCAGCAAGTTTTGCTCTTGTATCTTTTGTAGCGTACCACCTAAGTTAGAGACTGCGATGCCTCCATTGGGACGCACCAAGATAGAGTTAACATCGTTTGCCAACAAGCTGGTGGTATCTCCATATTGATGTTGGTTAGTGTATAGCTTCATCCTGGAGAAATCCTTAGTATCGTCTGAGAAAGTGATGAGACCATCGGTAGTTCCCACAAGAACATCTCCCTCCGAGGTGCAGGCTATCTGTCTCACCTTCTGGAAAGATGGAGCCTTAAACCAGTTTAGTCCCTTGCGATTGTTGAGGAAGATCATCTTACCATTTCTCTCTTGTGCCAAGGCAAGTCCACCTCCAAAGGTTGCCACCCAGATGTTGCCCTTACGGTCTTGGCGAACATCATATATGTTGTCGTTGGGCAATGATGTCAAGTCATTTGCCCGATAAGTATAATGTTGCAAAGAACCGTTGTCCAGCACATAAAGTCCATCGCCCCTCGTTCCTATCCAGATACGATGCATCGAGTCTTCAAAGAGCGAGTAGATGCCACGGTTAGAAAAGCCTACCTGTGTGCTCGACAACTGTCCGCCAGGAGTCAAGTACCCTATTTTCTGGTGCTTGTTGTCGCTCACCTTGATATAGCCATGATAGAAACCGCTCCAGTATCTGTTATTGTCATCCAAGAGGATGGCACGTACCTCATCCTCTAAGTTGTCCAACTGGTCTAACGTATAAGTATGGTTTTTGAAATTAACCTGCGTAAGGTCGTGGATACCTGTAATCCAGAGCAGACCTTGGTCTGAGATATAATACTTGGAGATATGAGGGATGCGATAGTTGCCAGAGGAGTTGCTTCTTAATAAATAAGGTACGAGCTTGCCTGTCTCCCTGTCATAATAGCTGAAAGTACCTTGGTTAGGAATAACCCATAGCGTGTTGTGCTCGTCCTCCATGATGAAGTAATTATCGCTCTCCGTTCGGTCTGCGGTATTGGCGGCATCGGCAAAGAGCCAGTTTTTCTTGCCAGTGTCTGGGTCTACGACTGTCACTCCCTGCCCATCGGTGAAACACCATATCAAGTCCTTGGAATCCACATACATCTTCTTCACCTCTGCCATAGGCTGGTTGGGATGTTGTACATTGATGAGTTCAGAAGTAAAGTTACGAGGATTATAGATGATAACACCTAAGTTTGTAGCTATCAACAGTTGATAGCCTGTATTTTTCAATTCGTTGATCTTCGTGACACCAGCAGGCAATGGCAACATGGAGAAATGATTGTGAGTGTCGTATATGGCAAGTCTTCCATCTTCCGTGGCGAGGAAGAAATTGTTGCCCACTTCCCTAATCCATTTAAAAGGTATGTTGGTTGAAAACTTCTCACCATAGATATAAGTGCCCTTGTTGGATAAAATCCATTCACGCCCCTTGTCATCATCCTTGATAAACCAGATGTCACCGCCTCTGAAGCCTTTTTCTCCTGCCTTGATTATTTCGGCACCGTCATGGTCATAGGTGTCATCGTCTATGCGAATAATGTAGTTGGCATCTTTCATCGCCAGCCATGTCACTTTCTTTTTTAGGCAGAAGATGTCCTTCACACGTATGTCGATATTAAATTTTTTGTTCATCTTAGTACCCACATCCACAAAATTACAGGTATGGGTATCATAAACGTAGGGCTTGCTGTCGTATGTCACACACCAGATGTCGTTGTTGGTATTAGGGCGCAAGAACTCTATACGGTTGGTAGTCAGGATGTCTATGTCGTCTGGACCATCGCGGAATGTCTGGAACGAGTAGCCATCATAGTAAGACAGTCCATTCCACGTGCCAAACCACATGAGATTGTCGGACGACTGTTGCATATCCGATATACTGTTGGCTGCAAGACCATCGAGGATAGAGAATTTGCGAACATCGCAATAAGGGGTAGCCCATGTGAGTAAGGCACACAAAGCTCCCAACATCATAGTGGTATATGTGCGTTTGCTTATCATAAATGTCTTTATATCTTATACAATTAGGTTCTCTATATATTGTTGAAAACTCTATAAACCGAAGCAAAGTTAATCATTTTTTTGAAAAAAACAATACATATTAGGGAAAAACCTCTTAAAAATAGGGAATTCTCCTTAAAATAATCTACATTCTTCTTTGTTAGCATCATTTTATACAGTATCTTTGCACTAAAATCAAGAAATATTAACTAAAAAAGAACAAGACATGAAAAAGATCACATCATTTTTGACAATAGCTTTGATTGCAATCATCAGTTTGACATTCACTGCTTGCGACGATGATTCCAACGTGGCATATACCCTTGATGGCACATGGAGAGGAAAGATGTATGTACAGTATGGTGGTTATAGCTCCACCTATTCGGTCATTAGATTTGACAACAATGACGGTCTGTATTCTGGCACAGGATATTGGATTGATTATTATGATGGCAACTACTGGAGTAGTAGGAACTATATCGCCAACCGTATCACTTGGACCGTACGCGATGGCAATATTTATATCAATCTAATTAATGAGGGCAGTAAGGTTGTCATCTACGATTATAGACTAAGCTCTGGTTATTTCACAGGTTATGTAGATGCAAGCAATGGCAACCGTGCATCTTTCAGACTTACCAAGGACGACACCTTTAACTGGCGAGATGACTTCTATTATAATAAGGTATCTACTTCCATCGGCTCTATCTCTCGCTCTGTTGATACAGACAGCATACAGCCCATGAGAAAGTTTGTGGTTAAATAATAAAAGGAAAGGAATTGATATATGAAAAAGATGAAGTTTCTATTGGCATTGGCTGTGACCGCAGCCATGTCATTTACATTCACAAGTTGTGACAACGACCCTTGGGACGGTCCTCGCAACTGGCGTGACCCATACGCTTGGTATGGTGACTATGGTGGAAATAGCTGGAGATGGAACGATAATTCCTGGAGTAATAACGCCCAAGGTTCTCAAGACAATACTCTCACCGCCATGGCTCAGACTCTATGCGGAGAATGGGAGGGACGAATGGATTACTCTTACCTCAACAACGATGGCAATTCGAGAACCACGGAGGTATATCTCACCAACATGAAGTTTTTCCAGTATAATGGTTCCCAAAATGCTCTTAGTGGAAATGGCATAGAGACTGATTATGAGATTGACACGAATGGTAAGACTACTGGAAAATCCCAGACATTGGAATTCTCTTGGTATATCGAGAACAACGGCGACGTCTACATTAAGTACACCAAGACAGGTGCTACATTCGTAATGGACTATGGTTCTTCACAAACTGTTTTCCATCTTGGTAAAGAGTCTGGCAAGAATGTGGATACGTTCTATGGTTATATGATTGGTACTGGCAATGTCAAAGGTGACATTATCCACATTGACTTTGAGCGCAAGAACCAAATGACGACCAAGGCTATTGACGGAAAGACTACGCAAACCAACTTCGGAAAGGGTGCTACCTATCAACCATTGAGGGGTACGACATCCAAGTTGAACAACCGCCGATAGCAATTTCCGAGAAAGAGGAACATAAAAAAGTGCGTTCTAATGTATATGCAACTACATTGGAACGCACTTTATATTTTCTGTAGATAATATATCCTTGATTAAAAGGTATATTACTTCTTCAACTTACCGTAACGGTTCATGAAGCGGTCTACGCGACCTGCTGTATCAACAAGCTTGCTCTTACCTGTATAGAATGGGTGAGAAGTACTTGAGATTTCAATCTTTACCACTGGGTAAGTTTCGCCTTCAAATTCTACTGTCTCTGAAGTCTTGCATGTAGACTTTGTAAGGAACATATCGCCGTTGGACATATCCTTGAATACGACGGGGCGATAGTTTTCTGGATGAATACCTTTTTTCATTGTTTCTAAATATTTATTGTTATTAATTAAATTTGTCTTTCGACGTAACAGGGCGCAAAGTTACGATATTTTTTCCTTATTGCCAAATGTTTTCCATAGTTTTTGCCTTTTCTTCAAATAAATTCATTATTTTTGCAGCCAAATTTGCAAATATGATAGAAAATCACCCTTTCCAACCCTGGTTGCCGTCGAATGCGCATCTACTGATGCTCGGCACTTTCCCACCATCGCCCAAGCGTTGGTGCATCCCTTGGTATTACCCCAACTTCCAAAATGATATGTGGCGCATCTTCGGCATCATCTTCTTTGCCGACAAGCTCCATTTTGTTGATGTAGAGAAGAAACGATACCGAGAGGAACAACTGAAAGCTTTCCTAAAGGAAAAGGGCGTGGCGATATTCGACACGGCGCAGAAAGTGATACGCACCAAGAACACGGCTTCCGACAAAGACTTGCAAATAGTCGAGGCTTCCGACCTTGATGGTATGCTTCGTGCCTTGCCTGAATGTCGAGCCGTACTGACGGCTGGGCAACTTGCCACCAAGGTTTTCTCCGAACATTATGGCATCACTGAGACACCTAAGATGGGAGGCTATGTAGAATTCTCTTTCGAGGGGCGCACACTCCGACTTTATCGTATGCCGAGCAGTAGCCGTGCCTATCCCTTGGCTGTAGAGAAAAAGGCGGAATACTACAAGCGAATGTTTGACGAAATACTATAAACAAAAATACAATATGGATGACAAGAAAATAACTATCATTGGTATTGCTGGCGGAACAGGCTCTGGCAAGACCACCGTGGTGAAGAAAATCGTGGAGACACTGCCTCCTCATTATGTTGCAGTCGTACCACTCGACTCTTACTATAACGACACCACTGGCATGACTGAAGAAGAACGCCATGCCATCAACTTTGACCACCCCGATGCTTTCGACTGGAAGCTCTTGCACAAGCAACTTGCCGACTTGCGCAATGGCAAGGCTATCGAACAGCCTACCTACAGTTACTTGAAGTGCAACCGTGAGAAAGAGACCGTTCATGTGGAGCCTAAACCTGTTATCATCATTGAGGGCATCATGACACTTCTCAACAAAAAGTTACGTGACTTGATGGACTTAAAGGTCTTTGTCGATGCCGACCCCGATGAGCGACTTATCCGCAACATCCAGCGTGACACCATTGATCGTGGTCGCACCGTCTCCATGGTAGTAGACCGTTACCTCAAAGTGCTCAAACCAATGCATGAGCAATTCATTGAGCCGACCAAGCGCTATGCCGACATCATCATCCCTCAAGGAGGTGAGAACCTAAAAGGCATCAACATCCTCTGCCGTTACGTAGAGGGATTGGTTGCCGACATCATGAAATAATTAAAAGTCCGCTAAATATTGTATTTAGCGGACTTCTTTCTTAGGAAACATTTTGCTTTTTACAAATACTTTGAGAACATCATGGACGCATTCTTTTTTGCCGTAGCAAGAAAAGCAGCTCGTTCCTCAGCTTCTTGTATGTCTGAAATAACAGGCACACAAGAAGTCTTCCCTGTTATTTGTAGGTCGTGTGTGTTTGAACCCTGTATCATTATTACTCTATGCTTTCCACTTCTTTGTATTCCTCGTCTTTTATTTCTTCCGCTTTCTGCCATTTCCTCTTATTATTGGAAATCTTGAAAGCATTGATACATTCCACCACACCATAAACGAGCATTGCCCAACCGATGACAAAAAGCGGAGCAGAAGCTATGGCAGACGGCTTGATGACAGCAAGCAAACCTATCAAGAGGATAACCGAGGGAAATATCCAGAAAACAATACCTACACGACCTATCTTGGCTGCCGAAGCTAAATTGATAAACTGTGTGAGAGCACCCAATATCAATATCGCCGAGAGGATGAACATCAAGCTCGTTACAAATGTATTAGGCATCAAAGCCAATATCAATCCTAAGATAAGACTGCCCAATCCCACAATCGGGAAATTGGGGCGCAAGCCTGTTATCTGCCTGCCATTGGCATCATACACAACTGGTGTATCTGTGGCTTTACGCTTAGCACTGAAGTAAGTGGCAAGCGAGATTATGCCCGAAAGGAAGAACAACACACCGATGGCGATGGTTATCCATGTCACCGTCTGCTCCCGATACTGGATGAGCAAGGCACCCACGATGATGGCGCAGATGGCACGGAAGAATGAGCTATGTACTACTTTCATTGTCTGTCGTTTTTAAATTTCTCTACAAAAATACAAACATTCCATGATAAATGCAATTTTTTTTGTACTTTTGTGAGCAAAAAAAGAGAAATATGACAACTTTGTATCTTGTTAGACATGGAGAGACTGTTGACAACGCAGCCCAAATCATGCAAGGACAAACGCCTGGAGAACTAAACCAGACGGGTATCGCACAAGCCGAGGAAGTAGCTCGGAAGATGACAAACAACCACATTGATGTATTCGTATCAAGCGATTTGCACCGTAGCATCCAAACTTGCGAGATTATCGCTCGCAGTCACCATCAGGAAGTGATCACCACCCCTTTGCTCCGAGAAAGGGACTGGGGCGATTTCACAGGCAAGTTCATCCCCAGTCTACCCAAGGACCCCAAGGAATGGCCCAGCAACATCGAGTCCATAGCCAGCATGAAGTCACGTGCCCAGAACTTCCTCACTTGGCTCAAGGTTACTTATCCCGACAAGACTATCCTTGCCGTGGGACATGGCATCATCAACAAGGCGGTGCAGAGCGTCTACTACAAACGCCCGATGAACGAAATCGAAAAGATGTCGAATGCTGAAGTTAGGGTGCTTATACTATAAGAAGTTAAGGGAATTTGGGAAGTTAAGAGACAAATGTCTTTAAGGACTGTCTTAGAGACAATCCTCTCTCATTCTTCACTCTTCGTTCTTCACTCCTCACTACTAAAGGTATTGTCCCTTAACTTCCCGAACGACCGCAGGGAGTGATAACTTCACTTAAATTCTCTTAAATTCCCAAAAGAAGAATATTAACAAACATCTTAAATAATAATTATGACAAAGAAAATAGCACTTATCACTGGCGCAACCAGTGGAATAGGCGAGAGTTGTGCTCGCAAGTTCGCCCAAGGTGGTTACAACCTGATTATTACTGGTCGTAACACGACAAAACTGGAAGTATTAAAGATGGAACTGGAAAAAGACGGTAGCCAAGTGTTGGCATTGGCATTTGATGTCCGTAACCGTGAGGCTGCCAAGAAAGCTGTCGACTACATCCCCGAAGCATGGCGTAATATCGATGTACTGATCAACAACGCTGGTTTGGCTCGTGGACTGGAACCCGAATATGAAGGTAACTTTGACGACTGGGACCAGATGATAGACACCAACATCAAGGGACTTCTTACGATGACTCGCCTGATTGTGCCTGGCATGGTAGCACGCAACCATGGTCATGTCATCAACATTGGCAGTGTAGCAGGAGATGCTGCCTATGCTGGTGGCAATGTATATTGTGCGACAAAGAGTGCCGTAAAAGCCATCTCCGATGGTTTGCGCATTGATGTAGCCCACACCAAGGTTCGTGTAACCAATGTGAAACCAGGTCTTGTGGAAACAAATTTCTCCAACATCCGTTTCCATGGTGACACGAAACGTGCCAACAATGTGTACCGTGGCATCGAACCTTTGAATGGTGACGACATTGCCGATGTAGCCTTTTATGCAGCCAGTGCTCCAGAGCACGTGCAGATTGCCGAAGTATTAGTCCTTGCTACGCACCAAGCCAACGGCACTGTCATCCACAGAAACTAAAAATCTGCGTAAATCAGCGTAATCTGCGGGAGAATAAGAACTGCGGAATAAAAGATTTGCAGAAAGATGAAAAAACTTTGCTTGTACCAGTATATATGACTTCATTACTATAAAAAATCTCCCCTATCTTATTAGACAAGGGAGATTTATAATAACACTTTAATCCAATTTCATGATTTGTTCTTTCGTAAGACCAGAATAAAGAATGACCTTATCCAATGACAAACCATCAGCCAACATCATTCGAGCGGAAGCTATCTTCTGCCTCGTGGCACCTTTCTCCATGC
>CAKQXI010000070.1 GCA_934281565.1 uncultured Prevotella sp.
AAAATCTCAGCTTAAAATGAAAATAATGGTTAAAAAATTTGGATATTAACATAGAAAGCGGATTACGCAGATTTTTTTATTTCGCGGATTTAACTGCTGTTCCTTTATTTCCCGCAGATTTCGGATTTACGCAGATTTTTTTATTACGGAGTATTATTTTAATTCTTGTTTCAGTTTGTTCGCTTGCTTGATGGCAGCAGCTTGGGCTGCGGCATTCGCTGAGCGTTCATCCTTGTTGCGATGATAGCCTTGTATGTTGCCATCCTTGTCTCTCAAAGCAAGTGAATCACCTTTCATGTAAACGAAAGAAAGAGTGTCACGAGTGGTCTTGGCGTTGAAAACCTTACCGGCAAACTCACTTCGACCACGTACAAGGATAAGTTTGCCATTGTAAGTATGCCATTCTGTATAGATAGGAACCTTAGGATATTCTACAGGGCTGTCGTCTTCTACGGCACTGGCTTGCATAACGTTGCCTACGGAGCGAGCTTCGCCCATTCGTTTGAGGGTGAAACCATATTCACGAGGTATCATGTAAGTTTCTACGATACTGTCTGGCATATTGGCAAGAATACGAGCTTGCTGGCGTTTGGACAGGTGGGAGACATCACGAAGATGAGGCATCACAGGATAAGTCCATGTAGACTTTAGCTTGTCAAGGTCAATCACCATGCTGGCACTTCCCTTGTCGTCCTTGTCGGTACAAGGGATGACACAAATCCAGTCGCCAATCTCGATGTTCCCGAATACTTGGTGATTGCGATTGGCATCCAAGATGTTATATTTCACAGGGTCGCCTCCGTTATTGGGAAGCAAGACAACGGTGGTATCGGTACATCCCATGCAAGCCAATCCATATATGGCACGGTCGCCCTTGGCAGGTTTAGCCATACTGATAGGCAAATTGACATTAGGACGCTTGGGTGGTGGTCCTTTCTTGCACGCCGCAAGGATCATCACGGCGAGTGCTACGAAAAGCATAGATTTTATCTTCATGATGGTACAATTTTTTATAATTAAGTTTGTGCAAAGGTACAATTTTATGTGATAACTAACAAATGTTTTTATCGTTTCTTTTCGTAGACTCATAAAAAATCAGTAACTTTGCACTCGTTTTTTAGGAATAACCTCGCACAAAGATAAGCGATGGCTTACACATTATTTATAAATATAAGCAAGCGATATGACAAAAGTTACTGAACATGCTCTGCCCGCATGGACAGAAGTGGAATACACATCACTATGTAAGACCCCATACCTTACTGTTCCTTTCTATATCCCGAAAGAAAGTAAGTGTTTCCTATGTCGTGAAGACGGCAGCAAGGAAGAAACCAAGAACGTTTTTCTGGTATATAAGTCGACCTCCGCATCCGAGGATGATGAGTGGGAGGACGACCCTATCCCGGGTGAGATGTGGGTCAATGTCCTTGGTGACAACGATGAGGAAATAGAACCTGCCAAGGTAATCTATTTAGGTATGGACATTGAGGATTTCATCCATGTGGTGCATGAGGATGACACAAACATCATATTCGATATTTATTGGCGACATGGTGAGGTAAAGGTGGATAAAGCCGAGCGTACCGACGAGGGGTTCGTCTGTAAAAAGGAGAACTTCGGCGACGATGGCTTGCTTGTTACGCTTACTCCCCATGATGGCAATCCTTTTACGATGCGTCTGACGATACCTTACATAGGCTTCTCGCTCTATGATGCTGACGGTAGCAAGGTACATGGAGAGGTAGAGATCTCTCACGACAAGGTGGACGATTATCGCTATGAGTTTGTGGGCGACGACAGCAACGACCGCTTTACCATCAACCTTGACAACGACAGGTTTGTTTATCTCTGTGTGCTCCGTCCACATGAGGGAAAGATGGTGGTTCGTGACCAGCGTGAGAAACTTGCCATCGTGGACGAGTTGCCCAGTGAGGGCAAGTTGAGCGACCTGTTGATGGGGGCCCATCATGCCTTGGTGAAGAACAAGAACTATCGTTGGCGTATCTCCCTGGAGGGTAGCTCTGTGGTGGCTGACGAGATAACATCCATAGACCCAGAGACTTTGGTGAACTTTGCCAAGGAACAGTTTGAGAAGACAGACGATCAAGATGCCCTTGGCGGTCATCTTATAGCATTGGAAACCAAGTATGCATTCCAATGGTGCTGGTTGGATGAGAGTGATTGGAAGCATGACAATCCAGCTTTCGATATGTTCATGAAGATGCTGGTGGCTTTCTCATACGTTAACCAGAAGCCAATCCAAGGCGACCAGTTGCAGGCTCGCAACAACAAGCGTAAGATACGCCGTTGCGCAAGGCTGTTGGTGGCTCATCAGAAAGGAGAGGAGAACCTATGGGAGGCAGACAGGGAAACACGTGAAGAACTGTTGCATTTCTTTGGCACGTTCCATAGTCAGTTTACCGAGGCGGTAGAGGAGGAGAAGAAAATAGCAGAATAATGTTTAATTAACATTAAATAGCTTGATAATTCGGATTTTTTGGCTAATTTTGCACCTTGGTTACTCATGTGTCGCCGATAGCAAGGTACAGCTTGTTTCCCCGATACGCTAATTATAGGAAGAAAAAGACTATTAAATAATGAAGAAGAAAATTCAGTTCAGTCTCGTTTATCGAGACATGTGGCAGAGTTCTGGTAAGTTCCAGCCACGCAAAGACCAGTTGGCTCGCATTGCGCCAGTAATCATCGAAATGGGCTGCTTTAGCCGTGTTGAGACCAATGGTGGTGCCTTTGAACAAGTGAACCTCTTGGCAGGTGAGAACCCTAACGAGGCTGTTCGCGCTTTCTGCAAGCCTTTCAATGAGGCTGGCATCAGGACCCATATGCTCGACCGTGGTCTGAACGCTCTTCGTATGTATCCAGTGCCTGATGATGTACGTGCTCTCATGTACAAGGTAAAGGCTAAGCAGGGTACCAACATCACCCGTATCTTTGATGGTTTGAACGATGTGCGCAACATCATCCCGTCCATCAAGTGGGCTAAGGAAGGTGGCATGACTCCACAGTGTGCTCTTTGTATCACCAACTCTCCTGTACATACTCTTGAATACTATATGAACATTGCCGACCAGCTCATCGCTGCTGGCGCAGAGGAAATCTGTTTGAAGGATATGGCTGGTATCGGTCAGCCTGCATTCCTCGGCAAGCTCACCAAGATGATCAAGGACAAGTATCCTGAGATTATCATCCAGTACCACGGCCACTCTGGCCCGGGTCTCTCCATGGCTTCTATCCTTGAGGTTTGCAACAATGGTGCCGACATCATCGATACAGCTATCGAACCATTGTCTTGGGGTAAGGTTCATCCAGACATCATTTCCGTTATCAGTATGCTGAAGAACGAGGGCTTCGAGGTGCCAGAGATTAACATGAGCGCATACATGAAAGCTCGTGCCATGACACAGGAGTTCATCGACGAGTGGCTCGGCTACTTCATCAACCCAGGCAACAAGATCATGAGCTCTCTCTTGCTCGGTTGCGGTCTTCCTGGTGGTATGATGGGTAGTATGATGGCAGACCTCGGTGGTATGCGCCAGACTATCAATAACATCCGCAAGAAGAAAGGTGAGGAGGAGTTGTCTATGGACGACCTCTTGATCAAGCTCTTTGACGAGGTAGAGTATGTATGGCCACGCGTAGGTTATCCTCCATTGGTAACTCCGTTCAGCCAGTATGTGAAGAACATCTCATTGATGAACCTCCTTACCATGGAGCAGGGCAAGGGTCGCTTCGTGATGATGGACGACTCTATGTGGGGTATGATCCTCGGTAAGAGTGGTAAGATTCCTGGCACTATCGATCCAGAGTTGGTAGAGTTGGCTAAGAAGCAAGGTCGTGAGTTCACCGATGTAGATGCTCACACATTGCTTACCAACGCACTTGACGACTTCAAGAAAGAAATGGACGAGAATGGTTGGGATTATGGTCAGGATGATGAGGAACTCTTTGAGCTTGCCATGCACCCAGAGCAGTATCGCAACTACAAGAGCGGTCAGGCTAAGAAGAACTTCTTGGCAGACCTCCAGAAAGCTAAGGATGCTAAGCTCGGTACAACATTGACACCAGCCCAGCTTGCAGAGTTCAAGCACGCCAAGGCAGATGCTATCGTAGCACCAGTGGCAGGTCAAGTATTCTGGGAGTTCCAAGGCGAGGGCGAATGTGCACCAGCAGTAGAGCCATTCATCGGTAAGGAATATAAGGAAGGTGATGCTTTCTGCTATATCCTCGCACCTTGGGGTGAGTTCGAGACAGTGCCTGCAGCTCTTGGTGGCAAACTCGTGGAAATCAATGCCAAGCAGGGCAGCAAGATCCTCAAGGGTGATGTTATTGCTTACATTGAGCGAAAGGCAGAATAATTTAATGTTAAATGTTTAATGTTAAATGTTAAGTTGCCTAACGGACTTAAGGGCGCAAGCCACATTTAACATTTAACATTTAACACTTAACATTATAATAATGGATTATCAATTATTAATTGACAAGTATTATTCTGAGGATAATGAGCTTCGCCATATCCTTATAAACCATAGTCAATCTGTAGCGCGAAAAGCGTTACAGATTGTTTCGTTTCATCCTGAACTCCATCTTGATGCCCAGTTTGTAGAGGAAGCGGCTATGCTTCATGACATAGGAATTTTTCGTACAGATGCTCCTGGGATACATTGTTTTGGCACAGAACCTTATATCTGTCATGGGTATTTAGGTGCAGAGATATTACGCCGTGAAGGGTATGAACGTCATGCTCGTGTTTGTGAACGACATACAGGTGCTGGCATCACGCTTGAAGATATAGAAAAGCAACAGTTGCCTTTGCCTCGTCAAGATTTCTTGCCAGAGACGATGGAGGAGAAAGTTATCTGTTATGCCGATAAGTTTTTCAGTAAGACACATCTGGGTCGTGAGAAGACTATTGAGCAAGCGGAGAAAAGCCTATCCAAGTTTGGTGAGGATGGAGTGAAGCGCTTCCGTGAATGGGAGAAAATGTTTGCTGGGCTTGCTTTTAACAAATGATATTTGAATGAGAAAACAATCAACTATAGTCGCACTGTTCTTTGCCTCTATCTGTCTGATGGTGGCAAACCCTGGTATGCCTTCCAAGAAGAAAAAAAAGAGGGGTGCCACCGATTCCACCGCTGTGGCTGTGGGCGACTCTGTGTATGTCGATTCGCTCGGCAATGAAATCAATCTGGGGAACGACACCACGCAGATGGACTCTCTGGAGAAAGCTATCTGGAAACACAACCAGGTGATAGATGACAGTATCCGCATGGACAGCATAGCCCGAAAGAAATCGGGTGGTGTCGATGCGCCTGTGGAATACACTGCCACCGACTCGCTCGTGTATGATGCCCAGCACAAGGTGGCGCATCTCTATGGCAACTCGAACGTGAAGTACCAGAACATGGACCTTACTTCTGACCGTATTGCCATGGACATAGACAAGAGCAATGTCAAGGCTATGGGTACTGCCGATTCCTCCGCCGAGAATGGTATCAAGGGAAAGCCTATTTTCAAGATGGGATCGGATACATACGATACCGATACTATCAAGTTCAACTTTAAGAGCAAGAAGGCTATTATCAATAATGTCTATACGGAGCAGCAAGATGGATTTCTCACAGGTATGAGGTCGAAGCGTGACTCATCGGGTGTCATCTATTTGCAACATGGTAGATATACCACTTGCGACGATCCACATCCCGACTTCTATATCTCCCTGTCTCGTGCCAAGGTTCGCCCAGGCAAGGATGTGGTCTTTGGACCAGCTTATCTCGTTGTCGCCGATGTGCCAATGCCATTCGCTATTCCATACGGTTTCTTCCCATTTACAAAGAGCTATTCGAGCGGTTTCATCATGCCTACGTATGGTGATGAGAACAGCCGAGGATTCTATCTTCGTGATGGTGGATATTATTTTGCCATGAGCGATAAGTGGGACTTGAAGCTCATAGGTGAGATCTATACCAAGGGTTCTTGGGGAATATCAGCAGCAAGCAACTATCGCAAGCGTTATAAGTATTCGGGTAGCTTCCTCTTTAGCTATCAAGATACGAGGACAGGCGACAAGGGTATGCCAGACTTCACGAAGCAGGAGAGCTTCAAGTTGCAGTGGAGCCACCGACAGGACTCCAAGGCAAATCCTTTCAGCTCGCTTTCTGCCAGTGTCAACTTCGCTACATCGAGCTATGAGCGTAATAACCTCAACTCGCTCTATAACCCACAGGCGATGACACAGAGTACACGTACTTCTTCGGTCAGTTGGAGCACAACGTTCTCCAGTCTTGGCATGACTTTGTCTTCTACCGCCAACTTGACACAGAATATGCGTGACTCAAGTTTGGCAATGACATTGCCCGATTTGAATATCTCTATCTCTCGATTCTATCCGTTCCGTCGTAAGAAAATGGTGGGCGACGAAAGATGGTATGAGAAGATAGCCATGAGCTATACGGGACATATCAGTAACTCCATCAGTACCACGGAGGATAAGTTCATGAAAAGCAACCTCATCAGGGACTGGCGAAATGGTTGGGAGCACAGGATACCTGTTACTGCTTCGTTCACACTGTTCAAGTTCTTGAACGTGACGCCAACCTTTAACTTCACCGACCGAATGTATACCAACAAGGTTACGAAGTCATGGGATACTGCCAAGCAGAAAGAGGTGAACGACACTACATACGGTTTTCATAATGTATATGACTGGAACATGAGCATAGGTCTCTCGACCAAACTCTATGGATTCTGGACACCAAGTCGCAAGATATTTGGTGATAAGATACAGACTGTCCGCCACGTGTTTACGCCAACAGTAAGTTTCAGCTATTCGCCAGACTTTGGTGCTTCGCATTATGGCTATTGGGATACTTATCAGAAGACGGATGCCGATGGTAATGTTTCGCTTGTTAGTTATTCTCCTTACCAAACTTCTCTTTTTGGTGCGCCAAGCAAGGGCAGACAGGGAAATATCTCTTTCACCTTGGGCAACAACTTGGAAATGAAAGTGAGAAGCGACAAGGATTCCACAGGCTTCAAGAAGATTAGTTTGATAGATGCGTTTGACATCAACATGAGCTATAACACTGCAGCCAAGGTTCGTCCTTGGAGCGACATGAACATCAACATTCGTCTGAAGTGGTGGAAGAACTATACATTCAACATGAACGCTGTATTCGCCACATACGCTTATGAGCTTGATGACCAAGGCAATCCTTACGTTGGTACTCACACGGAGTGGGGCAAGGGACGCTTCGGTCGTTTCCAAGGTATGTCGCAGAATTTCTCGTTTACACTTAATCCAGAAAAGTTGAGAAAACTGTTTGGTGGTGGTAGCGATACAGACGACAGTAAGAACAACAATCGTAAGAGCAAGGACGATGAAGGTACTGATACCGATATAGAGTCCAATATCGACTCAGACTTGGAGAATGGTAAGCATGGTGCCAAAAAGACTGGCAAGGCAAAGACTGATGCAGATGGCTACATGGCTTTCAAGATGCCTTGGTCATTGACTTTCGGCTATGGTGTCACGATGCGTGAGGATACCGATAAGGCGAAGTTCAACAAGAGGACGATGCGCTATCCATACAAGTTTACGCAGACCCTCAATGTGAGTGGTAATGTACGTATCAGTGATGGCTGGAACATCAGCTTTTCTTCGGGTTATGACTTTGATTATCATAAGTTGAGTATGACGACAGCAAGTTTGCAGCGTGACTTGCACTGTTTTAATATGAGCTGTTCGGTTGTATTGGCACCTTATACGAGTTACAACTTCTCTTTCCGTTGTAACGCAGCGACTTTGACCGATGCCTTGAAATATGACAAGCGAAGCGGTTATTCAAATGCTGTTAAGTGGTATTAGATTTAGTTTATAGTTAATAGTTTATAGTTTATAGCGGCTTCGCCGTATAGCAAAATTGCCAAAGTGGTTTATGCTATAAACTATTAACTATAAACTGTAAACTGTAAACTATTAACTATAAACTATTAACTATTAATTTTCTTCATCCTTTTCTTAGCCTCAGGGTGGTTAGGATAGAGTGTGAGAGCTTTCTTGTAGTTCATGATAGCAGCACTTGGCATACCTTCTTTCTCACATTCCTTGCCCAGGATGACATACTCGGTAGCTAAGCGTTTGAGGAATTTCTCTTGCTTCTTCTTTTCTTCATCTTTCTGCTTGATGACCTCGCGCAAGTGCTCATTCTCTGCTTGCAGCTCGTTCACCTTGTTCAGCTTTTTACGTAAGAAACGTTTGGCTAAAGGAGACTCGATGTCATAACGGCTGTGAATGGCAAGGAAGAAGTTAGCGAGAGCTTCTTGCATATCACCACGGTCGTAAGCCTTTACGGCATCGTGATATTGCTTGTCCGCCTTGCTTTGCGCAAGGGCTGTGTTGATGATGTTGCGGTCGTTGTAATGGCGAGAGAACTGCTTGACCTCATTGCGAACAAATACCTCGTTTTGGCGGATAGGCTCTTGCAGACTGATGCCCTCCAGGCTGGTACAGCGAGAAAGAGCTACATAAGTTTGACCACCAGCAAAGACGCCACCTGTAAAATCTATCTTTACTTGTTTAAAAGTCAGTCCCTGACTTTTATGTACGGTTATTGCCCAAGCCAATCGGATAGGGTATTGTTCATATCGTCCAATTTCTTCTTCCTCTATTTTCTTTTCCACCTCATTGAAGTGATAGCGGGTATTGCTCCATGCGACAGGTTCTACGACCACATCTTGTCCATTCTCGGTACGTACATAGATCCTGCTGTTTGCATCATCATCGAAGCCAACGATGGTGCCCAGTGTTCCGTTTACCCATTGGTGGTCAATGTCATTCTTGATAAAGATAACTTGCGCTCCAGTCTTTAGATAGAGTTCAATGGGGGTAGGCAAACTACTCTCTGGAAATTCGCCCTCTATGTTTCCACGAAAGAGCGTTGGTTCACCAGGTAGCAATTTAAGTTGGTTCTCATTGATGAAATCAACGGTGTCACGGCGTGTGGAAAGAGTGATGGCAAGATGAGAATTGCTTTCGTCAAGTTTTACTCCTACACGTTGGTTCAATAACTGTAAGTCGGCTGTTGCAACTTGGCTGGTTCGGATATGGTCCAATATCCCGATGAAAGTAGGGTCGGTTTGGCGATATACCTTTTTCAGTTCAATGCTTACCAACTGGAATGTATCAAAAATCTTGGCATCAAAGAAGAAGTTGCTGGTATAGAACGGAGTCAGTAAACGACGATCGTCCTCTTTCACCACAGGCTCCAACTGATAGATATCACCTACCAATAAGAGTTGTTTTCCACCGAAAGGCTCTCGCATATTTCGGCAATATACACGCAGCACCTTGTCGATGAAGTCGATGATGTCGGCACGTACCATACTAATCTCGTCAATGATGATTAGTTCCACCTCACGGATTATCTTAATCTTTTCAGAGTTATACTTCAGCGTGTTGCGGATATTACGAATGGAATAACGGCTGTCGTTGGGAATTAAAGGATAGAAAGGGAGCTTGAAGAAACTATGGAGCGTAGACCCACCTGCGTTGATAGCTGCGATGCCAGTAGGGGCGAGCACTACGTGCTTCTTCTTGGTATTGGCTGCGATGTAACGTAAGAAAGTAGATTTACCCGTTCCCGCTTTTCCTGTCAGGAAAAGCGAGCGACGGGTATATTGTATGATTTGGAGTGCATTCTGCAACTCCTCATTGGATAAATCGATCATTGCTTGTTTAGTTAATAATTTATAGTTAATAGTTTATAGGTCAATCTTGCTATAGGCAGCTTTGCTATTAACTATAAACTACCAACTATTAACTATTTATAGGTCATCAAAGTTGACTGGCTGTTCCGTAGGATGCGTTTTCTTCTTTTCTTTCTTGGTTCCAGTCTCCTCAATGGTTTCCTCTGGTTCGTCATCCTTGCCAATGGTAATCTCCTTGATGACAGGGTTGCCATTGTCGTCTAAGACGATTTCTTCGGAAGTAGCCAAGCTATCAACGGCAGTTGTGTCTACCTTTGCCTTAGGTACATAGCTGGCACACGTATACATATCTCGTGTGATGTCACCATCGGTAGGTTTCTTGAACTTGCCATGATACTTCTGGAACGCTGGGTCCTTGAACAACGCTTGCAGGAAATAACCACAGATTGGCAATGCGGTTCGAGAACCTTGTCCTAATGCACCTGTTCGGAAGTGGATGCAACGATATTCACCTCCTACCCATGCTCCAACAACGAGGTTAGGACTTACACCCATGAACCAAGCATCGGAGTGATTGTTGGTAGTACCAGTCTTTCCACCAAACTCGGTATCCCGATAATTGCCTACGTATCCCCAAAGACTCTGTGATGTACCGCCGGGCTCACGCATACCACCTTGCAATAGTTGCTGCATCAAGAAAGCACTCTTGTATGGGATAACTTGTTCGTCTGTGTCAGGACCAGTATATACTTCCTTGCCATCACGGTCTACAATCTTGGTGACCAATACAGGGTCGTGACGCTTGCCGTTATCGGCGATGGTGCTGTAAGCCGTAGCCATTTCAAGGAGGTTGACATCGCTGGAACCCAAAGCCAAGGAGGGCTGGTCATCGAGTGGGCTCTTGATTCCCATCTTCTGTGCTGTCTCAATGATGCGTTTAATTCCCATTTCCTGTCCAAGTCTTACCGCTACCGAGTTGATACTCTTGGCAAAGGCACTCTTTAGAGGGATACTATCGCCAGAGAAAGAGCCATTGGCATTGGATGGAGTCCACTTGACCATTTCATGTTTCTTCTGGTCGTAAACATCCATAGAGATATATTCGTCACGGCGTTTGTCACAAGGTGTGAGACCTTGGTTCATTGCCTCGGTATAAACAAAGAGTTTGAATGTTGAGCCGGGTTGGCGCTCGGCTGTAACC
>CAKQXI010000071.1 GCA_934281565.1 uncultured Prevotella sp.
CCTATGCACTTTGTGACGAGTGGTTTCAAGAGCGCATAGAGAATGAAAGAGTTCACCGATGCAAAAGGCATTCTTTTCTGGAGGATAGAGAGGAATGGTGAAAGAATTATCTTTGAATTATGACAAAACATTTGGGTTAAAGAGATATCCTTAATATGTTACACCAAATTTTTGAGATTGAGAATGAGACAGATAAAAGAAAAGATGAATAAATCCGCCATTTATACCTGGCTAATTATAGCACTATTAGGTATTTATATCAACCTCGAACAAAGTTTTCTTACAATATTAAGTGAATGGTGGTTTTGGTTAAGTTTATGTGGAATTTTGCTATTTTGCATGGTATTAATTTATTTGTTCGAAAAAAGCATAAATTACATAAAAGCAATAACCATCTCTGCCATTGTGTTTCTATGTGCTTGGAATCTCATATACCTGTATGCTTATTATAGCATGAACACTCATAATCCCATGTATGTTATAGTCCCTTTTAAAACTCATTACTCACCACGGCGTGGTGATCGTGTCTCGTTTTCTTATAAAGGATATAAGTTTTACAGAAGACTAAAACTTAGGGATGTGCAATCGAAATATGGAGAGAATTTAACTAGTAAATGTAATCTTGAATTGTCATTGTATAAAGTCGATGTCTTTCCCTATTTTTATTACATCAACTATATTGATATTGTAGAGAAAAATAACAATCAATAATAAAAGGCAGGAATTTCCCTGCCTTATTTTTCATTCTCAATTTCTTCACCAAGTTGGCACCGATGAGCACAAATGGTATGGTACAAGCATGGAGTATCAGGGCATTGAGCGTGATGTTATCCAAGCGAATGCCTCTAACTACATTTATCCAAGATAAGCGCACAGCTTTTGGGAGGAAACCTATCTCATTGATATATTCCATTAACTCTACACATGAGTGCAGCTTCTCTTGCAAAATCATAGCCATCGTCCGTAACCTTAAATATAATTTGCAAAATTACTAAAATCCAACATTATATGAAAGGTTAGACTCTATTATTATGAATTATTAAAATATCCGATTAGAAATCCCGACGGAGTCGAAAGACGAAAAGAGGACGAGAAAAAGATAACATTTTCTATTTAACCTAACGATAACATTTCGATAACATATTGTTTGAAAAAGTCGGTGTATCTTTGCACCAAAATCAATAAAACTGCCCAAATATCCAAATAAAAACAAAAATAATCTCTCTCAATTAAAAAGGTCAAGTTCTGGCAGTGAAGCCATGAACTTGACCTTTATCATCATTGCTGCCATAGACCATGCTATGTTATCTTTACGTTAAAGATAGCGTTAAAACATTGCCATTCAAATAAAAAACTGTATTTTTGCAAGCAATAGAGCGTTTTGACAACTATCGACAATAAAACAAGAAGATTATGGCAGACATCAAGTTACTTTTGGTAGAAGATGACGAGAACCTTGCCTACATGGAGAAAAGTAGTTTCGAGGACATCATCGGTGGGTATGAGGTGAAAACCGCCATCAATGGAAAAGATGGACTGGAAGTATGGAAGGACTTTCAACCCGATGTCATCGTCTCAGACATCGATATGCCTATCATGGATGGTATTGAAATGGTAAGAAAGATTCGTGAGATAGATGGAGATACCATCATCCTCTTTACCACTGGACTTACCTCGCCCAAGGACTTGAAAGCTGGATATGCCGCAGGAGCCAACAACTATGTGAAGAAGCCTTTCGTACCAGAGGAACTGGATGCGCACATCCAAAGTCTCATGCACCTTAAACAAGGTAAGCGAAGTAAGGACAACAGCCATGTCATCAAGCTCGGGAAATATATCCTTTATGCCGACCACGCTACTCTCAAGAACCAAGAGGATAATTCCGAGAAAATGCTCACCGCTCGTGAGGCTAAGATACTTGAACTCCTTGCAGTAAACAAAAACGAGGTGGTACGTCGTGAAGCAGTGTTAAGCCGATTCTGGGGAGTGGAAGACAAGGACTACTTTGCTTCTCGAAGCCTTGATGTCTTTATCAAGAAGATTCGCACTGCCATTGAGGATGAGCCAAGCGTGGAGTTAAAGACCATCCGAGGTGTCGGTTTTAAACTAATCGTGGAATAATCACCTTATTCTATAAGTAACAAGATCATAAATAGCTATTTTATGCTGAAAGCAATATTATACTATATATTACTAATTGCGGAATTCATCATCACCATCTTCATTGGTGGTTTTGCATTAGGACTTTATTTAGCCTTTTACTCACAGAAAGAGACAATAACAGACAAGACAAGTTTCATGAACGACGCATCTCCCATCGTAATAGGCTTCTCTATTCTGAGTATGTTGTTAGTATGGTTTACGTTTTACAAAGCTAAGTTCTCAAAGTTTACACTTGGCAAGGTTCTTTCTATAACCAAGTGGAAAGCGATGCTTTATACCAGTCTCCCCATGTTTGGTTTCACGTTGGCATATTATGCCGTCATGAACCTCTTTCACATCAATTTTCTTCCTAAGGACATGACAGAAATGAGTTATCTTAAGTTCCTCCCTTTTGCCATCATAGGCGCATTCTTCTCGGCATACGTATTCTATGGCGCTATTCTGGAAGAGTTAATCAGATGTGGAAAGAAGAAATGGGTTCAACTTCTCACTCTTTGCATCATGATGTTGCCTGCCTCATGCTTAACTATATCAGAAGATACTAATATACAGTGGATTTATTTGCTCATTCTTGGTATATTGTCCACTTGTTATGGCTTTTGGGTTTATGGCAAGACCCGAAGCACCATCATACTCTTTGCCACGTATTTCATGTCCAACCTCGTACCATCCTCTATCAACTCTATGCCTTTAATTATAGTACTTATATTCGTAGGCTTAGGCTTGACTGTATATGGATTTATCGCATTGCATAAAGAATTACCAGAAATGATAGAGAAAGATGAATACTAATCGTACCAAGATACTCAGCATCATGGCATTGATAGCCTTGCTCTTCATCCAGATCTTTTGGATGTGGAACACCTATAACATCAATGCGCAACAATTAGGGAAAGAGTGCGACAATGTTTTAGGGCAAACACTTGATAAAGAATGTAACCAACGATTTTATAAATATTTCCATAAAGGAGATGTCATCGAAGCCAAAGATACCTATCATCCTGAGCTTTGGTTTTATGAAGCCCTCTATAAAAAGAGCCACAAGGATGCCAATATCGACAGCCTGACCATCATCGCAGACTCTATATTAAAAGCTAAAAAAATCCCTTTCCGTAGCGTTATCCATAAAGTAAATATGCGCAATGGAAAAATCATAGAAGGTACGACACATTACAACAATTTCATTCCCTTTCTTGTAGAAATAAAGACAAGTGTCGTTCCTGTAAGGACTGATAAATCCGTTGGATATCAATTGACTATTAAGGATGGAGACTTATACATCATCAGTAAGAACTGGATATTCATCCTTACCTCTCTCCTTACCACAATGGTAATTGTACTCAGTATCATCGACCAAATCAACTACATCGACGAGCAGGAACGCATCAAGCTCTTACGAGAGGATTTCTCTTATGCTATGGTCCACGACATGAAGTCGCCTCTCACTTCCATCATCATGGGTACTCGCTATCTACACAGTGGCGTATTGGAAAAGAAACCCGAGATGAAGGAAAAATATTTCACGATAGTAGAAGACGAGGCGCAACATCTTCTCGCCCTCATCAACCGCCTACTCACTATCTCCAAGCTGGAGCATGGCAAACTGACCATCCGCAAGACAGAAATAGACTTGGAATCTATAATAAATGACATTGTAGATAAATACGAGGCGAAATCATCGAAACCTATCATTATCAAAACAAACATTGCTTGTCCTACCGCCTTAGCCGATGAGGAATACTTGAAAGAAGCTATCAATAACATGGTGGATAACGCCACCAAGTACTCCAAGGACCAAATCAATATCAAGATTTCCACTTTAGAAGACGACAAGCACGTATATATTAAGGTATATGACGAAGGCATAGGCATAGCCAAGAGTGAGCAGAAAACAATCTTCAACCGCTATGAGCGTGCTGCCGAGCATGAGAAAAATCCCCAGAAAACACGTGGAGGATTTGGTATTGGACTTAATTACGTACTTCAGGTAATCCATGCTCATGGAGGCAAAATTAGTGTAAAGAGCGAGAAAGGCAAATACTCGGAATTCACTATTGCTCTGCCTAAATAAGTCTTTGCCATACAGGCACAATCAAACTTTCCGCTTTTCAACTATTGTTCTATAACAACTAAGTTTCTTGGCAGATTGATAATCTTTAATCGCTCAAACCAAATCTTTGGCGAATTACCCTGATGTCGTTTCATGTGACTATTGATAATATAATAGTCAGCTTGATATTCGTCCATCAATTCCAGAAAGGCAGCCTTGATACGAGAACATTTCTCATTGATGGCATTGTCAAGTGGATTGACCAGTCGCTCCACCGTTTCCTCTATCTTATTATAGTCTATACGATTGGCTGTCTTTTGATATAAATGCAACAATTCATCCCGATAATCCCTCAGATGCTTAAACTCGAATGCTTTTACTTCGTTATTTCGTAATCAATGGTGCAAAAATACAAAATTACAGTGAATATAAGTATCATATTATCCAAAAATATCTTTCTGCAAGGCTTGCAATCGTCATGCTAAATGCTTTATTCAATAATTTTTGTATCTTTGCAAGCAAAATTTTAATCGTTTGGAATTATGGAAACAAAGATGGAACCCTTAGACTTTGGACAAACCGAAGATACCTCCAAAAACATTATCAAGGTAATCGGTGTTGGTGGAGGTGGATGCAATGCCGTCAAGAATATGTATAACGAAGGTATCGTTAATGTCACCTTTGCCATTTGTAATACAGACAGCCAATCATTGTCCACCTCGAATGTACCAGTAAAAATCATGTTGGGAGACAAAGGACTCGGCGTAGGAGGTGTGCCCGAAGAAGGGCGAAAAGAGGCACAAAGCTCTATTGACAAGATAAAGCAACTTCTTAGTGATGGCACCAAGATGGCATTCATCACTGCGGGAATGGGTGGCGGAACAGGTACTGGAGCTGGTCCTGTCGTCGCAGGAGTAGCCAAAAGCATGGGTATCCTAACCGTAGGTATCGTCACCATACCTTTCTATTTTGAGAAGCGCGACAAAATAATCAAGGCATTGCAGGGTGTCGAAGAAATGCGCAAGAACGTAGATGCTCTTTTGATAGTCAACAATGAGCGTCTTTGTGATGTCTATGCGGATTCTGAGATTACTGTGAAAGATGCTTTTAAGTTGGCAGACAAAGTATTGAGCGATGCCACCAAGAGCATTTCAGAGCTCATCACCGTAGAGGGTACCATCAACCTTGACTTCTGTGACATTGAGACAACCATCAAGAGCGGAGGCGGAGCTATCATGGCTATGGGCAGGGCTGGTGGTAGCAACCGTGTACAGAACGCCATTCTCAATGCTCTCGACTCCCCTCTGATTTATGGCAGCGACATTAGCAATGCCAAACGTATCCTTTTCAACATATACACCAGCAACAAGCATCCTATCTTTGTGAAAGAAGTGCAAGAGATTGATGCTTTCTTTGATGAACTAAGTCCAGACATCAAAGTTATCTGGGGACTTTCTGATGATGACTCCTTGGGTGAGGATGCCAAGGTTACCATCCTTGCAACAGGTCTTGACAATGAGCTATCTTCCGAGACTACCGACCATTCACAAGAAAAGAAAGAGGAAGCCGACTATATCGAAATCATCAAGAAGCTCTATCATCCTATCAAGGACAGAATCAATGAAACAACAGGTAAGAACAAACCAACAGAAACAGAAACAGAACCTGAACCCATTGAACAACCCAAGCCCGAACCATCAAGCACTCCTGTTTCTCCAGAAGTCACAACAGAAATTCCAACTGTCCCTCCAACTGAAGTCCCTACATTTGTACAACGACTAAAAGAAAGGATGAGGGTTTTCGCCGAAAGTTTATTGGCAGCAGAGGACGAACAACTTAATATGCAAATATAGAAAAAGAGGGTATGCCATTCCAAAATTCATGGCATACCCTTTTCCTATATTGTGAACCAACGAAATTATTTTTGCTTAAACAATATTCTCGCCAAACCGTAAACATATCTTCTAAATCCTGGACGATAAGCCAATGTACGGTCGAACCAACCGAGATGCTTGCCTACCATGCGTACCACTATACCCACATATACCATGGCAAAGAGCGTACCAATACCCACAATGTACCATTGCCAAGAACCAAAGAATACATAACAGAAGATAACAGCCAAAATGACTAAAGTACAATCCACACATATCTTGACTTTCGGGAACTCTATGCCTGTCACGCTGCTTACGGCAACAGGAAATCCCTCACCTGGCATTGTGACTGAACCACACCTTACCTCCAAGGCGATACCAATGCCGAGAATGGTACAACCCAAAACCTGTGATACTATCTTCTGCCACAAGGCATCTGGCATCAACCAAGTGGTTAGCATCATATTTACATCAATGAGCGAACCAAAAACAAATCCCACCAAGAGCTGGAACAACTGGACTGGCTCAAACTTACGCCGCAATACTGCTATCTGTCCCAACACCAAGATGGCATTCATGATATAAGTATATTGACCGATGGTGAACTTAGGAACACCCAAGCCTTGCTTGCCTGCCGTCTCGAACACATACGGCAAAGTGGAAATAACACTCGACCCTAACATACTTCTCACACACACTGCGACTCCAAGGGTCATTACACACAAAGAAACCAACAGCAACACATGCTGCCACAAAAATGATACAATCTGCTCTTTTCTACTCATATATTTACATCTTTAATATCAGAAGGAAAGGAGATATTTCCCCTTCACCGCCAATGTGATGCAAAAGTACAAAAAAATGAGCAGATATGCAAATTATTCAACATGAAACATTAGAAAGGGCGATTGCCTGTCCTTATGTAAAGGAATTGACAATCGCCCTTAAAATATCTATATAAGAATGAGAACATAAGCAAAAGAACTATTAGATCTTCACTCTCCGTTCTTCACTTTTCCCTTAAATTACTTCCAAGGATTCTCCGTTGGGTAAGGCAAACTTGCTGGCTGGTTGTAAGCGATGTCCTTGATGCCAAGATACTTGAATACCTCGAACAAGGTCTTACCTACGTGAGAGAATGCTACGGCACCGTGGTGTGGATAGCCTTTCTGAATTAATACGTGACGATAGAAACGACCCATCTCGTTGATGGCGAAGATACCAATACCACCGAATGAACGTGTAGGTACATCGAGAACCTCACCTTCAGCTATATAAGAACGGAGATTGCCCTCTGAATCGCACTGCAAACGATAGAATGTGATGTCGCTGGCAGCGATGTCGCCCTCCAATGTACCACGTGTAAAGTCTGGCTTGCCACCATTCTCCAAGAGACGGTTTTGGATAAGCTGATACTTGATGGCACGTGTAGAGCACATCTTGCATTGTGGAGTGTTACCACAGTGGAAGCCCATGAAAGTATCGGTCAACTTATAATCATACTTGCCAACGATGTCCTCGTCATAGATATACTTAGGTACAGAGTTGTTGATGTCGAGCAACGTCACGGTATCGCCAGAAGCACACATACCGATATACTCAGACAATGCACCATAAATATCTACCTCACAAGCAACTGGGATGCCACGGCTAACCAAACGGCTGTTTACATAGCAAGGCTCAAAGCCAAACTGGCTTGGGAACGCAGGCCAGCACTTGTCAGCAAATGCTACATACTGACGAGAACCCTTGTGAGCCTCTGCCCAGTCGAGCAATGTCAGCTCAAACTGTGCCATACGACGACTCAAGTCTGGATAATACTTGCCCTCACCCATCTCTGCTGCCATATCCTTGCAAACATCATCGATACGTGGGTCATTCTCGTGTTCCTTATAAGATACGAGCAAATCAAGCTCTGAGTTCTCTTCGATTTCTACGCCGAGTTCATACAAGCCCTTGATAGGAGCATTGCAAGCGAAGAAGTCCTGGGGACGTGGACCAAATGTGATAATCTTCAAGCCTTTCAAACCAAGGACAACACGAGCTACTGGCACAAAGTCAGTAATCATCTTTGCCACCTCGTCAGCTGTACCAACAGGATACTCTGGGATATACCCTTTCAAGTGGCGCATACCAAGGTTGTAAGAGCAGTTGAGCATACCGCAGTAAGCATCGCCACGACCATTGATCATATCACCGTCACCCTCGGCTGCCGCAACAAACATACAAGGACCATCAAAGTTCTTTGCTATCAAAGTCTCAGGAGTCTCAGGACCAAAGTTGCCAAGGAATACCACCAAGGCATTACAACCCTGCTCTTTCACCTCGCCAAGAGCCTTGAGCATATCTTGTTCGTTCTCAACCGTAGTCTGGCAGTTGAAAATCTCGCCCTTATATTCTTTTACGATGTTCTCACGACGCTGCGTAGAGAGTGCAATAGGGAAACAGTCACGACTAACGGCAACGATACCGAGCTTGACTTGTGGAATGTTGTTACTTACCATATTATATTAATTATTTAAGTTTTTGTATAAATGCTTTTTTAGATTGTCAATCTGACCACAAAGATACAACAATATTTCGTAACAACAAGCGTTTTAAGATAATTTATATTGCAAAAATGACGATTTACTTGCTTAAGCAAACCCGATGGTCGATAGTAGCAAAATGGGGAATAGTACTTACGACGTGCATCAAGAACATACCCAAGAACAAGATACTAACTACGAATGCTACAACGGCGATTGCCAACAACATAAATGTCATCATAAATTAAAAAAATAGTTTTTGTTAATTATTATTCTTACTCAATCTTTTATGTAACACTCATGAATTTCTTGATGTTTGTCAACATATTTGGCAGTAAAGTTTAAATAATTTATCTTTTCATGACAGGTTTGGCACTTATCCTTGCCAACTTTGTCAAGAATATGGCTCAAATGCCACTGGCACATAAATTGCGAAAAGAGTAAGTGAAAGCTGAAGCCGAAAGACAGAGGCAATCAAAGAACATTAATAAACAAAACAGAAATCCCGACGGAGGCGAAAGCTACCGAGAGGATGAGTAAAATAAAATCGGAGGTACTAATTATGTTGTTAGCTCGTAGAAACAATAATTCAGATTGGTTGAGCAATTGGTTTGATGACAATTTCTTTGACACGGACTTGATGCCCCGCATGAATGCCACAGCACCTGCTGTCAACGTTAAGGAAACCGCAAAGAACTATCAGATGGAAATCGCAGCCCCTGGCTTGAAGAAAGAATGGGTTCGCGTTAACATCGACAATGATGGCAACTTGAACATTGCCATTGAGAACAAGATGGAGCATAAGAATGAGGATAAGCATGAGCATTACTTGCGCCGTGAGTTCTCTTACAGCAACTATCAACAGAGTTACGCTCTGCCTGAGGATGCCGACAGAGAGAAAGTTTCAGCCAAGGTTAATGATGGTGTGCTCGAAATCGAGATACCTAAAGTTGCCAAGGAAGAAAACAAGGATGTGAAACACATCGAAGTAAAGTAATAAAAATAGTTGTTGCAAAAGGGCAAATTCCTAATCTTATCAAGGGATTTGCCCTTTTTTGATGTCTAAGATTGTTATTATCTTCACCTTATTATTATACAATCTCTAAAGGCTATTATCAATACCGCCTCAAAGGACGATACCTAATGGTATAAATCTGATTGAAATATTCTTTCCATGTATTCGGTTCCTTGTCATCATCCCTAACGATTCGGATACCATAGAAACGAGTGCCCGTATCACGATATTCCACAAACCTACCAAGCATAGACTTCGGAGGGTCTGGTATCAAGAAGTCGGTTATCCACAATACATCGGCATTCACATAATGCAAACCGTCATTGTCGAGCAAGTCAAACATCTCCCCCATCATCTTTCGGGCACTTGTTCCCCCACCGATAAAAGGTAAATGGGTAGATGATGGTTGTCTTCTCACAGGTGAAGAATCGGTGAAATCCATAAGAGATATTCCCAACTTCCGCAACCGCTTCACCTTACGCTTCTCCATCAAGTCAACGGCATGGGTACTCACCGAGAAATCTATGAGATAACAATCACGTTCCAAGTTCTCCGCCGTTTCCTCTAACAAGGAAAGAAGTGTAGAAGATATGCGCTGCGGAGTGCCATACATACTCGCCGAGGTATCGATGCAAACTATCATTGGTCCTTTACGAGAAGCATGGGTGAAACCTAACTTGCGAGAAGGCTTTGCCATCTCACTCTTATAGCGGAATGTTTGCAACCTGCGAGTACGATACTTATAGATAAACAATCCCTCCATATCCTCATCACTATATTGCGCCAATTCCAACGGCAAGAGAGAATTCAAGTCATCACCTATCGTAATGCCCTCAATGTCGCTTCCTGCCGAATGTTCCATCTTCATCTCCACACCAGATGCAATCGTCAATCTGTCTTTGCCATTTGCATCAGCGACACGCCCCATCTTTGCTACAATCTCCTTGATTTCTGGATAACGGTCTTGTATCTTCATCTCGTTTAGTTTGCGTTCAAACTCTGTTTCCGTCCATCCTCCCGACATCAGTTCCCATGCTTGTACGGCACGTTGCTCACTAAGATGGTTCTTGGCAACATGGCGAGTCACTTGCTCCATTGTTCTTCTCAAACCCTGTTCAAAGAGTGCCTGGCGCATAGTGATAAACTCTTTTAGCTTTCGAGTGACCTGTCGCTCCACACA
>CAKQXI010000072.1 GCA_934281565.1 uncultured Prevotella sp.
TCCATTATATAGATGCCACTTTTCCTTATCCTCACCTTACACTGGGTGAGATAGGCATTCCTGCAAACGATATTTTCATTATAACATTACAAGACAGAGAACTGTACGTGGAGATGAAAGACGAGCAAACCGTCCAGACTCCCCTGGATAAATAAAAGATGAGAAATCTAACCAATACATCAGAAATCAGTGCGGAGATGTTGCTAAATCTCCTATATCCTGAGTTGAAAGACAAGTGGATTGTCAAGAACAAAGGAACATTCTACCGCAACTACAACCCCGATGTCCTCTCCATCAACGAAGAATATCACCATGTAGACCTATCTCGTGACGGTTTTTTGAAGCTCCTCCCACAAGGTTTGCTCACCATTGACAATGAGCTAAAGGGTGAGAATTTCACAGAGAAATATGAGAGTCTGGCAAAAAGACAACAGCTTCTGCAAGAAGCCTTCAAGCCATTCGATAGCTTTACGTTCAGAAGAAGATTGCATATCGAGAGCAACATTTCTGAAGTTCTGTACGCAAAGATAGACTATCTGCTCCAAAAATACTTCCATTACGACCGTACCAAAGAGAAGAACCCATACATCAAGACTATTGCTGTGATATTGCCCTATATCAGCAAACTTAGGGCTAACTTCGGACTCATCAAAGACTTGTTGAAGACCGTCATTGGCTGTGATGTGGAAATAATCACTGGCAGATACAGTGAGAAAGACAACACTCGCTATTGGCTGCCATGGTTAAGGTATGACTTGCTGATTAGCAACCTTACCAACATGGAATATAATGAACTGCACCGTGACATCCTTGCCTTGGAACAGTTCATCAACGAGTGGTTCATGCCATTCGATGTAAAATGCAACCTGAGAATCAAGCAACACAACCATCCATGCAAGCTGGAAAAAAACTTGACTCTTGACTATAATACAGAACTTAAATAGAATACATATATGACAGATATAAACGCAAGGATAGACTGGCGACCAGGAATGGAAATATCAGCCCAGACCTTCAAGGAGCTGACTGCCAACCTCGACTTCAAGCAAAGAGTGACGAGCTGTATCGCCAACAACAACCGTATAGGCATACTCCCCAACTCAGAGTTTAAGTGCCACGGTGCATTTGTCAAGAATGTACTGGAAATTGACCAATTCAAATGTATGGCACTTCTCCCCTCTGGAAAAATCATCGATGCCGACGAGAACGTGAGCATCAAGATACCTATCCTTTATGGCGACAAGTATTATCTCACGGTTAGTTTCGGACACGATGAGATACAATTTGACAAGGAAGAAGTTACCTTTATACGCCCACAATATTTGTATGAGATACATACCATGGAGGAAATAGAGGGTGGCGACTATCTGCCCATCATAAAGTTCAATGTGAGCGATGGTATGTTCAGCATTGCCACGACATTCATCCCTCCTTACTTGCTTATCAATGCCGACAGTCGTTTCAATACTTACATCGAGTCGTATGTCGCCAAAATAAGCCAGCTCACCGAGCATCCCAATTTAGAGGATGGCGAGGGAAAGCGATGCTTGCTCAGATATATGTTCATGCTTAAAAGCTATGACAAGCAAGAGTCGACACATGATTTCATGCAGTTTGTACAGGAAATTGCGCATGCCATAGACTACTATGTCATGCGCCCTCATACTGAAAGTGTACCCGACATACCTGCTTACTCCAAGTATGATGTGGAGGAATGGCTCAGTTGGTTTGAGGGCTACTTGACTGGTGCCAAGAGTGTATTGGACGGAGTGGTACTGGAAGACCACAGCATCGACTACGAGAAGATGAAACAAGAAATCAAGGCTGACATCTACGACCGTGTCTATCCTGAGTTGTACGAGCAACTAAAGAAAGATATTCTTGAGAAATTCAACCCTGACATGGAACAGCAAATCAAGGATGCCTTGACGACATATGTCAACGATGTATTGCGCAATGAATTGAATACATCTTTGCAAACAGAGCTGTCCACCACATTATATGACAAACTATATCATATTCTTTACGATGCCCTGTACAACGCCTTGTTCGTGCCAGTGGAGGAAGAAGAACAAGAAGAATATGTTCCACAAATCTAAACATTCATGTATATCCACTTACCCTTACATATCAATGACAAAGGTCTGTCGAGAGAAGAAAAGTTGGTCACATCCATCGACTCTTTCCTCTCCCTGTTGCTCAACACACCTTGCAACAGTTGTGTAGCCGACCCTAACTTCGGCTTTATCTTCAACAACCTCCGCTTTGAGATATTCAATGAGAACGAGGGAGTGGTCTATGACTCTGAAGATATTATACATGACAACAACAATCCGACAGACTTATATGTAAAGAAGATTTCGGGAACATCGAAGAACCTCAACACCTTTGCCTCGGAGCTAAAGACAGCCATCGAGACATACGAAAAGAGGATTACCAACGTTGCCGTCAGCATGACTTACATCCGTGAGGCAAAGAACATCTATGTAACCGTAAAAGGATACATACCTGAAATCGAGAAAGAATATCAATACAATACCAACATCAAGATTTGGAACTGATGAAACAAACTATATTTGAAATACGACAACAAGCGGAAGAACTGCTCAAGGAGGCTATTGCCATCTGGCGACAAAGCAACCAGAGCGACTTACTGGATGGCATAGAGAACGACCCTGTGTTCTCCTTGATGCTCACTGCCCTTGCCTATCAGTTGAACGACATAGACTATGACATAGAACAACTCAAGCAAGAAGTGCTTGATGAATTCTCCAAGCTGTTGGTACCATACGACATGGGGCACGCCATACCTGCTACCGCCATCATCGCGACCAACTTACAAGCCAACATACAAGCCTTGTCCATCAATGACAACCAAGTGTTCCGCCTCAATGGGAACTCTTACCAGTTTATCCCATTGCTTGAGACGAGGGTCTTGGGTGCAGAAATTGCATCCATCATAAGACTGGATGCCAGAAGATGGAAGATAAGCCTCAACTTCAAGGCACCCGTTACAAATATTTCTGGTTTCTCATTCGCTATCAACAATCCCAACTTCAAGGATCTCAAAGTTACCATCAATGGAAGACAAGTTCCCTTGACCAAGCCTTGGGATTATGCCGATTTGCCATTAAACAAGAGTTTTGCCCTGGACACAATATTATATAAGCAAGCTCCGACATTCAATGCCGCCAATATCTGGCTCGACTTATTTGCCAGGCAGAATGCACGCATCTTCTGTATCAAGAAGCATAACCCGAAGACTTTCATCACCTACGATACGGAGAACTTGGACATGGTCTTTGAGTTCAGTGGCATCAATGAAGACTTTGTTTTCGACAAGTCTTGTATCTCATTGAACACAATATTGTTGATCAATGCCATTCCTCACACTGTCAACCTATCAGCCAACAACCCTATTGTTCGTGTAGCTGGTTACAATGCAGAAAAGGAAAACAACAGTGAGCAGTTTATGCACCTCACCCGTCCATCTGACGACCAACTGTTCAATGACATGACGGTGGATGTACGCACCGTGGCAGCCGACCGTTTCAACCGTGGCAGCTTGTTGAAACTACTCAACAGTTTGATTGATAAGTTCGATTCTGATTACTATGCTTTCCTGCAACTCCGGGAGCAGTACAAAGACAGTATCATCCAACAAGTGAGAGACGGTTTGCAGAAACTACAAAAGGCGTGTTCCGAAGAACCCAGTAGCAATATTGCAGGCACTTACCTCATGCTCCGTCAAGAGGAAATAGCTTACAACAAGGATGCCAGCCTACAAGTAAACTACCTGACGACCAACGGTGCTTTTGCCAACTCTGTATTAAACGAGCAAAGTGTTTTCTCCCTGCCAACAGGACTGGATGCTTCCGCAACCCATCAGATATTGGCACCAGTGGCTGGCTGCAACGAAATGATAGACAAGAAGAAGCAAAACAGTATGGCTCGCTATTATTTCGTCACTAACGACCGCATCGTGACACCCGCCGACATGAAGATGTTCTGTTATAATGAGCTGATGACCCGATATAGCATATCATCCGACATGATAGAAGCCATCAACATTCGTCCCCAGCTTCAAGAAGACAGACATAGCTATGGTTATGAGACATGGATAGAAATCCTTGTCAACGACACGCCTTTCATTAAGCGACACTTCACGGAAAAAATACCACAAGCCGAACTGTTCATCCAAAAGATGATAGAGGTAAGGAGTACGAGCATCTACCCTATCCAAGTGAATATCCACATCAAGGAGCAAGAATGAAAGCTATATGCACTTGACACTTAATCATACAATCATATAATATACCACATAATGGAAGAATTTTTCTTAGATATCATCTATAAAGACAAAAAGGTAAAGTTCAAGATTACCAACCCAGAGGCCCCCATTAGCACACTTATGCAGAACTTGCGCCATGCCATCGGACAAGATGGTCGCCTCATCTTCGACTTCCCATCTGTTGACCAAACAGGTGCTCCGTTAGATTATTTCTTTGGCACCGAAGATCCTATGGTACATGAAGTAAGGATACTACGACCAAGGATAGGGCATACCGACCAGACATTAGCAGATTACAACATCAACAACGGCGACACCGTATTCCTTGTGCCCGACCCATTCCCAGGATAAAATCATGGAGAACCCATCTCGCCTATTCGATGGAAAGCCACTCTCTGGTCGCAACCGTAGGTTGCTCTATGAATGGAACAAGCTGGAAGAACATCTCTCAGCAAGGACAGACATCAACTATCTCGTTGTTCGCAAGAACAACGCAGGCTTGCCTGTGAGCTATCAGATTACTTATCACATCAAGAGCATTTGCGGGGTAGAGAATATAGAGAAATTAGGAACACATAACCCTCCAACTTTCGCCCATGCTTTCTTGATGCAAATAGACATTCCAGACAACTATCCTTGCATAGATGCCCTGCCCTATTTCCATTTTCTCACGAAAGACGACAAAGGCAGAGATATTCCTCATCCTTGGCATCCCAACATACGATACTTCGGAGAATATGCAGGGAGAGTATGCTTGAATATGCCCGACACTTACACCGACTTGGTATGGGGAGTGGAGC
Organism: uncultured Prevotella sp.; assembly: GCA_934281565.1. GTDB lineage: Bacteria > Bacteroidota > Bacteroidia > Bacteroidales > Bacteroidaceae > Prevotella. The sequence goes on from CAKQXI010000072.1 coordinate 5,092, forward strand.
GAGTAGCCCATTACTTACGCTACGACCTCTACCATGCCATCGCAGAACCTCCTTATCCAGAAGACTTAAAAGTGGCGGAGTGGGTTGTCAAGCAAGGTGAGCCCAATGAATGGATATTCTTTGAACAGAACTAAACAACGAAAAAGAGCAATGAAACACACGCATTATTATATCAAGACCGTCCTACTCGCACTGATAGCTTGTTGTCCAATCCTTGGAACGTTGGCACAAACCACCAAGGAAATAACGGTGAGCCAAGGCAATCCATACACCGATCATATTTCCTTGAAAGATGACTCCAAGGATATGGACTTGATGGCTAAGTTCATCTTCAACGAACCGACCAACACACTGAGTATCTATCTTATCTCATACAGAGACCTCTTTGTCTTCCAGACCGACACCCCTTGCAAGCAAGCCATCAAGGGAAGAAATATCAAACCCGACAAACTGCCATTTGTCGTGAACACAGACCCAGAGGCAAAATACCAGCTTACCAAAGAATACTGGCAAGCCATCCCCAAGCCCAAGAAAAAGTATGTATTCAAGAAATGGATTGAGTATTCGGGACTTGCACCAATACCAACGGAATACAAAATGGTGAACGACTATGTTAGACAAGACTTCACTATCATGAACAAGGCTGATGCCGTGCCCCTGACCCTGCACGACGTGATGATGATGGAGCCAGAGACCACCAACAACGCCAATACCAAGAAGTACAACATCGTATGGGGCAAGGATCTCAACATCACTTACCATATATATATAAAGCGCAACCCATGCTTTGGCATGGAAGAAGAAATAGCCGCCGCAGACAAGTTGCTCGAAAGCATCGCCTCTGGTTACAAGAACCTTGTCAATCGATTTAACTCTGGCATCGTAAGCAACAAGGAGAGCTTGGAGAATTTCAAGGAGATGAAGCAACTGTTGCTTGGTCAATATCCTGCCAAGACTGAGAAGAATGCGTGTCCCGACATTCAGGAGAAATGGGATGCTTACAACCAATATGTTGATTCCATCAGCAACATGAGATGCCGTATCAAATCGGCCATGTCTGCATCAGGTGGCAATAACGGAGGAAAAGGTGGTAACTCACGCCGTGCCTTTGGCGAGGGAGTGAACGCAGGCTTCATCCTGACACAAGCACGACAAATCGACTCCGCTGTCTCCAGATGGTTAGTGAGCAAGGACCAGACAGAACGCTCTGACCTAAGGAAACAGTGTCATGAGATTATCAAGGTAGTAAAAGCCTCCGTCGCAGGAAAGCGAATAACCAATGCTTCCCAACAGAATGCCATCAAGATTTTCAACCAAGCCGTAAGATACTATCACAGTACCTGCCGATAAAACGTAAGCACGAACATGAAGAAAATTATATCATTGGCCGTCTTCGCCTTGCTCCTGTTGCCTATCCTTGCCTACGCCGAGAAAGACAACAAGACCGAAGATGTTGACAAGCCACATATACAATACATCTACCACAAAGTGAAGCAAGGCGAATCGGTATATACCATCGCCAAGCTCTATCATGCTGAAATAGAAGAAATCTACAAGCTCAACCCTGGCAGTAAAGAAATGATTTGGGCTGGTGCCACATTGCTGGTACCGAGCGTTGGTATAGAGAGCGAGGAAACCGAGGAAATTGATACGCTCCATATCAAGGAACACCTGCAAGATTTCATTGGCGAGATATACAAGATTACATCCATCAATGCGGAAACGTTGGAAGACATGAAGGCTGTAGATAAAAAAATCAACTCGCTCGACACCAAATGGAACGTTTACTACCAAGCCAAACAAGCCAACATCGCCGACAACGATGCCTTGATGGAGCTGGTATCGAAGTTCCAGCAACTCAAGCAAGATGCCAAGGACTCCCTGAATGCCCAGAAAGACCATATCTTGCTCGTCTACAATTTCAACAAGGCTGATAAGTTCATCCGCTCCCAGCTCAGCATCTATCAAGAATTGTCCCAGCAAGCCACGGAATTCTCGTTGGCGGAGGCACTGGCACCCAAGTTAGAGGAACTGAAGACCAAGGAGCAACTCATATTCGCCGATATTGAGAAGAACTATGAGATAGCCAAGAATGCCGCTGCTCAGAACAGCAGCCTCGGCAAGCGGATGAACCAGATAACCAACAACTACGTGGAACTTAAGAACTATTCGGAAAAGATACAAGCTGCCGAGTACAAGCCGTTCTTCGAGCGTATCAAAGACTACCTGTTCGGACTTGCTGCCGTTACCATCATCTTGATGTTTGCCAATATGGTGCAAGCCAAGATCAAGATGTACAAGCAAGCCAAGGAGAACGCCAAGAAATTTGAACAGTTCAAAAAGGACGACAACGAGTATCCAACCATCTAAAACTGAAGCATACATATTATAAGAACATGAAAAGATTTCTCAACATAGCTCTCGTAGGCATCGTGTCACTGCTTTCGGCTATAAGTTGCAACGATGTACTGCAGAAAAACAACGAAAAGCTCGATGAGCATGAGCACAACGGAATAAAAGTTGTGGAAACCAACTTCTCGAAAGACTACAAGACATTCAGCGTCAACATCAAGGTTCCCGACAATATCAGCTTTTATTCACTTACCGACTCGTCAAGGATACACATCGAAACCATAGAGAGAAACGTAGACGACAACGAGAATGGCAACGATATGCAACCTACGTTGACACATATCAAGAACATCCGACTGCAAGAGCTTGCCGACAATGGGCTGAGCTTGTTGCTCTTGGTAGACCTCACCTTGCCAGAAGAAGACTTGCTTGCCGAGCAACAAGCTATCCAGCAAATGAGGAAATGGTTTGCGCCAAGCAACCTGCACATTGCTTTCATGTGCAACAATAGCGTTACCGAGACCATGCCTCTCACCGACTATGTGATGGACAACTATTTCAAGAGAAGCAATTCACAAAAGCTCCTGTACCGTTCCATATTGAAAAAGAGAGAGGAAATAGCCAACTGGCAATCACTGCGACCAGAGCAGAAAGGCTTGATTGTTTTCTCCAATGGAAACATTTATGACAAGGACAAACCTATCGACCCACAGCATTATGAATTGCAAGAGAAGTTGCTTCACGCCGACAACTCCGATGGCTATTCTTCCGTGGAGTATGTCAATGTTGGCACTGTCTATGACGAAGGAGAAGGCAATGAGGCTAAGCCTATCATGGAGCAGTTGACAAAGCATACCGATGGCATCTACCTTGATAAGTTCAACTGGAGCAAGCTGTTGGCAGACATCCTTGAGACATACAAGGTGGATTATGCCGACTATCAACTGGACTTCATCAACCCAAACAACAAGGTGTATATTGGCAAGAAGATGCACTTGAAAATCTATGTGTACGATGGCAGCAAACTATTGACCACAGGATGTGCGGAGTACTCGATAGGCAGTGTTTACAATCCAATCCTCATCAATGGGTTGTCCAATACGCAAGTTATCCTGCAAGGCATCTTGATAGCCATCCTTTTCTTTGGCATTGCCTTTTTCATTCTCCAGATTGGCATTCCTTATGTTAGCTTCAGGCTATTCAAGCGCAAGTATGTCACCCATTACACCAACCAGAGCATGGTGTTCAACGGCATCAAGGTAAACCAATCTTGCTATCTCTGCAAAGCCCCATTTGATGAAGGTGACGAGATTGTTGTCAAATGCAAGCACGTGTTGCACAAATCATGCTGGGACGAGAACGAATACAAGTGCCCTGAGTATGGCAGGAAGTGCAAGGATGGTTCACATTATTATAATGCCAACAACCTGTTGGACCGCAGAAACGCTCCTTATTACAGCACTTGGGTCATGATTGGCATCTTGGCAGGATTGCTCAGTTGGATATGTTTCCTCCTTACCGCGCAACGTCCATCTGGCACGTTCCTAAATGACATCATGCTCTCCATCCACGACTTGAAGCCTGGGACGATAGAAGCGCAAGAGGCATACGATAACTATGCCAAGCACTTGAACCTCATGCCTATATTCGGCTTTTGCCTCAATCTTTGGCTTACTTTCTGGCTCAGCTTCATGAGCGAACAGCGACAACCGCTCAAGATGAAACTCAAGTGGGCTACCGTCAAGGCTTTCATATCTGGCATATTCGGTTACCTTACGTTCCTCTTGTCATGTATCATCTCCATCATCCTCGACCTTGAGGAAGACACTTTGCTCATTGACTGGCTTCCTTGGGCTATCAACGGTTTCGTCATCGCCGTTATCTCCACTTTCTACACACGTATCAAGTTAAGGAAGATCCTTATTGGCATCAGTAGTGTCATAGGCATCATCACGATGTATGTATGGTCGAGCATCTTTTTCTACAGCAAGATGGACAACCGTGAGCAACTGTTGCTCTGCTTCATCATCTACTCCATTGCCTTGGCTGTTAGCATCGCCGTTGTCGCACCAAGGTCTGAACGATATTTCTTGCATATCGAGGGAGCCGTTAAACCGATGGACATCGCCCTATACAAATGGATGCGCACTTCGCCTACCTACAAGGTTACCATAGGCAAGTCGGTGGATTGCAACCTGCAGATGTCTTGGGACTTCGGTAGTAAGATTGCCCCGATACAAGCCTTCATTTCCAATGAGTACGGACACCTATACCTTACTGCCGTTGAAGACGGAATTGTTGTAGACGAAAAACCATTAGCTATCAATGACAAGATTGCATTGTACCATGGCAAGAAATTCACCATCGGCAAGACCCTGTTCACGTACATCGAGAAAGATATTTAGAACCATGGACATAGGATGAGGAAAAGAGAAGCTATATCAAAAAGTTCAAGCGTTGTGAATTTAGTTAAAAACAACTAAAGGGAAGAAGATATTTTTCTATTTCTCTTGCAAGTTTGGAATAATTTCAATATATTTGCAAGCGATTTGATTACTAATTTAATACAAGTACATTATGAAAGAATTAAAAGGAACAAAAACAGAAAAGAACTTACAAGAAGCTTTCGCTGGTGAGTCACAGGCTCGCAACAAGTATACATACTTTGCATCTAAGGCTAAGAAAGACGGCTATGTACAGATAGCCAACATCTTTGAGGAAACTGCCAACAATGAGAAAGAGCACGCTAAGATGTGGTTCAAGTACTTGGAGGGCGGTGCTATTCAAGGTACGGAGAAGAACCTTGAGGCTGCTGCCAATGGTGAGCATGATGAGTGGACTGATATGTATCCTCGTATGGCTAAGGAAGCGCGTGAGGAAGGCTTCGAGGAGATTGCTGCCAAGTTTGAAATGGTAGCGGAGATTGAGAAGCATCATGAGGAGCGTTATCGCAAGCTCTTGAAGAACGTACAAGACAAACTTGTCTTCTCTCGTGATGGCGATTGCATCTGGCAGTGTGCTAACTGTGGTCATATCGTTGTAGGTAAGCAAGCTCCTGAGGTTTGCCCAGTCTGCAACCATCCACAGAGCTACTTCCAAATTGAGGCTCGCAACTACTAATTGTCCCCAATATTAAAATCATGATGCTCCCCGAAGAACACTTGTTTCTTCGGGGAGCATTTATTATTGCCTTACACAAGGCATTCAAAAAGGGGTATGTTATAAGATGCTTATAACATACCACTCTTTAATATAAATG
>CAKQXI010000073.1 GCA_934281565.1 uncultured Prevotella sp.
CACATAATCGCTATCTTCCCAAGAAGCGACATCCTGCAAGGTATCACCATCTACTATCTCGAAATATTCTACTTCCAAACCATTGATAGCATTGATATCAGCCACTACCTTGGCGTGCGTTTCAGACACCGTATGCTCCTTGGCATATTCTACGCTCGCTTTCAAAGCCTTGTAGATATTGGGAGCTATGGCACGTTCATCTGGAGCCAACAATGTATTGCGACTGCTCTTGGCAAGTCCATCCTCATCACGAACAATAGGACATTCTACGATTTGTACTTTCATGCCTATGTACTTTACCAATTGCTTGATAACGGCAATCTGCTGCCAATCTTTCTCACCAAAATAAGCACAATCTGGTCGAACAATATAAAACAAGCGACTAACTACCTGACATACACCATTGAAATGACCAGGTCGCCTTGCTCCCTCCATCACCGTAGACACAGGTGGGAACTCAAAATGGCGTTCATCTGGAACTGGATACATTTCCTCTACGGACGGAGCCAAGACATAGTCTGCACCACAAGCCTCAAGCAACTTGCAATCAGCATCCAAGGTACGAGGATATCGTTCCAAGTCACCTTGGTCATTAAACTGTGTTGGGTTCAAGAATACCGATACAACAGTAATGTCATTTTCTTTCACACTGCGTTTAACGAGCGAAGCATGCCCCTCATGAAGCGCTCCCATAGTTGGCACAAGACCTATTTCCTTACCCTCCTTGCGAACTAAGAACAGTTCATTCTGGAGGTCAACAATCTTATTGAATACTTTCATCATATTATCAATTTTCGGAGTGCAAAATAACAACTTTTTTTCTTAATTAGAAAGAAATATCCTAAAAATGTGCGAATTAAAGGGTAGTTTTCTTGAAATTCACCAAAAAGATGTCCTAATATGAAGTTTTTTTTGTACCTTTGCACGTAATTCGATAAGAATAAAATAATAATTATGGCAAAGAAAGTATTATTCATCAATCAGGAAATCGACCCATACGTAGCCGAGACCCACATGTCAACCATGGGACGCGAGTTGCCTCAAAAAATGCAGGAAGCAGGTTTTGAGATTCGTACATTTATGCCTAAATGGGGAACCATCAACGAGCGTCGCGGACAGTTACATGAAGTAATCCGCCTCTCTGGCATGAATCTTATCATAGATGATACCGATCATCCTTTGATTATCAAGGTTGCTTCCATCCCTACGACCCGCCAGCAAATTTATTTCATTGACAACGATGACTATTTCAACAACCGTCAAATGGGAGTTGACGAAAGTGGTGTGGAATATACGGACAACGGAGAACGGGCTATCTTCTATGCCAGAGGTGTACTGGAGACCGTTAAGAAACTTCGTTGGCAGCCAGACATCATCATCTGTCAGGGCTGGGTGAGCGCAGTCGTTCCTTTTTACGTTAAGACTGCTTTTGCCGAAGAACCTTCATTCGCCAATTCCAAGGTTATTCTTTCACTCTATACGAATGAGCTGAAAGGTGAGCTTGGTGAGAATTTCAAGCGTTGCGTCGACTACCGTGATGCCAAGTCAGAACTCTTGGACAGCTATAAGGAGAACTTCGATTTCATTGAGCTTGGCAAATTAGGCATAGACTACTGTGACGGTGTTATCGAGGGTGAGAATGGCATCAACAAGACTTTGCTTGAATATGCAAAGGACAAGAACAAGCCTATAATGGGTTTCCCCGGTGATGACTACGCTGAGAATTACAAGAACTTCATCAACGAAATTTGTCCAGACGAATAATCGTCATAGATTTTAGAATATAATGAAACTATTTAAATTTACAGCATTTATTATCGCTGCCTTGTGTTTCATCGCCTGTGATAATACAACCGACACGATTGGTTCTTCCATCACCAACAAGGTGGACAATCTCACTATCACAGATGCTATTTATGATGTGACTACCCAATCATTGGCAGCCGGCTCTGTATTGAGCAAGAACAACATGGGTATTATTGGTAAGGTGAAAGACCCTGAGACTGGCACCTACTTGACGGGCGACTACATGACCCAGCTTGGTGTGCTATCTTCCTTTGACATCGATACCTTGCAATATGTCAAGGATGCCAACAACGGAAATATTGAAGCGGACTCTTGCTTCCTCGTTGTAGCTTATGCTAACTGCTACGGCGACAGCTTGGCTCCTATGAAAGTTACGGCATACGAAATGAGCAAGCCTATGCCAGAAGATAACTATTATTCAGACTATGATGCTTTTGAGCATGGGTATGTCTATGAAAAAAACTTCCATGCTGATGCCTCATACGTTCTGGCAGGCTCAGACAAGGTATTCAAGATTTATCTCAACAAGCCCTATACTGATAAGAATGGCAAGACATACAAGAACTATGGTTCATACATCATGAACACATACGCTGAGCATCCAGAATATTTCAAGAACAGCTACGCTTTTCTACACAATGTATGCCCTGGTTTCTATTTGAAGCATGAGGGAGGTATTGGTAACATTGCCAAGGTTTGGAACACTGAACTTCTATTTTATTGGAAACGAAAGAAAACTTTCAAGAAGTCGGATGGAGTAACAGACAGTGTGGTTGTCTCAACACGTTACAATCGCTTTGACGGTACTGAGGAAACATTGCAACTCAATAAGATTACCAATGACAAGAATAAGATTGAAGAACTGGTCAAGGATGAAAGTTGCACTTACTTGAAATCACCAGCAGGTATCTTCACTGTTGCGACCCTCCCTATTGAGGAAGTGATGAAAGGACATGAGAATGACACACTCAACACTGCTACCATTGCATTTGAGAAAATCAATGCCAGCAGTAACAACAGCTATAACTTCGATGCCCCATCTACCATCATGATGGTTCCTGTTGATAGCTTACAGTCGTTCTTTGAGCATGGCAACAAGACAAACAACCGTACCTCATACACTACTTCTTATGTCAGTTCCAGCAATGCCTCATATACATTCCAGAATATCAGCAACTTGATTACCAATATGTATAAGAACAAAGGCAAGACGGAGAATTGGAACAAGGTTGCCTTGATTCCTGTTACCTTGACGACAGCGAGCATTGATGGTGCCTCTGTCATAACCAAGGTCAATCATGACATGGGACTAACCTCCATCCGATTGGTTCGCGGAACAACGGCGGCACCTATCAAGCTGAAAGTTATATACAGTAGGTTTAAAGATAACTAAACAAGCATTGTATATGGCAGACAATTTCTTGGAACGTCATCGTGAGGAATACGAAATTCGCAAGGCTGAATGGCTAAGAAAGAAGAAACATTTTCCAAAGCTGAAAGCAAGAGCTACCTTGCAAAAGCCTGATGACGAAGCACTATAACATACAAAAAGACGGAAGAACCTTTAGATTTCTTCCGTCTTTTTTGTATCATCATCCTATCACCTTAAACTTAGCAAATTTCAACAGCAATTGCTTGGTTCCTGAATTTACGAATTCAACGGTAGCCTTGGTGTTTTCACCAGAACCCTCTACCTTTAGAACTACACCTACTCCAAACCGTTGATGTTCTATCTTAGCTCCCTCATGCAAGTCTGCTGCCGAAGAAGAAGTAGTAGTAGTAGTAGTTGTTGTTGTTGTTGCAGTAAAAGAAGAAATGTTACTACGCAATCCTCTATCATCAAGGAAGCTCGGTTTTGGGTCTGCCTTAAACTGGGAAGCGACAGGCTTCGAGTTCTGATACATCCTACTATCCCTATCCCATGGCATTCTGCCTCCATAGCCTCCACCATTAAAACTTCCAATACTTTCACTATCTTCCGTCATGAAAGAAGGATCTATATCATTGAGAAAACGGCTTGGGTTGTCAAATTCCATCTTGCCATAGCGAAAACGATTCTTGGCATTGGTCAAGATACAATGTTTCTCCGCACGAGTGATTGCCACATAAAGCAAACGACGTTCTTCTTCCAACTCTCGCAAAGAGGATGCAGAAATTGGACTTGGGAATATATTTTCCTCCAAGCCAACAACAAAGACAGTAGCAAACTCCAATCCTTTGGCTGCATGGATAGTCATCAATGATACACGTGGTTCATCACTGTCACCCTTGCTGTCCAAGTCGGTCAGCAAAGCTACATCTTGCAAATAGTCCGTAAGATATACTTCTTCTATCCTATCTTCTTCTTTTCGTTCCTCCACAAATGTCTGCATACCACTCAAAAACTCTTCCAAGTTTTCTTGGCGAGCTAAATACTCTGGATCATTGGAAGAAAAAAGGTCGGAACTAATGCCACTCTCCTTAATCAAACTATCACCAAGCTCATAAACATCAGTCGTTGGCATCTTATCTATATAAGAAGCTATCAAGTCACGAAACTTCTCCAGCTTGCTCAATGTACCTTTGTTGACATTCAATCCCATATCTTCTGGATTGCAGATAACATCCCAGAAACTGGTCTGATTTTGGAGAGCGCAATCGGCAATCTTTTGCACAGTAGTATTACCAATGCCACGGGCAGGATAGTTGATGATACGCTTGAAAGCCTCCTCGTCATCAGGATTGGCGACAAGTCGGAAATAAGCGATAATATCCTTGATTTCCTTACGTTGATAGAAACTCAATCCACCAAAGATACGATAAGGAATACTTTGACGGCGAAATTCTTCCTCAAAGCTACGGCTCTGGGCATTGGTACGATAAAGGATGGCAAAATCACTATACTCACAGCCCTCCTTTTGTTTGATGCGTTTAATGCTACGACATACTATGTTGGCTTCTTCCTTGTCGCTATACGCTGGTTTGTATTGCAACTTCTCCCCTCTGTCATTTTCACTGAACACATCCTTTGGGATCTGGTTGCGATTATGCTTAATCAAACTATTGGCTGCATTCACAATATTCTGTGTACTACGATAGTTTTGTTCCAGCTTGAAAAGCTTCGCATCCTTGAAATGACTGCGAAAGTTAAGGATATTGTCTATATTGGCACCACGGAAACTATAGATGCTCTGTGAGTCATCGCCCACGACACAAACACGTTGCTTCTCCTTGCAGAGTTGCATCACAATGCTCATCTGGGCATGGTTGGTATCCTGATACTCATCAACCAATATATAATCAAATCTATCTACATATTTTTGGCGAATGTCCTCATGGTCACGAAACAACTTGAACGTAAGCACCAGCAAATCATCAAAGTCCATCGCATTAGCTTGCTTGCATCGCTGGATGTATGTAGCGAACACCTTACCTATATTAGGCATCTTGGCACGTAGATTCTGCTGATAAATATCATTGTCGTTGATATAAGCCTCAGCACTCATCAAATTGTTTTTCGCCATAGAAATCTTACTATGTACGGTTGCTGGCTTATATACCTTGTCGTCCAATCCCATTTCCTTGACTATCGCCTTTATCAAAGAACGAGAATCCGCCTCGTCGTAAATGGTAAAGTTGTTGTTAAATCCTATATGTTCGGCTTCGGCACGTAAGATACGGGAAAATATGCTGTGGAAAGTACCCATATAAAGATGAGAAGCCAAGCTGACACCAACCAATTTGCCAATACGCTCTTTCATCTCTTTTGCAGCCTTATTGGTAAAGGTAAGTGCCATGATATTCCAAGGCTTGAAACCATGCTCCAGCAGATAAGCTATTTTATAAGTGAGCACACGAGTTTTGCCCGAACCAGCGCCAGCTATCACCAACGATGGTCCGTCAATATATTCCACAGCCTTTCGCTGTGATTCATTCAAGTCGTTTAGTAAATTCATCAATATTCTTTTCAATGTTAAGTGTTAAATGTTAAATGTTAAATGAAACTTCCTTGCCATCTGGCAAACAACTTAACATTTAACACTTAACATTTAACATTTTCAGAAACTCACTTTCCCCTATATCCTCCTACTGCAGTCTTGGGGTTCACATCCTCTCCCTCCTCAGGGAAAGCAGGGACAAACCGCATTTCATGCTCTATTTGATGTTGGCGCTTTTTCATGTAAGCACTGGGATACTGTGAGTTAAAACGCCGTGGGTTTGGCAATGTCGCAGCTATCAAGGCACACTCACTACGGAACAAGTCTACCGCTTTTTTGTCAAAATGATACTCTGCTACGGCATCCACACCATAGATACCATCACCCATCTCTATGCTATTCAGGTAAACTTCCATAATGCGCTGCTTGCTCCACATCATTTCTATCAAGAATGTAAAGTAAACCTCAAATCCTTTTCTTGTCCAAGAGCGACCAGGCCAGAGGAATACGTTCTTCGCCGTTTGCTGACTGATGGTACTGGCTCCATGCACTTTCCCACCACGGGCATTGTTCTTTGCCGCACTTTCTATGGCATTGAAGTCAAAGCCATGATGCTTCAAAAAACGAGCATCTTCGCTTGCCATCACTGCCACAGGCATATGAGGGGAAATCTTATCCATGGAAACCCAATGATGATGTAGAGTAATGCTCTTGCCATCAGCCACTTGCTGAAAGCATCGGATAATCATCAATGGCGTAAGATACACTGGGACGAACCGATACATTACAACAGCAAGAATGGTGGTACTGAAAAACAATACCACCACCCATCTCAATATCTTTCTTATTTTGTTCATTATCTCAATGTTCCATTGTTGGCTGCATCTACCATAGCCTGACTTGCATAGAGATAAACCTCGACACGGCGGTTTGCCTGACGACCTGCTACGGTCGTGTTGTCGGCAACAGGATTAGAAGCTCCAAATCCCTGGATGTTCTTAAACTGTGAGCTACGGACACCACAAGAGGTCAAGTAGTTGTAAACCGATCTTGCACGATTCTCGCTCAAAGGAATGTTGATGCCATCATTACCTGTGTTATCCGTATATCCTTGAATATCTACCTGACAATCGGCATTATTCTTCAATACTGTAGAGAATTTTGCCAAATCGTTCTTAGCATTGGCATTCAAGTCATACTTATTGGTCTGGAACAAGATGCCAGAGTCAAAAGTAACCTTAACGGCTGCAAGACCGTTGGCATCGGTAACTTGCTCTACCTTGGCACTCTCTACTTGCTGACGGGTCTGTGCTGCCACCTTATCCATGTGATTTCCGATACGGTTACCAGCCACGCCACCTACTGCGGCACCTATGGCTGCACCTACTGCTGCACCAGTACCACGATGGCTGTTATTCAACAATCCACCAACAATAGCACCTAAAGTTGCACCAGCTCCTGCACCAACAGCAGTACCTGTTTTTTCACTGGTACCACAACCAACCATCATAAGCAGAGAAAGACCTGCTACTGTTATTTTCATCTTTTTCATTTCTGTATCTCCTTATTTTATTTATTAATTAAATGCAAAGATAACTCTTTTTTCAACAATAAGGACTTTTTTCTAATATTTTTTTGTATTTTTGCACGCAAATTTATAAGAAATTATATTAAATACATAAATTAGATATGGCTAAAGAACTTAAAAATTTAACCAAGCGTGCCGACAATTACAGTCAATGGTACAACGACTTGGTAGTGAAGGCCGACCTCGCTGAGTTGTCTCCTGTTCGTGGTTGTATGATTATCAAACCATACGGTTATGCCATCTGGGAGAAGATGCAACAGCAGCTCGACAAGATGTTTAAGGCAACAGGTGTACAGAATGCATATTTCCCACTCTTGATTCCGAAGAGCTTCTTTTCTCGTGAAGCTGAACACGTAGCTGGCTTTGCCAAAGAATGTGCTGTTGTCACTCACTATCGTCTCCGCTCTACCGAAGACGGAAAGGAAGTTGAGGTTGACCCTAACGCCAAACTTGACGAAGAGTTGATTATTCGCCCTACATCAGAGACTATCATCTGGAACACTTACAAGAACTGGATTCACTCTTGGCGTGACCTCCCTATCCTCTGCAACCAATGGTGCAATGTAATGCGTTGGGAAATGAGAACTCGTCCTTTCCTCCGTACATCTGAATTCTTGTGGCAAGAGGGTCACACGGCTCATGCTACCAAGGAAGAGGCAGAGGCAAAGGCTCAGGAAATGTTGAAAGTATATGCCGACTTCGCAGAGAACTATATGGGAGTTCCTGTACTTCAAGGTGTAAAGAGCGAGACCGAGCGTTTTGCAGGTGCATTGAATACCTATACCATTGAGGCTATGATGCAGGATGGCAAAGCTCTCCAGAGTGGTACTTCTCACTTCTTAGGTCAGAACTTCGCCAAGAGCTTTGATGTCACCTATCTTAATAAGGAGAACAAACCAGAATATGTATGGGCTACTTCTTGGGGTGTATCTACCCGATTGATGGGTGCGCTCATTATGGTTCATAGCGATGACAATGGTTTGGTATTACCTCCAAAGTTGGCTCCTATTCAGGTTATCATCATCCCTATCAACAAAGGTACGGAGCAGTTGGAGCAAATCACTGCCAAATTACAACCTGTCATTGACCAGTTGCGTGAATTGGGCATCAGCGTGAAGTATGATGACTCAGACAACAAACGTCCTGGTTTCAAGTTTGCTGATTACGAGTTGAAAGGTGTGCCTGTTCGCTTAGTAATGGGTGGTCGTGACTTGGAGAACAATACGATTGAGATTATGCGCCGTGATACATTGGAGAAAGAATCTGTCAGCTTCGATGGTATCGTAGAACGTGTTAAGGATATGTTGGAAGACATCCAAAAGAACATCTTCGAGAAAGCTCGTTCTTATCGTGATGCTCATGTCTATGAGTGCGACAACTACGAGGAATTCAAGGAACGTGTCAAGGATGGTGGTTTCTTCCTTTGCCACTGGGACGGCACTGCCGAGACCGAGGCTAAGATTAAAGAAGAGACACAGGCAACAATCCGTTGCGTTCCATTCGCTTATGAGCAGACTCCGGGTGTCGATATGGTGAGCGGCAAGCCATCTGTAGCTCGTGTCATTATCGCCAGAAGTTATTAATCATTATACAAAGTGACCGTAAGCATTAATAAATGCTTACGGTCATCATTTATAAAAACTCTATCTAAAATATTCAAAGCAACATCCTTATCGTATAGCATAGATTCCATCTCGTTCAATCCTTGACTTAAAAAATGGATTCATATTCTTGTGAATACGAATCACATCTACAGAACACTTAAAAAGGTTTTCCAAAAACTCCTTTAGGTCTGCAAGAAGAAAAGGATTTGGGGTTTCTGTTTCCACACAAACATCCAAATCACTTTGTTCTGTCTGCTCATTTCTTGAAACAGAACCAAAAATACGCAATGACTTGATTCCAAAATCATGAGTAATCTTGGAACTGTTCTGTTTTATCATTGCAATATAATCTTGAACATTTCTCATTACAATCATTTGTTAATTAATACACTTACAAAAATAACAAATATTCTCGAAACTGCAAAATTTTTCGATTTCTTTATGTAAAAAGAACGCCTAAAAAAGCAAAAGGTACAAGCTTGCCCTGTATCGCCCATTGTAATATGCTGTTCTTTAATTGTTTGCCGTTCATTGTTGATAATGGAATGTCAATGTGTCTTTAAAAGTTGTTGTCCTTGTTTCGTTCTTTGAGATAGAACTGATACAATTTCTTTCCTATTTTGTCTTTACTGAAAGTACGCTCGTGCTCAATTGGAATTGTGGACAAGCGCACCTTGGCAATGCCATCTTTTATCTTCTCAAACTGTTCTGGTGTGATTTTGAACTGAGCTGTAGAACTGATTTCCGTTACAGGACAAACGATATTGCCTATTAGCACACCTGCGGATTCTGAGCCATTGCCAATTTGTGTGCCTTGCAGTTTTATCACTTCGCCAACAAAATTCTTGATGAGCATTGTTGGCTCTTTCAAGAAAGTCAATTTGTCCGATTTTACTGTGGCAATCATATAGTAAACGGAATCCTGCCGTGTTACACCATATTTCATGCTGCAACCCTCTGCTGCCAATGGCTTGTAGGAGTAGCCAACAGTTTGCGCCCGGCTGACAAAGCAACAGAGTAAAACTACAAGCATACATGTCAATCTAATCTTCATCTTTTAACTCCTTTCCCTTTTGTAATTCAAAAAACTCTTTTTGCTCGCGGATTTCTCGGCTCAACTCTTCTTCCGTAGGAAGATAAGTAAGGTACTTGGCGGCAAAGAGCTGCTTGCTGTCTTTCAATATGGAATAACGTGCAAGATCTTTACTGGTGTCAGAGCACAAGACCAAACCGATAGTAGGATTATTGCCTTCCTCTTTCTTCAACTCGTCATACATTCTGACGTACATATCCATCTGTCCCACATCTTGATGAGTTATCTGCGTTGTCTTTAAATCTATAATGAGATAGGACTTTAGGATGATGTTGTAAAACACAAGGTCGATGTAGAAATCGCCCATATCTGTCTTGATATGCTGCTGACGAGCCACAAACGCATAGCCTTTGCCCAACTCCATGATGAAAGTCTGCAGATGATCGATAATGGCAGTTTCCAGTTTCGATTCGCTGTAGACAGGGTTCTGTGGCAATCCTAAAAACTCTGCTATCATTGGATTCTTGAGATAAGAGAGTTTGTCTTTTTCAAAATCTGAAGTCAGCGAACGCATCTCGTCATTTACCTCTTTGCGCAGCTGCTCTGGGGTTTGCAACAAGCGATAATAGTATTGCGAGGAGATGTTACGCTGCAAGGTACGGTAATCCCATTGCTCACGAGCCGCCTCCTTCAAATACCACAACCTTGCATCCGCATCTTT
>CAKQXI010000074.1 GCA_934281565.1 uncultured Prevotella sp.
ACATTCAACATCGAATATAAAATCTCAGCTTAAAATGAAAATAATGGTTAAAAAATTTGGATATTAACATAGAAAGCGGATTTACGCAGATTTAAACTGGTATGGAGCAAATAAAAAAAAGGCAAAGTAGCTTGGGATGTCTTTATAGAGCATCTAAGGTACTTTGCCTTTTTGCTATAATGCTTTTAGCTTTTACAAGAATGTAGGTATTACAGTTGCGCCAACTCTACAACCTTGTCGACAGCAGCACTTAAGCCATCTTTGTTCTTGCCACCAGCTTGTGCATAGTGAGGCTGACCGCCACCACCACCTTGTATAAGTTTGGCAGCTTCACGAATCATCTTGCCTGCGTTCAAACCGTGGTCTTTCACCATGTCGTCACTGAACATGACACTCAACATAGGCTTGTCGTTGTGTATGCTTCCGATGACACATACCAAGTTCTCTGGCAATGCCTCACGAACCTTGAACACCAAGTCCTTGGCAGAGGCTGGGTCCATAGGCAATACGGCTGTTACCACCTTGGTACCGTTGATGTCCTTGGCATTGGCTACCAACTTGTCCTTGGTACGCTCCACAGCTTGTGCCTGGAACTTCTCTACATCTTTCTTCAAGCTGTCGTGCTCGTCGATATATTTTCTGATGACACCTTCCAAGTCCTTGGCATTGTTGAATAGACCTTTCACTGCCATCAATGTATCCTGAAGGTTGTAGATAGCTTCCTCGCAAGCCTTGCCAGTCAAAGCCTCGATACGGCGGATGCCTGCTGCCACACTGCTCTCTGATACAATCTTGAAGAAGCCTATCTTGCCAGTGCTCTTGGCATGGATACCACCACAGAACTCAGCAGACGGACCGAAACGAACAACACGTACCTTGTCACCGTACTTCTCGCCAAAGAGGGCGATGGCTCCCAATTCCTTTGCTTCCTCGATAGGGGTGTCACGATGCTCGTCGAGTGGATAGTCGGCACGAATCATCTCGTTGACGATGCGCTCAACCTTGCGAAGTTCCTCATCGGTTACTTTCTGAAAGTGGGAGAAGTCGAAGCGCAATGTATCTTTGTCCACATAAGAACCTTTCTGCTCAACGTGGTCGCCCAATACCTGTTTCAATGCATAGTCGAGTAGGTGAGTGGCTGTATGGTTGCAAGCACTTCCCTCACGAGCCTCGATGTCAACGCAAGCCATGAAGTCGGCAGTTAAGTCCTTTGGCAATTCCTTTACTATGTGGATGCTCTGGTTGTTCTCACGTTTGGTATCAACAACCTGAATGGTCTCGTTTTCGCTGACGAGTACGCCCTTGTCGCCAACCTGTCCACCCATTTCTCCATAGAAAGGAGTGTTGTCGAGTACCAGCTCATAGAAACTGCTCTTTTTCTGGGTGACCTTGCGATAGCGGAGGATATGGCACTCATATTCCGTATAGTCATAGCCCACGAAGTTTTGCTCACCCTCTTTCAACACTTCCCAGTCGCCATTCTCTACGGCAGCAGCGTTGCGGGCACGGGCTTTCTGCTTTTCCATTTCCTCGTTGAATGATTTCTCGTCTACGGTATAGCCGTTCTCACGACAAATCAATTCGGTCAAGTCGAGAGGGAAACCGTATGTGTCGAAAAGGCGGAATGCGCATACACCGTCAAGTTCAGTCTTGCCATGAGCCTTGAGCTCGTCCATGTCGCCATTGAGCAAGTTGATGCCTTTCTCCAAGGTGCGTAGGAATGAGTCTTCTTCTTCTTTCATCACACGAGTAATCAGCTCCTGCTGCGCTGGCAACTCAGGGAATGCACTGCCCATCTCACGAACAAGGATGGCAACGAGCTTATACATGAATGCCTGTTTCTGGTCGAGGAACGTGTAAGCATAGCGTACGGCACGGCGCAAGATACGGCGGATGACATAGCCTGCCTTGGCATTGCTTGGCAACTGACCGTCGGCGATAGAGAATGCCACGGCACGGAGGTGGTCGGCGCAGACACGCATGGCGATGTCTATCTTCTCCTGCTCATCCTTGCCCTCACCATTCTCACCAGTAGGGGTAGTAAAGCCATACTTCTTGCCAGAGAGAGCCTCTATCTCCTTGATAATAGGCTGGAAGATGTCTGTATCATAGTTGGAGTGCTTGTCTTGCAACATACGGACCAAGCGCTCGAAGCCCATACCAGTATCAATGACGTGCATAGGGAGGGATTCGAGAGAACCGTCGGCTTTGCGATTATATTGCATGAACACGATGTTCCAGATTTCGATGACCTGTGGGTTGTCCTTGTTGACCAGCTCACGACCAGGCACCTGTGCTTTTTCCTCTGGGGTACGGGAATCAACGTGTATCTCAGAGCAAGGACCACAAGGCCCTGTGTCGCCCATCTCCCAGAAGTTGTCGTGCTTGTTACCGTTGATGATATGGTCGGCAGGCACGTGCTTAGCCCAGTAACCAGCAGCCTCGTTGTCACGTTCAAGACCTTCCTCCTCGCTGCCCTCGAATACGGTAACATAGAGGTCGTCTGGGTTCAACTTCAAGACCTCCGTCAAGTATTCCCAAGCGTAGTCAATGGCACCTTCCTTAAAGTAGTCGCCGAAACTCCAGTTGCCGAGCATCTCGAACATGGTGTGGTGATAAGTGTCGTGACCAACCTCTTCGAGGTCATTGTGCTTACCGCTCACACGGAGACATTTCTGCGTATCAACACGACGTACATCTTTGCCCGGGTCCTTGGTACCGAGGATGATGTCTTTCCACTGGTTCATACCAGCATTTGTAAACATCAGCGTAGGGTCATCTTTGATAACCATAGGAGCTGATGGAACAATCTTGTGGCCTTTTCCCTCGAAGAACTTCTTGAAGGATTCGCGCACTTCATTAGCTGTCATCATATTTATTTTTGTTTTAACCTTTAATTCTTTTTTGTTTATTTTTGCCCCAATGGAGCATTTTCTTCTAAAAAACTTTGCAAAGATAACAAGAATTGCTTAAATTTGCAATTAAATTAAAAATTGTTTGATAAAAAAGTTGCAAATATGGCTTTAAATAGAGATAAGAACGTGAAATTGTACTACTCCATCAGGGAAGTAGCCGAACAAGTGGGTGTCAATGAGTCTACCCTCCGATATTGGGAGAAGGAGTTTCCTTTCCTGAAACCCAAGGTTGCTGCAAACAAGGTACGCCAATATACGGAGAAAGATATTGAGCAGGTGAAGTTGATATATAACCTCATCAAGGTTCGTGGTCTGAAGATAGCTGCGGCACGTAAGTATTTGCAACAAAATCGCACAGGGGCGGAAAAGTCTTCTGAAGTCCTTGACACGCTCATCAATGTGAGGGAGCAACTGAAAGAGTTGAAAAAGCAGATTGATGGGTTGGTATAGAAACAAAGAAAGCAAGTTTACTGGATAGCGTAAACTTGCTTTTTATGATTTAAGATGGGGGCTATATTATATGATGCGTTGTACCTCTTGCAGACCATCTATTTTCATGAGCTGGTCCATGATGACCTTTACATCCTCACGGTCATGAATCTTGATCTCTATGGTGCCGTCAAATATGCCATTGTCACTGCTGATGGTGAGCTTGTGGATATTGACATCAAGCTGGGCACTGATTACTTTGCTTACATCCAGCAACATACCCTTGCGGTCTATTCCTTGTACCTCGATGGTGGCATCGAAAAGAAGTTGCTTGTGCATATCCCACTTGGCATCGACAATGCGATTGCCGTAACTGGACTTTAGCTTGGCTGCCACAGGGCATGACCGCTTATGTATTTCGATACGGTTCTTGTTGTCGATATATCCCATGATGTCATCGCCTGGGATGGCATGGCAGCAGTCTGGAAAGATAAACTTATTGATGCTTTCCTCGGTGATGATGATGGGCTTCTTCTTGTTGAAGTCCTTGCCCACGACAAACAGTTCTTGGGACTTGTCCGTAGCCTCGTTTCCTCTCTTTTCCTTGTTCTTCCCGAGGAATGGAATATAGTCGCGCCAACTGCTGGCTGTCTTTTGCTTCTTGTTTTTGCCTTGCAATTCGTCCACATCTTTCTCACCTAAGAGAATGCAGTGCTCACCGAGTGCCTGGAAAAAGTTCTCGTGCTTCTGGATATTATGGAACTCACATAGCTTGTCAATGATGGATGTGGTCATTTCCATGCTGCTTTTCTTCAGCCATTCTTTGAGAATGTCCTCGCCTTTCTTCTGTACCTCACGGTTGTCACGGCGCAAGATAGCTTGTATCTTGCTCTTTGCCTTGGCGGTGCTTACGAAGTTAATCCATGCTGGTTGCACGTGCTGGCTCTTGCTTGTCAATATCTCAACCTGGTCGCCGCTGTTGAGTTTATGGCTCAATGGCACTAACTTGTGATTAACCTTGGCACCGATGCAATGACTGCCAAGGAAAGTATGTATCTGGAAAGCGAAGTCGAGTGCCGTACACCCTGCAGGCATAGTCTTGATCTCGCCCTTGGGGGTGAAGACAAATATCTCGGAAGCAAAGAGGTTGAGCTTGATGGCATCCAAGAAGTCCATGGCATCAGGCTGTGGGTCGTCAAGAATTTCCTTGATGGTTGCCAGCCAGTCATTAAGCTCGTTCTCATCCTCGGTATATTCACCTCCCTCTTTGTATTTCCAATGGGCGGCAAATCCTTTTTCAGCCACTTCATCCATGCGGTCACTGCGTATCTGCACTTCAATCCATCTACCTTGCTTGCTCATCAAGGTGACATGGAGTGCCTGGTAACCGTTTGCCTTAGGGTGGTTCAACCAGTCACGCAGACGGTCGGGATGACTCTTGTAGAGCTTGCTGATAGCGACATATACATTGAAACATTCGTTTACTTCATTTGTCCTCACCTTAGGGGTGACGATGATGCGAACGGCAAGGATGTCATAGATTTCATCAAAGGAGACATGTTTGTTCTGCATCTTGTTCCAGATAGAGTAAGGACTCTTGACACGTGCCTTGATCTTATAGTCAATGCCCATCTTGTCAAGCTCTTTCTTGATAGGCTCCGTGAATTGTGCAAAGAGCGTATCACGCTGGGCTTCGGTATCGGCGAGCTTATGTTCTATGTTGGCATATTCGTCTGGGTGGTCATAACGGAAACTCAGGTCTTCCAGCTCCGTCTTTATCTTGTTCAAGCCAAGGCGGTTGGCAAGAGGGGCATAGATATAAAGGGTCTCGCCAGCTATTTTATATTGCTTGTTGGCAGGTTGTGAAGCGAGTGTGCGCATATTGTGCAGACGGTCACAAATCTTGATAAGAATAACACGGATGTCATCACTCATGGTAAGCAGGAGCTTCTTGAAGTTCTCAGCTTGTGCCGAAGCCCTGTCACCAAAAATACCGCCACTGATTTTAGTGAGTCCATCCACGATTTGTGCCACTTTCTCGCCAAAGATATTGGCTATGTCTTCTACGGTATAGTCGGTATCTTCCACGACATCATGCAGGAGGGCAGCGCAAATGCTGGTAGAGCCAAGTCCCATTTCCTCGCAAGCTATCTGTGCCACGGCGATAGGGTGCATGATATAAGGTTCGCCCGACAGACGGCGTACTCCTTTGTGTGCTTGTTTGGCGAAGTTAAAGGCTTTAGTGACAATATCAACTTTCTTGCGGTGGCGAGAAGCCAGATAAGTGTCAAGCAAATGTTGGAAGGCATCGCCGATTAGTTTGTTGTCGGCTTGTTCTCTCTCTAAGTCTTTCAAGTTCTGTTCATCCATGGTTTGATCCCTCCTATGTTTTAATTAGTGAAAACCAATAGTTTTTATGTTGTTTTGTGTGTTAGATAAAAAGATTAAGGTGACTTTATTTCACCTTAATCTGCTTGCCGGCGCGAATGTTGCTGCCAGACATCTTGTTCAGCTTACGTAGTTTTTCTACTGTGGTATTGTGGCGTGCTGCAATCTCTGAGAGTGTGTCACCATCCTTGATGGTAATGCTCTTGCTTTCTTCTTTCTTTTCCTTTCTCTTTCTTTCACGGCGATTTCTTGAGCTCTTATAAGAAGAATGGCGATTGCTGTGACGGCTGTAACTGCTACGGTAATGGTTAACGACAGGTTCTTCATCGTTTACTTCCACTGTCTCACGCTTCAATAGCAGTTCGTCTGCCTTGTAGCTAAAGATGGAATCTTCCTTGTCAATGAACGCACCGACCAATGATGACGGTAGGCGGATAGCCATAGGCTTGTTCAAACCATTGATGATGTCGTGACGGTATTGTGGGTTCAAGTTGCGCAAGTGCTCAATGTTGATGTTCAGGACTTGTGCTACTTGTTCCAAGTGCAGGTCCTTGTGTACTACTACGGTATCTGTCTTGGCTGGCAACTCGGATATCATAGGGCAGATATTATGGTCGCAATAGTAGTTCATGATGTAGTTGGCAGCGATGAATGCAGGCACATATCCCCGAGTCTCCTTAGGTAGGTAAGGGTAGATGTTCCAGTAGTCGGCAGCGCCTTTGGCACGGTGGATTGCCTTGTTTACCTTGTCAGGACCACAGTTGTAGGCTGCAATCACAAGGTTCCAATCATCGAAGATGCGGTAGAGGTCGCTTAGGTAATGAGCTGCTGCGTATGATGCCTTTACTGGGTCACGGCGTTCATCGATGAGTGTGTTTACCTCTAACCCATAACGCTTTCCTGTGTTTAGCATGAATTGCCAGAGACCAGTGGCTCCCACACGAGAGACAGCCTTCGGATTGAGTGCGGACTCTATGACTGGCAAATATTTTAGTTCGAGAGGCAAGTTGTAAGCCTCTAATGCTTGCTCGAATATAGGCATATAGAAATTGCTGGCTCCCAGCATGAAGCTGACAGAGCGGCGTAGCTTGCCACTGTATCGGTCGATGAACTTCTGTACCACCTCGTTGTATGGCATTTCGATGAGCGTGGGCAAACGCTTCAATCGGTCGACGTACACTTCTTTTTCAAATACAGGGTTCATGTCACGATAGTTGCATGAGGTGTCCTGCATGAGGTAAGTCTTAGCATTGTAAAGATGTAACAAACTGTCAAGATTGTCTTCCAATCCAATAGGAATTTCTATTTCTTCAGCCTTTCCGTCTTTGTCGGTTACAGTGATAACATCGTCGTTGTTGTCGGTCTGTGCTTGCATCCCTGCTTGGAAACTGAACAACATGGTTGCTGCCAATATGATTACTTTCTTCATTATTTCCTTATATATAATATGTATTTCTTAATTTGTTTGCTAAAATGTAAGTGAACATTGTATGCCTAATGAGCCAGAAGTGAAAGGATTGCTGTTCCTTTGGTTGCTGATGACAGTAGGCTCTATCCTGAGTGTCAGGTCATCGGAGATGTCGAATTCCGAGAGTGATGCATCAACGTATGCATCTATGACGGAGAGTGCATATACGCCAATCATGACAAACATACCCATGTCTCGCCAACGGCGATAACGATCCTTGCGCTTGCGGAATATCTCTTTATATCGGTCGATATTGCCTGAGTTGATGGTGGCTCCTAAGTGCAAGAACTGGTTGTAGCTTTGCGTGTTGGGGTCGTCGTCCATGATGTCCATATAGGCCTGTGAATAGTCGTGATACATCTGGTTGTTCCAGGTGATGGCGTATGTACAGCCTACGAAACCACCATATATAATAGGTAGCTTCCAGTATTTGCGATTGTAGATCTGTCCTGCACCAGGCAATACCAACGCAAGCCACATCGCCCGTTTGGGATTGGGACGCCATGTGCTCCAGTCACGTTTGGGCTTTTTCTCCTTCACGATGGCATTGAGGTCTACGAGCTTCAGACTGTCCTTTGCCGATAAGGTATCGACACTGTTCTGTGCAGAGACAGACAGTGGAGCCATCCAGAGGAGTGCCGTGATGCAGATATGTGATAAGTTCAATTTCACTTTCGTCTAACTGTTTTTCCCGACCATGACTATTCTTGCTTTAGTTGGTCGAAGATGTTCATGATGTGTTCAAGTTCCTCCTCATTGTCGAAAGGAATGCTAATCTTCCCCTTTCCCTTGGGTGAGCAGGTAAACTGCACCTTGGTGTTGAGGAACTTGGAAAGACGATTCTTGAGCATGGTAAATTCTTCGGGCAGTTGGTTCTTCGATGCGATGATCTTCTTGCCACTCTCTATATCCTCGCCGTTCTTCAGCTTTTGCACCATTTCCTCAACCTTTCTTACGGAATAGCCATTCTTCTGGATTTCTTTAAAGAGCTTGATTTGCAATGATGGACTGTCAAGTGCCAGCAAGGCACGGCAGTGCCCCATGTCTATTTCCTTTTTCTGCAATGCCATCTGCACTTGTGCAGGGAGCTTGAGCAAGCGTAAGTAGTTGGCAATGGCGGCACGGCTCTTTCCCACACGTTCAGAAATCTTCTCTTGTGTCATGCCGTTGTTCTCTAACAGATGTTCATAGGCAAGGGCTATCTCAATGGCATTCAGGTCTTGGCGCTGTATGTTCTCGACAAGCGCCATTTCCATTACGTTCTCGTCACTGATGGTGCGAATATAGGCTGGTATGGCAATGAGACCTGCCAACTGGGAGGCTCTCCAACGACGTTCTCCTGCGATAATCTGGAAGCGGTTTTCCGTAACTTGGCGCAAGGTGATAGGCTGGATGATACCGATAGCCTTGATGCTTTCGGCAAGCTCGTGCAGAGAGTCTTCCTCAAACTCACGGCGAGGCTGGTTAGGGTTAGCCTCTATCTGCTCGAGTGGTATTTCATTGATTGTACTGCTGCCTTGAGTGCGCACTCCCTCTGTCGAAATAAGTGCATCAAGTCCTCTGCCGAGGGCATTGCTCTTGGAGCCATTGTTGTATTTCTTATGTACAGCCATTTCTTTAATGTTTAAGTGTTGAGTTATTTTTTTATTAAGAATTAATAATTAATAATTAGGCTTGCGCCCTATTAACTATAAACTATCAACTCTCCTATCAACTATTAACTATCAACTATTAACTATAAAGAGTTTTTGTTGATGATTTCCTTGGCGAGTGCCAAATGGTTCTTGGCACCGTTTGACTCAGCATCATATAATATGACAGGCAAACCGTGACTTGGGCTTTCACTCAACTTGACATTACGTTGGATGACACTCTTGAATACCAATTCTTGGAAATGACGCTTCACCTCGTCATAAATCTGATTGGCGAGGCGCAAACGACTATCGTACATGGTGAGCAAGAAACCTTCTATCTCAAGTTTCGGGTTCAACTTGTTCTTGATAATCTTAATGGTATTGAGCAACTTGCTAATACCTTCCAATGCAAAGTACTCGCATTGTACCGGGATTATAACGCTATCGGAGGCTGTTAGCGCATTGACTGTAATCAGACCTAAAGAAGGGGAGCAGTCAATGAGAATGAAGTCATAGTCGTCGCGGATAGGGGCGAGGACATTCTTGATGATTTTCTCACGACCTTGTAGGTTGAGCATCTCTATCTCTGCACCGACAAGGTCGATGTGGCTGGGGATGATGTCCAGACCATCAATGTCGGTGGTGTAGATAGCATCACGAACATCGGTGTGGTCGATAATGCACTCGTAGATAGAACAATCCACTTCCGCCATGTCTACGCCCAAGCCACTTGAGGCGTTGGCTTGAGGGTCGGCATCTACAACGAGCACGGTCTTTTCCAATGTGGCGAGTGATGCTGCCAAATTAATCGTGGTGGTAGTCTTGCCGACACCACCCTTCTGATTAGCTATTGCGATTATTTTTCCCATTTTCTTAATCTTCTATGAATGAATCAGTGGACAAAGATATTACTTATCTTCGCAATTTTAGGTGCAAAGATACAAATTTATTGTGAGAATTACGTTACTTTAAAGGTTTTTTGTTACTTTTGCACCAAAAAGAAAGAAAATTTTATGGAAAATAAGAAACCGTTAGTATTAATTTCAAATGATGATGGCTATCACGCCAATGGTATAAAGACACTTGTAAGTTTCCTCAAAGACTGGTGCGATTTGCTCGTTGTGGCTCCAGAAAGTGCTCGCTCTGGTTTCTCGTGTGCTTTTTCGGCAACCACTCCTTTACGTTTAAAGCGTCGACATAATATGGATGTTGAAGTATGGTCATGTAATGGTACGCCTGTGGATTGTGTGAAATTGGCACTTGACCAGCTTGTCAGTCGTCGCCCCGACTTAGTGTTGGGTGGCATAAACCATGGTGATAACTCAAGCGTTAACAATCATTATTCTGGTACGATGGGCGTAGCGAAGGAGGGATGTATGCAGCATATTCCGTCTATCGCTTTCAGTAGTTGTAATTATGATGAGAATGCTGACCTCTCACCTCTACGAGACGATGTGGTGAGAATTGTAAGGAGGGTACTTGACAAGGGCTTGCCCCATGCAACTTGCCTGAATGTCAATTTCCCTGCCAATCCTCCTTTCAAAGGTATCAAAGGTTGTCGCATGACTTTTGGCTCGTGGATTAACGAAGTGGTGAAAGAACGACATCCTCATGGTTATGACTATTACTGGATGGTGGGCGAGTTCCGCAATGATGAGCCAGATGCCACGGATACCGACCAGTGGGCTGTTCACAATGGATATGTAGCCGTTACGCCAATCAATATAGATG
>CAKQXI010000075.1 GCA_934281565.1 uncultured Prevotella sp.
ACTTATTGTTTTGTCTAACATCTAAAATATCTAAAACGCTGCAAAGATACCTCTTTAATTATTAATAAACGAATAAAATATCATTTATTTTTTAGTTTTTTGAATATTTTATCCTTCACTGGTGGTTAATTCCAATTTTATTAGTACCTTTGCAAGCGATAATTTTGCAAAATAACAAGAACACATGAAGATATCTAAATTTTATTCAGCAGCAGTGATTATCGTAGCTGCACTGGCTTTCACTTCTTGCAACAACAAGAAGTTCCACATCAATGGCAACATCGCTGATGCCAAAGACTCTATGCTTTACTTGGAAAACATCAGCCTGAACGGTCCTGTCAAGATTGACTCCATCAAACTGGGTGAAGATGGTTCCTTTGCCTTTGAAGAAAATGCGATGGATTCCGTTTGTCCTGAGTTCTATCGACTGAGGATTGCCAACCAAAGCATCAATCTTTCCATCGACTCCACCGAGACCATCAACGTGAAAGCCACTTATCCTACCATGAGCTACCAGTATGAGGTTGACGGCTCCGAGAACTGTAATAAAATCAAGGAATTGTCACTCAAGCAGATGAACTTACAGGCACAAATCAACAGTGTGACAAAGAATCCGAATGTCGGCGTTGACTCTGCACAAATTATCATCAACCGATTGATGAACAGCTATAAGCAAGACATCAAGGTGAACTACATCTTCAAAGAGCCGATGAAGGCTTATTCTTACTATGCCCTGTTCCAGACTGCGCAAGTAGGCAACATCAATACGCTCATATTCAACCCTCGCAATGACAAGGACGATGTCAAGGTGTTCGCTGCAGTAGCTACAAGTTGGGACACTTACTATCCTAATGCAGAGCGTGGCAAGAACTTGCACAACATTGCCATACAAGGCATGAAAGACATCCGTATCATCGAAAATCAAATGGCTGAGCAGCAAATAGAGGCAAGCAAGGTACAAGTCAATGGTGTCATTGACCTTGCCTTACAAGACAACAAGGGCGTGACCCGACGACTCACTGACCTCAAGGGAAAGGTCATATTGCTTGATTTCCACCTCTTTGCCAGTGACCAGAGCACCAAACGTATCATGATGCTTCGTGAGCTATACAACAAGTACCATGCCGCTGGTTTCGAGATTTACCAAGTGTCTGTCGATCCTAACGAGCATTTCTGGAAGACTTCCACCGCTGCCCTCCCATGGATTAGCGTCCGTGAAGAAAACGGTGTCAATGGACAAAGCCTTGTCAAATATAACGTACAGACCATTCCTACATTCTTCCTCATTGACCGAAGCAACACCTTGCGTGCCCGTGACGTGCAAATCAAAGACATCGACACTGCCATCAAGAACCTATTGTAACATTTGACTTCATAACATAAACTTAATACACTAAAAATGAACAAGAAACTATTGCCGTTGATAGCCTTGGCTCTCGTTGCTATCGGAGCGCAGGCTAAAGTGAAGTTGCCACACATCTTAAGTGACAACATGATTATACAACAGAACGCCCAAACCAATCTATGGGGATGGGACAAGCCTGGAACGAATGTGGAGGTTACCACTTCATGGTCTTCACAGAAATATTCAGCAAGGACAGGCAAGGACGGCAAATGGTTTGTCAAGGTTCACACTCCAAAAGCCAGCTATACCCCACTCTCCATCACTTTCGATGATGGAGAGAAAGTTACCATCAACAACATTCTCTCTGGTGAGGTTTGGGTATGCGCAGGACAAAGCAATATGGAAATGCCTGTGAAAGGCTTTGGTAATTGTCCTGTGGAGGGATATAACAAAGCTGTCATCGAAGCCAATGGTTATAAAGGTATCCATTATGTAAAAATCCCAAGCGTCATGAGTACCAAACCTCTTGATGATGCCCAATGTGAATGGCACGTAATAAATCCTGAGACGGTGGGCGAAGCCTCAGCCACAGGATATTTCTTTGCCCAAGTAGTCAACAAGGCACTGGATATTCCTATCGGGCTTGTCATGGCAAATAAAGGGGGAACTCGTGTAGAGAGCTGGCTTGACCGTGAGTATCTAAAGAAGAATACCACCGAGCCTCTTGACAGCAACGCCATGGTGAAGAAGTTCTCTTGGGACTATCACCGTCCTTTGCTTTGGGGCAATGGTACGTTCCACCCTATCCTCAACTATACCGTGAAGGGCATTATATACTATCAAGGTTGCTCCAACGTTGGTGACCCTGCAGGACAATACACCCAACGACTTGCCGACCTCGTCGCCCAATGGCGCAGAGACTTCAAGCAAGGTGACCTACCTTTCTACTTCGTGCAAATCGCTCCTTATTATTATGACAACAAGAACGGCATTGACGGTGCTCTGCTCCGTGAGCAGCAGCTCAAGGCATCCAAGATAATTCCCAATAGTGGCATCATCTGTACCGATGACTTGGTATATCCATACGAGAGTCAACAAATCCATCCTTGCCAAAAGCAACAAGTAGGTGAACGCCTTGCGCTGCAAGCACTCAACAAGACATACGGCATGAAGAACATCTGGTGTGATAGCCCAGAATTCAAGGACTTGAGGATTTCCAACGACACTTGTTATGTGCATCTTAAGAATGATTATGATGCCATCAGCCGTTACGAGGACTTGCAGGGCTTCGAGGTTGCAGGAGAGGACAAGGTTTTCCATAAAGCCAACGCTTACTATTATTGGACACAAGGTATCATCATCACTTGCCCAGAAGTAAAGAAACCCGTAGCGGTACGTTATGCTTTCCGCAACTGGGGATATGGCAATGTCAAGAATGCTGCGCTCCTGCCCCTTTTCCCATTCAGAACAGATAATTGGTAACCCTCTAAAACTTTACGTTATGGAGCACCCCTTGGTAAAATTCAAATACTGCCCTGTATGTGGCTCGTCACATTTCATAATCAACAATTTCAAGAGCAAGAAATGTGACAATTGTGGTTTTGTTTATTATGCTAACGCCAGTTCTGCAACTGTAGCTTTCATCCTGAACGAGAAGAAAGAGCTGTTGGTAGTAAGGCGCAAGAACGAGCCAGCGAAGGGGACGCTTGACTTGCCCGGTGGCTTCGTTGACATGGAAGAAACTGGAGAGCAAGGCATCATCCGTGAGGTAAAGGAAGAGACCGGGCTTGAAGCCATAGAAACAACCTATCTATTCAGCATCCCCAACATCTATCGTTATTCCGGCATCACAATCCATACACTCGATATGTTCTACATGGTCAAGGTAAAAGACTTGAGCCATGTAGAGGCAATGGACGATGCGGCAGAATTTCTATGGATACCACTCCAAGAGATACATACCGAGCTATTTGGCTTGCGCTCTATCCGACAAGGCTTGCTTCAGTTCATTGAAAGTATGAAACAGGGATAAAACGACAGTTTTTGTCCCTGAAACATTAAAAAAGCAAAAAAAATCCCTATATAATAAGGTACAAGCAAAAAGTTTGCTTACTTTTGCGAACCAAAAGAACTGTATAACGCATATGCAAGAAAATTTAGTAATCGTCGAGAGCCCTGCAAAGGCTAAGAAAATCGAAGAGTTCTTAGGTAAGGACTACAAGGTCATGTCTTCTTATGGTCATATTCGTGACTTAAAGAAGAAAGAATTGAGTATAGATGAGAAAACCATGGAACCTGATTATGAGATTCCAGAGGAAAAGAAAAAGCTCGTCACTGAACTAAAGTCAAATGCCAAGAAAGCTAAAAAGATTTGGCTGGCATCCGATGAGGACCGCGAGGGAGAAGCTATCAGCTGGCACCTTTGCGAAGTACTGGGATTGGATGAGGAGAAGACAAGCCGTATCGTCTTCCATGAAATTACCAAACCAGCCATCTTAGAAGCCATTCAGCATCCTCGTCATCTGGACATGAACTTGGTAAATGCCCAGCAAGCGCGTCGAGTGCTCGACCGTATCGTAGGTTTCAAACTTTCGCCTGTACTTTGGAGAAAAGTAAAGCCAGCACTCTCTGCTGGTCGTGTACAGAGTGTAGCCGTCAGACTTATCGTTGAGCGTGAGCGTGAGATCCAGAAGTTCAACAGCGAACCTTATTATCGTATAAACGCCATCTTTGCCCTTGTAGACGAAAATGGCAGTGCTACCGAAGTAAAGGCGGAATTGGATCGTCGTTTCAAGACACATGATGAGGTCGAGGCTTTCTTGGAGAAATGCAAGGATGCCAAGTTCAGCGTTGAATCAGTCAGCAAGAAACCTCTGAAACGAACTCCTGCTCCTCCTTTCACAACTTCTACCTTGCAACAGGAAGCTGCCCGTAAACTTGGTTTCACCGTTAGCCAGACCATGATGATTGCCCAACGCTTGTATGAGAGTGGACGCATCACCTATATGCGTACCGACAGCGTAAACCTTTCTTCCCTTTGTCTCAATGCAAGCAAGGATGAAATCATCAAGGTATATGGTGCGGAATATAGCAAGCCACGCAATTATCATACTCATTCCAAGGGTGCGCAAGAAGCTCACGAGGCTATCCGACCAACTTATATGAGCGACACTTCCATCGAGGGAACTGGTCAGGAGAAGCGTCTATACGATCTTATCTGGAAGCGTACGTTGGCATCACAGATGGCTGATGCCCAGATAGAGAAAACTACTGTCAATATCAAGATAGACAACACGGAGGAAAAGTTTGTTGCCAATGGTGAGGTAGTTGTCTTCGATGGTTTCATCAAAGTGTATCGTGAATCCACTGATGACGAGGACAACGCAGAGGACACATCCCATATCTTACCTGCCATGAAAGAGGGTGATGAGCTTCAACGCCGTGAGGTTTGTGCCACGGAGAAATTCTCCTTGGCTCCAGCAAGATATACCGAAGCCAGCTTGGTCAAGAAACTGGAAGACTTAGGTATCGGTCGCCCTTCTACATACGCTCCTACCATCAGCACCATTCAACAACGTGAATATGTTGTCAAGGGTGACAAGAATGGTGAGGAACGACAATACACCGTTGATGTATTAAAGGGCATCAAGGTGACACAAAAGCTAAAGAGAGAGTTGGCTGGCTCCGAAAAGGGCAAGCTGCTTCCTACCGACATTGGTATTGTCGTCAATGATTTCTTGATGGCTAATTTCCCCGGCATCATGGATTATAACTTCACTGCCAACGTGGAGCAGAAGTTTGATGACATTGCAGAAGGAAAGACCGACTGGAACAAGTGGATGAAGACTTTCGACAAGGACTTCGAGCCTAATGTAGACAAGGTTATGAACGCTCGCAGCGAGCACAAGGCTGGAGAAAGAGAACTGGGCAATGACCCTAATAGTGGCAAGCCTGTCTTTGTGAAGATAGGTCGCTTCGGTCCTGTCGTGCAGATTGGCAGCGCTGAAGACCAAGAGAAGCCAAGGTTCGCCCAACTCCCTGCAGACAAGAGCATCGAGACCATTACGCTGGAAGAAGCCTTGGAACTGTTCAAGTTGCCAAGGGAAGTTGGAGAGTATGAAGGAACTACCGTCACCATTGGTGCTGGTCGTTTTGGACCATACGTGCTGCATAACAAGAAATACGTTTCTATCCCTAAGGGCGAGGATCCTATGAGCATCACCCTCGAGAGGGCTATCCAACTGATTAGAGAGAAACGTGAGACCGAGCAGAAACGGCATATCAAGACATTCGTGGAAGATACGAAGATGGAGATCCTAAATGGAAAATATGGTCCTTACATCGCATATGATGGCAGGAACTACCGTATCCCAAAGCCAAAGCAAGAGAATGTGGAGGCACTTAGCTTTGACGAGTGCATGACCATCATCAAAGAATCGCCAGAACCAAAAAACAGCCGTCGCAGGAAGTAGACATGAGACCTATTATTTTCATCGGATACATGGGCGCAGGCAAGACTACCATCGGCAAAGCCCTTGCAAAGGACATCGGTGTCATGTTCTATGACCTCGACTGGTACATTGAGAGCCGTATGCGCAAGACCGTCAAGCAAATCTTTGACGAAGTGGGCGAAGATGGTTTCCGTCAGATAGAGCACAATATGCTACACGAAGTGGCAGAGTTCGAGAATGTTGTCGTTAGTTGTGGAGGTGGAACACCTTGCTTCTTCGACAACATGGATTATATGAACCAATGTGGAGAAACCATCTACCTGAAAGCCTCTCCCGAAGTGCTCCACGCCCATTTGCAAATGGGGAAAGGTGTCCGTCCATTATTGCTTGACAAGACACCAGAAGAAGTACAAGTATTCATACGCGAACAGCTCAAAGTACGTGAAAACTTCTACAACAAGGCTAAACATGTGTTCGACATCAATGTCATGGACAGCTTTGACAAGGTCAACGATACCGTTCAGCAACTACGACAGTTGCTGAACGTATAAGACAACATCAACATTATTATTCACCATCAAAAGCATAAGCAAGTAAAGCAAGAAGAAATGAAGAAATGGACTATTGAGGACTCGAAAGAACTCTACAACATCGGTGGTTGGGGTACTTCTTACTTTGGCATCAACGAAAAAGGAGATGTCTATGTAACTCCATGCAAGGACAACACTCAGATTGACCTACGCGACATCATGGACGAATTAGCGTTACGCGACATAACAGCACCTGTCTTACTCCGGTTTCCTGACATCCTTGACAATCGTATCGAGAAAACAGCCAGTTGTTTCTTAAAGGCCAAGACCGAATATGGATACCAAGGAGAGAACTTCGTCATCTATCCTATCAAGGTGAACCAAATGCAGCCTGTCGTTGAGGAAATCATATCACATGGCAAGAAATTCAACCTTGGACTGGAGGCTGGCTCAAAGCCTGAGCTTCATGCTGTCATCGCAGTACAGTGCCAAAGCGACTCACTGATTATTTGCAACGGTTACAAGGACGAGAGCTACATAGAACTTGCCTTACTCGCCCAAAAGATGGGCAAACGTATCTTCATCGTGGTGGAGAAGCTCAATGAGCTTGACATCATCGCAAAAGTGGCAAAGAAGCTGAATGTACGCCCTAACATAGGCATCCGTATCAAATTAGCTTCTTCTGGCTCTGGGAAATGGGCAGAGAGTGGTGGCGATGCATCCAAGTTTGGATTAACCAGTGCCGAGTTACTCACCGCCCTTAACAAAATTGACGAAATGGGCTTGCATGACTGCTTGCGCCTTATCCATTTCCATATCGGCAGTCAGATTACCAAGATACGACGCATCCAAACGGCTCTCCGTGAGGCTGCGCAATTCTATATCAACCTCCATAAGATGGGCTACAATGTAGATTTCGTTGATTGTGGCGGTGGTCTGGGCGTTGATTACGATGGAACACGTTCCTCCAGCAGCGAGAGTTCCGTCAACTACTCTATCCAAGAATATGTCAATGACTGTGTCTATACCTTTGTAGATGCAGCCAACAAGAATAACATTGCCCATCCTAACCTCATCACGGAGAGTGGCCGATCATTGTCCGCCCATCACTCCGTACTGGTCATTGATGTGCTGGAAACCGCTTCGCTTCCAGAGATGCCCGAGGAGTTCGAGGCTAACGAGAACGATCATCAATTGGTAAAAGACCTCTATGAGATCTGGGACAACCTCAACCCTCGCAATATGCTGGAAGACTGGCATGATGCAGAACAAATCCGTGACGAGGCTCTGCAACTGTTCTCACATGGCATCGTAGACCTGAAGACTCGTGCCGAGATTGAAGCCATGTATTGGAGCGTATGCCACGAGATTAATAGTCTTGCCAAGCACATGAAGCACGTTCCTGAGGAACTACGAGGACTTGACAAGTTGCTTGCAGATAAATATTTCTGTAACTTCTCTTTGTTCCAGAGCTTGCCAGACAGTTGGGCAATAGACCAACTCTTTCCTATCATGCCTATCCAGCGTTTGGACGAGCGTCCTATTCGCAATGCGACCTTGCAAGACATTACTTGCGACAGCGACGGCAAGATAGCCAACTTCGTAACCAATGGTCATATTGGCAATGTCTTACCTCTCCACCCATTGAAGAAGAATGAGCCATATTATCTTGGTGTATTCCTCGTGGGAGCTTACCAAGAGATCTTGGGTGATATGCACAACCTCTTTGGTGATACCAATGCCGCTCATATCTCCGTTAAAGACGGGAAATACTGCATTGACCAGATATTTGACGGTGAGACCATAGAGGAAGTTCTTGACTATGTACAATACAACCCAAAGAAATTGGTTCGCCAATTGGAACAATGGGTAACCAAGAGTGTCAAAGAAGGTAAGATTTCGCTCGATGAGGGCAAGGAGTTCTTGGGAACCTATCGCAATGGACTCTTTGGATACACTTATTTACAATAATATTGGGAATTTAAGGGGAAGTTAAGAGAAATTAGAGGGAAGTTAAGGGACAATAGTCTTTTTGATTATAATCTCTAAAGCTGCTGTCCCTTAACTTCCCAAATGACCATAGGGAGTGATAACTTCCCTTAACTTCTATAAATTCCCCCAGAATATAGAAAAAAGATGGAAAAGATAACAGTAGTAAAGGTAGGCGGTGCCATCGTTGAGGACAACGAGAAGTTGGCACAGCTCTTGAAAGACTTCGCAGCGATACCTGGCAAGAAAGTATTGGTACATGGCGGTGGACGTCGTGCCACCAAAGTAGCTGCTGCCCTTGGCATTGAAAGCAAGATGGTAGGCGGTCGTCGCATCACTGATGCTGATATGCTGGAAGTAGTAACTATGGTATACGGTGGACTGGTGAACAAGAACCTTGTTGCCAAGTTACAAGCCAACGGTGTAAACGCACTCGGCTTGACTGGTGCCGACATGGACATCATCCATAGTCATAAACGCCCTCTCAAGGATGGCATTGACTTCGGCTATGTCGGTGATGTGGAACGTGCCAATGGCAAGATGCTCCAGACACTCATTGAGGAAGGCATCACTCCTGTCATGGCTCCACTGACACACGACGGAAACGGCAATATCCTCAACACCAATGCAGATACTATCGCCAGCGAGACTGCCAAGGCTTTGGTGTCCTACTATGATGTTACCTTGATATACTGCTTTGAGAAGAAAGGTGTGCTCAGCAATCCCGATGACGACGATAGCGTAATCCCTGTGATTACCCATGCCGATTTCGAGAGATACAAGGCTGACGGAACTGTGGCAGACGGCATGATTCCCAAGTTAGAGAATGCGCTTGCAGCCATTGACGCTGGCGTTGAAGAAGTGATAATCACGCTCGCTACTGCCATTGATGGCAAGCATGGAACTGTGATTAAGTGAAAAGTGAAGAACGAAGAGTGAAGAATTTACTTGACACCAAAAGAATATAATATATTTGAGAGATTTGCAAGATTAATATAGGACATATCAGTTAAGAGAAGTTAAAACAGCAAGATGGCTGTAACTTTCTTATAACTCAGTCGTCATTACTAATAGAGGGATGAAAGAAATCAGTTTCCGAAACGATGTTTTGCCACTGAAAGATAAGCTCTTTAGGCTGGCAATGCGCATTACTCTTAACCGAGAGGAAGCGGAAGATGTTGTGCAGGATACGCTGATTAAAGTCTGGAATTCTCGTGACAAGTGGCAGCTTCTTGATTCCATCGAGGCTTATAGCCTTACCATCGCAAGAAACCTTTCGCTTGACCACATTAAGAAGATGGGCAACCAAAACAGCTCATTGGAAGAAGAAAAAGAGGAAAGACCAGACATCACATCCAATCCGTCCGAACGAATGATACAGAAAGACAAGCTGGACATCGTGAGAAAGATTATAGACGAGTTGCCTGAGAAACAACGTTCTTGCCTGCAACTTCGAGACATCGAGGGAAAACCTTATAAGGACATTGCAAGCATTTTGGGCATCACCGAGGAACAAGTAAAGGTGAATATCTTCAGGGCTCGCCAAAACATAAAACAAAGATTTCAACAATTCGACAGATATGGACTATAAATACATCAATCAACTTTTGGATCGCTATTGGAAGTGCGAGACTACCCTTGAGGAAGAGGAAATACTTCGCACGTTCTTCAGCCAGGACGATTTACCTGCCGAGCTGAGGACTTATCAGTCGCTCTTTGCCTACGAGCAGAGCGAGACCAAGCATGAGGTGCTTGGCACTGACTTCGACCAAAAGATGATGGCTATGATAGAAGATGAGAATGCCGAGGAACCTCATAGGGCTAAGGTCGTATCACTGACTGAGCGACTGAAGCCATTGTTCAAGGCTGCTGCCGTAGTGGCTATCTTCTTGACACTGGGCAACGCTGCCCAAGTCACATTCCAAGATGATGTTGATAATGTTGGAAACGTGGGTATCATCAAGGCTACCAAAGGTGCATCCGTAGCTATGGGAGACTCCACTTCGGTTGATTCTATGCAGCATACCAGCATAGACCAAGTGGCTTCCGAGCCCTCGCCCGCAATCTTGAAAAGATAA
Source organism: uncultured Prevotella sp. (assembly GCA_934281565.1). Classification (GTDB taxonomy): domain Bacteria; phylum Bacteroidota; class Bacteroidia; order Bacteroidales; family Bacteroidaceae; genus Prevotella. Next base: position 10,394 of record CAKQXI010000075.1, read on the forward strand.
TTTCTATGCTTTCTCTATAAAATCATGTTTAGTAAAACAATTCTGAAGCTGTGAAGTTTCAATTCTCTCAAATTTTTCATAACATACTAACGTA
>CAKQXI010000076.1 GCA_934281565.1 uncultured Prevotella sp.
CTTCCTTTGCGTTCTCAGCCTCAACTGTAGAACGGAATACGAAACGACCGATACGGCCAAATCCGTTAATACCAATTTTAATCATTGTTCTTAATATTTAAATTAATGGTTTAAAATAATTTTCTTTCCTTTTCGAGCGCAAAGTTACTAATTTTTTTCTATATTTGCAACCGAATTGAGTATTAAATAATATAAAAAAGAATGGCAGAGGTTTAATATCCTCCAGAAAATGATGCTTAACATATCAGACTGACAACTCTATATTGCAAAATGAAAGCATCATTTTGATAGGATGTCAAGACTTGTCCATATATAATAAGGTATAACATTAGCATTAATAATATAAAAGGAAAAAACATGAGTAACTTATTGAATGAATTCAAACAATTCGCCATGCGTGGAAACGTACTCGACATGGCTGTCGGTGTTATCATCGGTGCTGCTTTCGGCAAGATTGTCAGCTCTGTCGTCGATGACATTATCATGCCTCCTATCGGTTGGCTTATCGGAGGTGTCAACTTCTCCGATCTCAAGATTACGCTGCCATCCGTTGAAGTGGCAGGTGAGAAGATGCAAGCTGCCACCATCAACTATGGCAACTTCCTACAAACGTGCTTCGACTTTCTCATCGTAGCGTTCTGTATCTTCATGCTCATCAAGATAGTCAATAAAATTGCCAATAAGAAGAAAGAGGGAACTAAAGCTCCCGTGGCACCAGAACCATCTGCTGAAGAAAAGCTCTTGGCTGAGATCCGTGACTTGTTAAAGAACAAATAACATTCTCCTAAAGAAAGTATTTTCATGAGGCTCATGAAAGTTCTTTTTTAAGATCTCATGAAATACTTTCTTTAGGTCTAACACAGTGCTTCATAACACCATCATGATACAGATTGTTAGAACGAAAGAATACACTTAAATACTTAGATAGCTCCAACTATGGTTGCGCCTTACACAATGCCAAATAATCGTCAATTGCTTCTTCAAAATCCTTGCGTAATCCGTTTATATCCAATCCCTCATAAGTGATTGCATCCTTACTCATGCCAAGGACTTTTCCATAAAGACAATTATCTTCTTCACTATAATCTACACTACCAGTATAGCCTTTATATTTCAACAATCCCATATTTATTTCCTCCTTTTTAAAAGTTCTTTTTTACAACTGCAGGATTGCCAGCAGCCATACAATCATCTGGAATGTCATGAACCACTACACTGCCAGCACCTATGATACATCTGCTGCCAATAGTAACGCCCGGACAAATCGTAACGTTACCTCCTATCCATGTATCATCACCTACCTTTATTGGATAACCAGTTTCCACAGGATTTCTTCTTTCCTTGTAATCCATAGGATGCTGGGGAGTGAAGAAAGAACAATTTGGACCTATGAGAACATGATTGCCAATCGTGATAAGTCCCTCATCAAGCATGGTGCAATTATAATTGATAAATACATATTCACCAATCTTAATGCTACTACCATGGTCACAATGAAATGGAGGACATATTTCCGAAGTCTTGGGAAAATCAGGAATTAGTTTCTCCATTACCTCTCGATAATCCTTATCATCTATTGTCATGGTTTGCAACTTGGCACACAATGCTCTGGCGTGCCGTAAACTGGCAATGACCTCTGGAGCCATAATATCATATAGCTGCTCACTTCTCATTTTCTCTATTTCTGACATCATATCATTCCAACTCTTATTATTTTATAGACTTCAGATACTCAAAATAACCCTGATAGGCATCATGGAGAGCATAGGGGAATGAGCTCCAATGCTCATAATCCAAATATGACTTACGTTTCCATGTCACATTACTTGGCAAATGTTGCTCATCAAGATAATGATATACCATATCACGTGCTGGTTTCCAAGATTTCCAACCATGTCGCTGTCTTTCTTCACCAGCATCACTAAAGAACAAATATCGCTTCTTACTTTTATCAAAGGTATAATTAACAAATTGAGTAGCAAGCATCAACTTATCCTTACCAAATGTTAAGTTGGGTGACAAAAAGAAATAGTCTGTAAATGGGTCATTGGTCATCAAGCACTGAAGCAGAAAAGAGGCACCCAATGAATGACCAATACCTAAGCTATGGTCTGTGGTACGATAATGAGAACGGATATAGGGTTGAAGCTCATTCTTGACAAAGTTAGCTAAATCAGCCGAATGTCCACCATGTCCATCATAGCTCTTAATCGTAGCACTATCTGCTGGCAAGAAATCATCTTGGCGAGTATAAGAGTCTTCCTGTGGGCTGCAAACACCCACAACAATACGACTCTTACCATTAGGATTGATAAAAATAGGCCAACTACATTCCATATAGAATTGCTCCATTATTTGGGCATCAAACGTATAAACAACATCAAAGCTTGTTGTATCAAGCACGTCATATACCGCAGGCAACCTAACAAAAACCTTTCTGTCAAAATCAAAATACTTAGACTTTAACATCAATGTATCTATCCTGCCTGTATAATAAACATCTTCACCTTGTGCATTGGCAGCGTATGACATAACACAAGCTACCAATGCAAAAACAATTTTAAATACACTTTGTTTCATCTTTCCAATCTCTCCTTTAAATTTAAATCTATTATTCCCGAACTTGGGCAAATACTTTCATGCTTTTAATTTGCGGTGTTGCTTTTGCATCTGTCACGACAAGTTTCACCCGAGTAACAACAACTGGTTTGAAAGTATCAATATGCTTATGTCCTATATTGGAACCCTCGCTAAGAGGTTGCCAAGTCCCATTGCCATAACCCAATACTTGATATTTCAACACTCGCTCGCCTTTGGTTATATCCTCTTGCAAAACAAGATGGTCTACAGCCATCGGCTTCTTCAACTTGACTTGCAACTCATATCCTGTTCCCGAAGTTTGAGCTATCGGATGACTGTACTTATGACGGATGGCATTGCCAAACTCCTCCATTCTCTTGACATCAACATCAGGAACCAACCCACGATTATCTACGACGACACCTAAAAGCATATTCGTATTGCGCCCCACACTGGTCTCATACTTCTTCATCAATTGGTCTACTGTAAATAGCTGGTCATCCTGTCCCTCATGCCAGAACCAACCACCTTGGAAAGAACTATTTTTACGCAAAGTAAAATCAGACTCTCCGGGACACCAATAAGGAGCCTTTGGATTTCCATGCAATCCACTGATAGTAGTGACACCATCGGCAGCAGTAGTAGCATCTGCCGTAGACCAACATGGATATGGAGCTACCCCTTCTTCGTTACCAACCCAACGAACTAAATTAGGATGTCCAAAAGGACCTTGGAATGCAACTGCCTCTGGTTGGAGTTTCTTTACCAACGACAGTATATCTGCCCCTCCTTTGTCTATGGCTAATACACCACCATCAAACCAAATCTCAAACAACTTACCATAGTTGCTCCATAATTCAGTAAGTTGCTTCACCACTATGTCATTATATTCCTGCTGGGTAATCGTAGCAGTAGGCTGAACAACGCCCGGATTGTCCACTCTCAGGTAACCATTTGCCGTGGTACTGGCATAAATACCCGGCTTAATACCATACTTTCTACACGAAGCGACAAAATCTTTCACTATGTCGCCATTGCCATTCTTCCATGGTGAGTGTTTGACACTGTACTCGTGCGCTTCCGTTGGCCATAAGCTAAAACCACTGCAATGCTTTGCGACTAAGACTGCATATTTAGCACCCAACTTAGAAGCGGCTTCCAACCATTGATCTGTATTCAATTCGGTAGGATTAAAGACAGAAGGGTCAGGATGAGTACCAAAATTCCTCCAGTTATACTCTGGCTTATAAACTGGCATATCGAAATGGATAAGGACACCAATCTCGGCATTAGCCCACTCCATTTGGATAGGATTAGGGGTTACAATGCCTGACTCTTTTTCCACTTGACCAGCAACTATACTGCCAAAGGGAAACAGCCATAAAGCTGCAACTAAAAATAAAAAACTGTACTTCTTCATGATTAATAAATTTATTAGGTTCTAATTGCCCTCGCAACTCACTCAAGGAGCTACGAGGGCTACATTATGTATTTTATTCCCACTCTATTGTCGAAGGTGGTTTTGAAGATATATCATAGCAAACGCGATTGACACCCTTTACCTTATTGATTATCTCATTGCTTACCTTAGCCATGAAGTCATAAGGAAGATGTGCCCAGTCTGCCGTCATCGCATCAGTACTTGTCACGGCACGGAGTGCAACAGGATGCTCATAAGTACGCTCATCACCCATCACACCCACAGAGCGAACAGTAGAGAGCAATACTGTACCAGCCTGCCAAATCTGATCATAAAGCGATACCTCTATCTCACCATTCTGCATATCGGCAGGAACACCAGCAGCCAATACTCGGCGTGCTTCCTCACCACTCAACTTCACCTTATATTCTCGCAAGCCACGGATATAGATGTCGTCGGCATCCTGAAGTATACGTACTTTCTCTGGAGTTATATCACCCAAGATACGAACTGCAAGACCGGGACCCGGGAATGGATGACGGGTAATCAAATGCTCTGGCATTCCCATGGAACGACCTACTCGGCGAACCTCATCCTTGAACAACCACTTCAATGGCTCACATAATTGGAGGTTCATCTCTTTTGGAAGACCACCTACGTTATGATGACTCTTGATAACCTTGCCTGTAATATTCAAACTCTCGATACGGTCTGGATAGATAGTACCTTGTGCCAACCATTTAGCACCAGTCTGTTTCTTAGCCTCTGCATTGAATACCTCCACAAAGTCACGACCGATAATCTTACGTTTTTGCTCTGGGTCGGTAACACCAGCCAAGTCAGCAAAGAACTTTGCAGATGCATCCACGCCGATAACGTTCAAGCCCAAGCACTTATAATCTTCCATCACATCATGGAACTCGTTCTTGCGAAGCATACCATGATCAACAAAGATACAAGTTAAGTTCTTGCCAATAGCCTTGTTCAAGAGAACGGCAGCAACACTTGAGTCGACACCACCCGAAAGACCGAGGATAACCTTGTCATTACCCAACTCTGCTTTTAACTCAGCTACGGTTGTCTCAACAAATGAATCAGCACTCCAATCCTGTTTGCTGCCACAGATGTCAACGACAAAGTTCTTCAATAACTGTGTTCCCTGCAAAGAGTGGAATACCTCTGGATGAAACTGAACTGCCCAGACAGGTTGCTTGGTTGATGCATAAGCTGCATACTTCACACTGGCAGTAGAAGCAATGCACTTATAATCCTCAGGGATGGCTGTGATGGTATCACCATGGCTCATCCATACCTGAGAGTTAGGTACAAATCCCTTGAACAAAGGATTTTCTGCATCAAACTGTTCCAAGTTGGCACGACCATACTCACGGGTGCCTGCAGCCTCAACCTTACCACCATTGGCATAAGAAATAAACTGTGCACCATAGCAGATGCCGAGCACAGGAATACGCCCTACAAACTGGCTCAAATCTACCTTGAAAGCCTCCTTGTCGTGAACGGAATAAGGACTACCGCTCAAGATGACTCCTATTACTGATGGGTCATCTTTAGGAAACTTGTTGTAAGGCATAATCTCGCAGAAGGTATCAAGCTCACGAACACGACGACCAATAAGCTGCGTGGTCTGTGAACCGAAATCCAAAATAATAATCTTCTGTTGCATAATATATTTAACTTTGAAATTTGAACATTGAAATTTGAACTTTATGATTACCCAATATTACTATTGAATTCTTCACTCTTCGTTCTTCACTCTTCACTTTAATTCCTTTAGGAATTTCTCCGCTTCTTTCAGTGTCTCTTGTTTCCCGACATCCATCAGCTTAAGATTGTTCTTGACATATCCCTCTATGCGAACCTTGTCACAATGCTTGAGATAGAAGTCCATGATTGGGAACTTATCTGGTTCTTGCTCCATCAATGGGAAGATGGATGGAGCTACCATGTGAATACCAGAGAAAGCATACATCTTATATTCCTTTGGATTAAGATTTGGATATGGGCTTTTCACTTCGCCAGTCTCTATATTTGTCCATCCTACCAATCTCATGGTATCATCAAAGAGAAGGTAACGCTTGGTCTTGCGTTCACTTACCAAAAGGCGAGCTGCAAGTGGAGCATCACTATCTTTAGACAGCAAGTCTTTTGTTTCCAATCGATAGAATTTGTTCAAGTCCACATTGCTGAGAATATCGACATTATGGATAAGCACTGGCTCTTGTTGGTCAAAGAGATGCCAAGCCTTTCGGATGCCACCACCTGTCTCCAGCAATTTGTCACTCTCGTCACTAATACGAATATCCATACCGAAGCTGTCATTGTCACGAAGATAGTCGATTATTTGGTTCGAGAAATGGTGAACATTCACTACTATGCGTGTAAATCCAGCATCTTTCAATTGAAAGATGACTCGTTTGAGCAAAGGCTCTCCCCCTACGCTTACCAATGCCTTTGGAATTCTATCGGTAAGTGGCTTGAGGCGAGTGCCCAACCCTGCTGCGAATATCATTGCTTGCATCATTCGAATATCAAACTTTCTGCAAAGTTACTAAAAATTCTACTACTTTATCCATTAACGAGCAAATATATCTTTCCATTTACTCTTTTTTCACTCTTTTGCAGCCAATACCTGTCGGATATTCTGCTCTCGATGGCAGATTTGCACTTCCACACCAAACTTCTCATGGATATGCTCGGCTAAATGTTGGGCTGAATAAACACTGCGATGCTGACCGCCTGTACAACCAAAGCAAAACATCAAGGATGTAAAACCTCGCTGCATATATCGGCGCACATGATGGTCGGCAAGCTGATAAACACTCTCCAAGAAGTTCAGTATCTCTCCGTCGTCTTCCAAGAAACGAATAACTGGCTCATCCAATCCCGTCAGTTTCTTATAAGGCTCATACCTACCGGGGTTATGGGTACTTCGACAGTCGAATACATAACCACCGCCATTGCCCGATGGATCTTCAGGGATACCCTTACGATAAGAGAAACTAAACACTCGCACCACCAATGGTCCCTTGCCATCATACTTGCTATAAGTGGCAGGCCCATCTTGCGGATTGGAATGATAAATATTGGTTGATGCTATCTTGTAACCATCGGCTCTGTTCATTGCCATTCCCTCTATGCGAGTAAACTGTGGAAGTTCGGTGAGTCGTCTCAACATATCCATCATATAAGGATAAGGGAATACTCTATCACCCATCTTCAAGAGGTCACGGAGGTTTTGGATTGCCATAGGTATGCTATCCAAGAAATGCTTCTTACGCTCAAAATAACCTCGGAAGCCGTATGCCCCCAACACTTGCAAGGTTCTGAAAAGAACAAAGAGACTTAGCCTATTGACAAAATGGCGCACAGATGGTACTTCCGTATAATTTTTCAACGACTGATAATATTCCCATACCAACTCACGGCGTAGCTTAAAGGAATATTTGGCAGAAGCCTGCCATAAGAAAGAAGCCAAGTCATAATAGAATGGTCCCTTGCGCCCTCCTTGGAAATCAATGAAGTATGGATTGTCGTTTTCATCTAACATGATATTGCGAGCTTGAAAATCACGATAGAGGAAACTATCCATACTCTCTGATGTCAAATCCTTGGCAAAGAGACGGAAATTAGCCTCAAGTTTCAACTCATGAAAGTCCAGTTCCGTTGGTTTCAAGAAGCAATACTTAAAGTAATTCAAGTCGAAAAGGACACTGTTCACATCAAACTCCGGCTGGGGATAACAATTGCTCCAATCCAAGCCCCGGGCTCCACGCAACTGTATATTGGGAAGTTCACGAATCGTCTTCACTAAAAGTTGTTTTTCCCTTTGGTTATACCTACCGCCCGACTCTCTACCACCCTTGATGGCATCAAAGAGGGACATGGAGCCTAAGTCTGTCTGGATATAGCATAATTCATCCTTGCTGACAGCGAGTATTCTTGGTACTGGCAATTGTCTGACTGAAAAATGGTTAGACAAATAAACGAAAGCATGATCTTCGTCACGGCTCGTTCCAACGACACCAATGACCGTAGAGCCATCAGCTTTAGTAATGCGAAAATACTGTCGGTTACTGCCCTGTCCTGGCAACTTTACTATATTGGCAGGTTCTTCGCCTGCCCAATCCTTATAGAGTTCTATTAATCTTTCCATTACTTCTTGTTCTTACGCTTGAGCTTTTCATCTATCTCCTGGGCAAAATGGTCACCCACAAAAAGAAGCAACAACACACCTAACGTCGTTAGGAACGAATTAGTTGTAGTCATTCCCAACTCTGCCTTAGTAATATAGATTAGTCCCCCGACAACTATCAGGAACACTAACCCTTTTTTCCAATCAATATTCAGTTTCATGCTGCAAAGATAGTACTTTTTATAAAAACCACAAAGAGAAAAGGCATAAAAAAATCGGATGCCATAAGACATCCGATTTCCTAAAACAAATATGTTGTATACTTTTACATCATACCGCCCATGCCAGGTGCTGCCGCTGGAGCTGCAGGCGCTGGCTCTGGTTTGTCTACCAAGACACATTCTGTTGTCAAGAACAAACCTGCGATTGATGCAGCATTTTCCAATGCGACACGCTCAACCTTTGCAGGGTCTACGATACCAGCCTTACGCATATCCTCGTAAACATCTGTGCGAGCATTGTAACCAAAGTCACCTTCACCCTCACGTACCTTGTTTACTACTACGGAACCCTCGCCACCTGCATTTGCTACAATCTGACGGAGAGGCTCCTCTATGGCACGCTCTACTATCTTGATACCAGTCTGTTCATCGGCGTTATCACCCTTCAATCCTTGGAGTGCCTCAAGAGCACGGATATAAGTAGTACCACCACCTGCTACGATACCTTCCTCGATAGCGGCACGAGTTGCACAAAGTGCATCGTCTACGCGGTCTTTCTTCTCTTTCATCTCTACCTCAGAGTTCGCACCTACATAGAGAACTGCTACACCGCCAGCAAGCTTGGCAAGACGTTCTTGAAGTTTCTCCTTATCATAAGAGCTCTTGGTATTCTCTATCTCATTCTTGATCTGAACTACACGGTCTTGGATGTTCTCTTTCTGACCATGACCATTTACGATAGTAGTATTCTCCTTACCTACCGTTACCTTGTCAGCAGAACCTAACATCTCGAGAGTAGCTTGTTCCAACTTCAATCCTTTCTCCTCGCTGATTACGACACCACCAGTCAATACTGCAATATCTTCCAACATAGCCTTACGACGGTCGCCGAAGCCAGGAGCCTTAACAGCACAGATCTTCAAACCACCACGTAAGCGGTTAACTACCAATGTAGTCAAAGCCTCAGAGTCTACATCCTCTGCGATTACCAACAATGGGCGACCGCTCTCTGCTGCTGGCTGAAGAATTGGCAAGAACTCTTTCAAGTTGGAAATCTTCTTGTCATAGATTAAGATGTATGGGTTCTCCATCACACACTCCATCTTGTCGGCATCAGTCATGAAGTAACCACTCAAATAACCACGGTCAAACTGCATACCCTCTACAACACCGATATTTGTGTCACGGCTCTTGCTTTCCTCAATGGTGATAACACCATCTTTAGAAACCTTGCGCATTGCATCTGCCAAGAGTTTACCAATCTCTGGGTCATTGTTGGCTGAAACGGTAGCAACTTGCTCTATCTTGTCGTAGTTGTCATCTACCTGTTCTGCATGGTTCTTGATATACTCAACGACAGCAGCGACAGCCTTGTCAATACCACGTTTCAAGTCCATTGGATTAGCACCAGCGGTAACGTTCTTCAAGCCCTCTGTTACGATAGCTTGAGTAAGGATTGTTGCTGTGGTTGTACCATCACCAGCATCATCACCTGTCTTGCTTGCTACGCTCTTAACGAGCTGTGCACCAGTATTCTCAAACTTATCTTCAAGTTCTACTTCTTTTGCTACTGTAACACCATCCTTAGTAATCTGAGGAGCACCAAACTTCTTCTCGATTACTACATTACGACCCTTAGGACCAAGGGTTACCTTTACTGCGTTAGCCAACTGATCGACACCCTTCTTCAAGAGGTCGCGAGCATCCATATTGTATTTAATATCTTTAGCCATAATTCTTTTTTAGTTTAAAGTTGATAGTTAATAGTTGATAGGGCAATCTTGCTATACGGCGAAGCCGCTATAAACTATAAACTGTTAATTATCTTATTACTCCTCCACCACTGCAAGTACATCGCTCTGGCGCATCATCATATATTTAGTGCCCTCGTATTCAAGCTCTGTACCAGCATACTTGCCGTAGAGAACAGTGTCACCTTCTTTGAGAACCATCTCCTCATCTTTAGTTCCCTTACCTGTTGCCACGATCTTGCCACGCTGTGGTTTCTCTTTAGCTGTGTCAGGGATAATGATTCCACCTACTTTTTCTTCAGCTGGTGCAGGAAGTACCAGCACTCTGTCTGCTAATGGTTTAATGTTCATGATTC
>CAKQXI010000077.1 GCA_934281565.1 uncultured Prevotella sp.
CCATCTTTCAAAGAGACTCTGTTATCTCAGCCGATATGGCAAAAGGCATACCTACAAGTTTTTCTGGAAACGGAGGAACCATCAACTGGAAAGTCTATAAGAACTATCCAGAGCAAGGCAAGACTGCCTATCTCGATTTCTTCGCTGCCGATAGATACGTGTGCATCGAGCCGATGGAACCAATAGATTGGCAACTCACGGATAGCATCGATACCATTTGTGGCTACGAATGCCACCAAGCCATAGCCAAATATAAAGGCAGGACATGGATTGCATGGTATGCCGAAGACATACCGCTCGACAATGGACCTTGGAAGTTAGGAGGTCTACCAGGATTAATCCTCAAAGCTCATGACTCTGAGAATGACTATGGTTTCACGGCAGTAGGACTGACTACCGCCAAAGGCTCCGCACCTATATACTATAAGGGAAAGACCTTTGAGCCTATCGACCGCAAGTCTTTGACATCTATCTATAAGAAATACTATGCCGACCCTATCGGCTATCTGCTTCAAGATGCAAAGTACGCCAAGATTGTAAAGATTAAGGATGAAAAGGGAAATATACTAAAGCATTCCAAGCGAGCAGAACCATTCAACCCGATAGAAAGATAATCATAATATGAGAAAATTAATAGCTATATTTGTCACTCTATTGATGGCAAGCGCAACATTTGCCCAAGAAGATATTAGTGGTTATGTGGAGGATTCGCTTACCCATAATCGCTTGGCAAACGTGTCCGTCACCTTGCTACGCAACGGAAAGCCATTGAAGTTTACCCGGAGCAAGGAGGATGGAACATTCACACTGGCTGTTGCTGAAAAGCAAGCCAACGATATGCTTCAAGCTACCTATATGGGTTACAAGAAGCAAAAAGCAGCGATTTCATCGGGTAAAGAGACCATTATCAGTATGGCATCCACAGCTTTCGTATTGAAGGAAGTACAAGTGAAAGGCTCACGTATCACGGGGCGTGATACCATCTCTTTTGACCTCACTCGCTTTGCCAACGAGCGAGACAACAATCTCAAAGACGTATTGAAGAAGTTGCCTGGTGTCGATATTGAGAAGAACGGAAGAATCAATTATAATGGCAAACCTATCGACCGATTCACCGTGGAAGGACTTGATCTCACTGGCGGCAAATACAATCAACTGGAGGAGAATATCAAGGCGAAAGACGTAAAAAAGGCTGAAATCATCGAGCACGACCAACCTATCAAGGCTCTCCAGAACAAGATTTTTACGGATAATGTAGCGATGAACATCGCCCTCAAGGATAGTGCCCGTGGCAAGCTGCTCCACACCATCAAGCCATACTTGTTAGTAGGCAGTCCTACCCACGTAGGTGGAAAGATCAACACCATGCAGATTGGCAAGAAAAAACAGATGATATATGATGTCGCATACGACAGAACGGGCGAAAACCTGGGTTATTCACTCGAAAGGCTTGCTTCCTATAGTGACCGGCTTGCAGCAGCCACGCTTCCCTCTTGGCATTCCGTTCCTATTCTTGATGCTCCTATTGATGACGAACGATTGCGCTTCAATACCATCCAGAAGTATTCCATCAGCCACATCAAGAAAAACAAGCAAGATGCAGAAAGTCGCATCGAGGCGAATTATCTAAGACAAGTAATCCGCCAACAGCGAGAGAACACATCCATCTACAATTTGGGCGGTGAGACTCCCATCACCACTACCGAGCAGAACCATAAGACCATGATTAGCGATGTATTCAACCTGCAATGGGAAAACAAGGTGAACCAAGCTAATCATTACGGCAACGAGAACATCAGTCTCAACGTGAGCCAAGACGATGGTTGGTCCAATATCAACGACACGCTAACCCAACGCATCCGCATTCTTCACCTTGACTTATCGGGCAGCATCTATCGTCTGTTCGTTTTCAAGAAGAGTCAACTCTTTTGGCGTTCCACTGCCGACTATCACCATGGTGTCTCTGACCTTTATGTGAATGATGACCGCAACCGACTGCGCACGAATCTTTGGCATACCGCCCATGCCCTGTCATGGCAGAAGAACAGATACCACTGGACTCAGCAATACCAACTTTCCTTGAATGTCAACAACATCCACATAAACAGCGATGAAATCGGTAGAAACAGTCTCAAGCTAACTGGTAAGTTTACTCCTTTTTGGCAATACAAGACGGAGACCTTCCGAATGTCATTCTCGCCCGACTTCATCTGGGAGCGATTCACCTATCCCCAAAAGACATTATGGACGGTTTCACCGGTCTTATACCTAAACAAGCAGATGAATTTCCGCAACGAAATGACTGTTTACATCGGGTATAATACCAGCACGGGCAGTTCCACCAACTATGCCTTAAGCAGTTACCGCCGCAGCTACCGCTCTTGGTATATGTCTAACGACATCATCCCAATCACCCATTCGCTATTCGGCAAGTTGTCTTACGACTACAAGCGTCCTATCAAGGAGATATTCTTCTCAGCTTCGCTCAATGTCAACCGTTACTGGATGAATACCGCTTCCGACCTGCGCATTGTGGATGGCAACTATTATACATCTTTATATAAGCAGAACAGCAAGAGCGACAACATCGGAGGTTCCCTCTATATCTCCAAGGGATTTTATGAGCTAAACTTGAGAACTCGACTCATCGCCAGCTACAACTACAGCAAGGGCGAGCAATATTCATCAGGCAAAGCCATCGACTATACTGCCAACACCTATACCCTGAAGCCGAGCATCGACTTCTCACCATCTAGGTGCGCCTTCAGTTATGAGGGAGAGTTCACCAAATATGACTCAAAGAGACAAAAGCAAGCGGTTTCATCGCTATTTGATTGGAAACAGACTTTGTCAGCTACAGCCACCATCAGCCACATTGACCTCACTTTCTCGCTCGTACATTATCACAACGAGTTACAGGGAGGCAGCAAGGTGAATACACTCTTGGGTGATGCATCGGTAGTATGGAGAATGAAAAAGCTCCGCCTTTCAGCGGAGCTTCGAAATATCTTTAATAAGAAGAATTACGTAAAAACAGTATATAGCGGTATCAGTACACTGACCGACAGTTACCACTTACGCCCTCGTGAACTGATGATTACCACACAATACTCTCTCTAAAAGAAAGACAAAAACTCCTACCTCAAGAAAGAGATAGGAGTTTTCCTTTTTATGATATAATCTTAGATTACTTGTTCTTTCTGAGATAATTCATCTGAACGTTTGCTGGACAAGCGTTGCTAACTTTCTCTGTATATTCAGCAACCGTCAAAGTTGCAGTACCCTTAATAGTCTCCACATCGGTACCCACCTGAAAGAGATAGTTACCTGCATCAACTTTCCACTGGCTGTTAGCCTCATCGAAGCTGGCGAGGTCACGCTTAGCCAATGTCATCTTCAAGGTTTGGCTCTCACCTGGCTTCAATTCCTTGGTCTTGCCAAAGGTCTTGAGTTCCTTGGCAGGCTTCTCATAAACACCCTTAGGAGCAGTAACATATACCTCGGCAACCTGTTTTCCTGCTACCTTACCGGTATTCTTGACAGTAACAGATACCTCGATGTTATTGCCATTTGCCTTTACGGCTGGTTTGCCAAACTCGAAAGTTGTATAGCTCAAGCCATAGCCGAATGGATATGCCACGTTCTTCTTGAAAGTATCGAAGTAACGATAACCTACATAGATGTCTTCCTCATGATTATTGAAGTCTACACCCGGGATAACTCCCTTGCCCCAACTCTCCATATTCTTATAGGTATACATATCATAATCCTTGGCGAAGTTGGCAGTAGATGGATGGTCGGTAGCAGCAATAGGCCATGTCATAGTCAGTTTACCTGATGGATTTACCTTACCTGTCAGAATATCGGCTACAGAGTTACCACCCTCAATACCGGGTTGCCATGCCACAAGAATAGCATCCACACGGTCACGCCAACTAACTGTTTCCATCACTGAACCAGAGTTGATGATGACAATTACTTTCTTATTCTTTGCATGGAAAGCATCCGATACACGGAATATCATATTCTGTTCATCCTGAGAAAGGTTGAATTCACCGTTGATTTGGCGGTCCATACCTTCACCTGCCTGACGACCGATAGTGATGATTGCTGCATCTGCCAAAGGTTCTTCATGGGCAACGCAACGCTCAGAAATCTCGATTTCATCGAGCTTTGGCTGACCTTGGTCAAGGAACCACATCATTGGATTTTTATCTGCCTTGAGCTTTGCCTTGGCATACTTCACATAATTCTGATAGATTTCTGTGAGTTGTGGAGTCGTCGCTACACCTATGTTCTTCAAGCCTGTCACCATATCCACGGAATAGCCCACGTTGACACATCCACTTCCAAGACCACCCGACATAAAGTCGTATGAATTGACACCGAAAAGTGCCACTGTCTTCAAGTTTTTAATAGGAAGGGTGGCATCATTCTTCAAGAGCACCATACCCTCGGTAGAACTTTGACGGGTAATGGCAGCATGAGCTTTCAAGTCAGGATTACCACTGTATTTATATCCCTTGAAACGAGGAGTCTTTACGATATATTCGAGCATACGACGAACATTGCGATTTACGTCTGCAATATTCAATTTACCCGATTTCACCGCATTAATGATTGCCTCTACCTGTGCTGGGTAACCAGGCATCATCAACTCATTGCCTGCCTCGACTTCTTGCTCCACGGGCAAGTCTTCACGAATACCAATCCAGTCGGTTTCAACGATACCCTTGAATCCCCAGTCATTGCGGAGGATATTAGTCAATAAATCTTTGTTGCCTTGTGCATAAACACCATTTATCTTATTATAAGAAGACATGATTGTCCAAGGATTGCTCCCACGAACCATCATCTCAAAGCCCTTCAAATAAAGTTCACGAAGCGCACGCTGACTTACTCGTTCATCTACACGAGTACGGTCACTCTCTTGGGAGTTCACGGCAAAGTGCTTGGGGCTTACGCCTACACCTTGGCTTTGTACACCTTGCACGAAAGCCGTACCGATGAGTCCCGTCACGATTGGGTCTTCTGAATAATACTCAAAGTTACGACCACAAAGAGGATTGCGATGCAAGTTCATGCCAGGACCAAGGATAACATCACAACCATACTCCAATGTTTCATTGCCGATAGCCTCACCTACCTTACGTACCAAGTCTGTGTTCCAAGTAGATGCCAGACAGGTACCAATAGGGAAACCAGTAGCATAGTAAGCACGGCTGTCTCCATCACGATGGGCATCAATATGCACACCTGCGGGTCCATCACATTGCACGGTAGCAGGGATACCCAAACGAGGGATTGCCACGGTAGTTCCTGCGGCTCCAGGCACAAATTTCTTTTGGTGACCTAACATGGCACCACTGCCTACAAAACCATCGTTACCACCACCCACCAACAATTGGGCCTTTTCTTCCAATGTCATTGCCTTGATGACTTCGTCAATGTTATTGGCATTGAGTTGGGGTGCAGTTTGCGCCATCATCATCGTAGACAATGCTCCCACAGCTACTGTGAGAGCGAGTTTCTTGTACTTCATATTATTGTTCTTTTAGTTATTAAGCGGTATAAAAAACTGCTGTGTTTCTTTAATGATGGTGCAAATTTAAATAAAAAAGGTGAGAACGCCAAGTTTTCCCACCGTTTTCTTCCTATGTTTTTCTACAAGTTTACCTATTAAGCAGAAGTTGTTAACATTCAAACACATCACCTTATTAATACTTGATCTTAAAATAATCAAGCAAATCCTTATAAAAGTCTTGGACAGTAAGACAAGTATCCATCAAATAGCCTCTGACATGGTTCCATTCACGCAATCCTCTGTAATAAAACATCTTGAGTTCATCTGTTATGATAAAAGGAACGATACCATTGTTCAAACATTCTTTGAACATAATGAGGCGACCGACACGACCATTTCCATCTTGGAAAGGATGAATCGATTCAAAATGCTGATGAAAGTCTATAATATCTTCTAATGTCTTTACCTTTATCGCATTATATTTATTTAGAAGTTTCGCCATTTCATGATGCACATCCTCGGGGGCACAAGTTTCCATGCCTCCTACTTCATTTGGTAAGCGTTTATAATCACCTACCACAAACCAATCTTTACTGCTATCAGATGTGCCAGCCTTTAATATTGAATGGATACTCTTGATGAAACTCTCCGTCAATTTATCCTCAGCATGCTCTATTATCATGTCAATACATCTAAAATGATTGGTAGTCTCTATAATATCATCCACACGTACACTTTGGTCTGTGATACCTATCGTATTCGTCTCAAATATATATCGAGTTTGCTCGTGAGAGAGTCTGCTTCCCTCTATATGGTTTGAATTATAGGTTAAATCAATCTGTGTACGATGATAGATACTTCCTTTCAATCTCATTTTCTTCTGTTCACGAAGGATACTTAGAAGTGGGAATATCTTTTTCTTTCTACTCTTGCGTTCTGGCAGGAGTGCATCAGCAGGAATATTCCATGTCTTTCCCACTAATAAAGCTCCCTCTATCTTTCCAGTAGTACAATAGTTACGAGCAGTTCTTTCTGATATGCCGAATTTCTCAGCAAACTCTTTAACGGATATATAATTCATCATAATATGTTATCGGCAAGTTATTAAATGAGTTTTGATGCAAAAATAACGTTTTTTGCCGATAACGGCAAGTTTTCACACATATTTCTTTCATAGATTACCATTTTCATCCCATAACTGGTCATTTTGCATCGCTATAGCGACCAGGCTTCATCGGTAGTAGCGACTAAGCCTCATCCCTAATAGCGATCAAGCTTTGTCCCTAATAGCGATCAAGCCTCATCGCTATTAGGGCCACTTTTTTACTCTGCTTGGATGCCGAAGTATTCGTTTAGCTCGGCAATGGCAGCACCCTCTATATTGGGTAAATCTTTAATTAGCTTACCTTTCTCCAACAACAAGATACGAGAAGATATGTCGGCAACAAAGTTAAGGTTATGGCTGGAGATAATGACCGTCGTTCCATGCTCCTTGCAAATACGCTGGATAAGATGAGCGATATTCATCTGGGAAGAAGGGTCGAGATAGTTGAATGGCTCATCAAGTAAGAGCACCTTTGGGTTGATAATCATAGCTCCAATGATACCAATCTTCTGTCGGTTGCCTTGTGAGAAATCACGAAGATACTTCTTTGTTCCCATGATTTCATCGTGCATAAAGGTATCAAAAGTCGCCAAACGCTCTTTCAAAGTCTCATCATCTATGCCATAAACATCAGCGATAAACGAGAAATATTCCTCTGGCGTGAGGAAGTCTACAAGAAATCTTCCGTCAATATAACTGCCAGTATATTCTTTCCAAGCCTCACTCTCGTTTACTTTCAATCCGTTGTTCTCCACAAATCCATCATCCGCTTTGATGAGGTCAAGGATAAGACGCAGCAAAGTGGTCTTACCAGCTCCATTGTTACCTACAAGTCCTATCAATTCGCCCGATGCAATGCCCAAGTTTTCAATGTCGAGCACTGTATTGCCATTGTATATCTTCTTCAGATTTTGTATCTTTATATCCATAGTTATTCAATTAATAATTAAGAATTAGGCTACGCCCTAAAAGCCGTTGAATTCTTCACTCTTCGTTCTTCACTCTTCACTTACTTAGCTCATAAACTTCTCCATACGCAGGTATCTTCTCTTATTAAAGACTATCGCTATCTTCGCTATTACCCACCGATGGATAGCTACGCTGATAATAGCGAGAGTCACACAAGTGATACACCATGCCATCTCGCCTACATACTTATATACGAGTACCAAGATTCCCAGTGGGAGCAGGAAAGCAGCAGCATAGAGATTTATCTTCAAATTGGCTCCCTGCATACTGAACATAGAGGTCTGGAATATCTCCAAACGAGAAGAAAAAAGGCAAGTTGGAAGATTGAAAAGATTGAGGAAAACAGCCAAACAGAACGCTCCTATCAGTACTGAAACGCCGATTTCATCGCCAATAAACAAGAATGGCATGACAAACACCAAGGCTACGGCACTTACGATAATATAAAAATAAAAACAATTCTGCAACAACTGCTCTATCTTCACTGGCTTAGTCATCAGTCCATGGAAATAATTTGCCTCAACTCCAAAAGTCCATTGCGAGAGAACCATCGAAGGGAGCAACACTGAGCCTACCACATAGAACACATACATTTGTCCCATTCCTTCGTGTCTGTCCATAAAAGCAAACAGGTATGAGTCGAAAAGGAATGCGGCTGTCACCAATATCACCATGTTACGCACTCGCTTGGCTCTCATCGTTCCAATATACTGCAAGCTAAAGAGGTTGATATGATTAAACCCATGGAAATGGGAAGTCTTACGCTTCGTCTCACTATATATCTTCAGGTTACAAAGATAAACGGTCAAACCACCCAAGACAGCAAGTGCCAACACTAACAATCCTGTTTGGAACATCCATGCTTCAGTCCATGAGAAAAGCATCAAATAACCTATCAACAAGATATACATTCCTATCCATCCCAATACCAATGGCCACTTGAGCATGAACTCCGTTGCCTTGCGATAGCAAGTGATATACACTCCATCAATATACGAGAAGACCAGCAACAAAAAGAAACTGCCGACAGCTTGTGGAATGGGAAGCAAGAACAACAGCACTGGAAGCATCAGCACAGGAAGAACATAGTTCCAGAAGCTAATCAGGTTTGTTGTCAGCAAGAAGCGGTTCCATATCTTCTCTGGCACAGGGCGCGACTTGATGTAATCATCCATCGCCGTGATGTCTCGCTTCATAATCATCTTCAAGACTATATCAGGCAGCAACATTCCCACGACAAGTGCCGCCCCGAGTATCTCCGATGTATCATCACTCGACAGTTCGCCACCATGCTTCGTAAAGCTAATAAAGAAGCTCACTCCCATCACCACATAGAGCAGGATGATATATCCTCCAACAACGGCGTCTCGCCAATGGAAGTTACGCCGTTGCTGGAGCCACCATAATCGTAATAGCAATTTTAGCATAAAGTTTATCATTTATACGTTGATGGGTACAAAGATACACAAAAATGCCTAAAACTCCTTTTAATCTGAAAAAAATAACTTAAAAATAACATGTCCAAGGACCTTTATTGAGCCTTAGGGACAGCAACAACAGGATTGTTCTTACCAACAAGAGCTGCATTGTGGTTTTCCTCATCCTCAGGAATGAGATACAAGAATATCTGGGACTCTGCAGGCAACTTAAACCTTATAGATGCCCCATAGTTGGAACCTGTACGATCCAAAGGTTTCTTTAGACGAAGCAAGTCGGTGAACGAGAAGCCCTCACCCCACAGCTCTATCCTCCTCTGGAACCAAACTGCATCTTGAACGCCCTCTGCTGTCGTAGCATGACAAGTATAAGAAGGGTCACGATAAGTTCTTACAAAGTTTTCTAAAATCTGCTTGCCTGTTGCCACATCACCAGCCATAGCTGTAGCCTCAGCTTGTATCAATATCATTTCCTCGACTCGCATCAAGGGAATATCACAGGCATTCACCTCGTTGCCATACTGGTTCTTATATGCGCCAAACTTCGTATTGGTATAAGGCTCCGTAATATCGGCAACCTCGTCTCCTGTGTTATTATAAACTGCCAGATATTTCGTAACCTCACCTGTCTTCTTATCCTTATTTTCCTGATATTTCACATATTGAGGATTTACAATCGGTGAGCTCATGTTCTCATCTATCCACCAACCTTTTCTAACATCAGTAGAAGGGATTTCTTTCCACAAATTGCTGTTTATCATACGGCAAGCGTATGTCGGGGAATAGCCATTACCTGTGAATGAACACATCATAGATGGGAAATTCAAGATACCAGACGATACTATGACATTAGACTCATCGACGATATTGCCCCAAATCCAGTTGGAAGCACTGATGTCATTAAACCCTGGTGCCGCAGCCTCGTCCCTTGACAATGGAGTATATCCATCGGCAGCCTTGGCAGCATCCTCCGCAGCAGCTTTCCAGTTCTGCATAACCAAATTGACACGAGCACGAATACCATAGGCTACCTGTTGGTTGATCTCAGACTTCGTACTTCTGGCATTAGAAAGATATTCGATTGCTGTTTTAAGGTCATTCAAAATAAGAGCATACACATCCTTGACAGTAGCACGAGGATTGTTGTTGGCTTCGGCATCTGTCGTCTTCTCTGTCACAAGAGGAACGCCAGCGGCATCTTCATGTCCCTTATACGTAAACTGATAAACTTGAATTAAAGTGAAATACTCGAATGCACGCATTGCGTATGCTTGACCGACATAAGACTTTCCCGTCTCCGTCAGATTATTTAAGTCGGCGGATCTCAATACATCATTGGCAACCTTGATATTCTTATAACATTGGTTCCAAATGAAATAAGTAGTTTGACTATTGGCTGTTCTGTCTGCGTAACACAATGGACTGTTATACCA
>CAKQXI010000078.1 GCA_934281565.1 uncultured Prevotella sp.
CTGTGCTAAAGAGAGCTGGAAACGTGGTCGTTCCTTGTACTCCTCCTTGATGTTGGGAGCACCGATGATAGCTTCCAGTATCGGGATGTACAACTCCTCATTGCGATAGGGAGAGTTGGGGTCGTTCAATATGGATTCTCCCAGCTCAAGCAGCCGAAGCTGCATCTGTGGGACCTCGTTCCCATCCCTGATGAACCGTGCCATCAAGGGGACAGACTTCTGCTGGGGCAAGTTCCCCAGCAGAAGTACCCAATCAAAGAAAGCCCTTGCCAACCTCACCGTGTCACCGAGCGTTTGAGAATCGGTATAGTCAAATCCATTCCAATATCGCTCGGCTTGGTGAAGCCAGTCATCCGCCGACTTGCCCGTAGTAGAAGAAGCAATCGACTTTACTACCTCCCTTTGATTTCCCCCATTGCAGGATGCCAGGCACAGCAGCATACCTAATGTCACCAATAGCATTTTCTTCATATCACTTGTTTATTCTTGGATGCAACGGATGGGAAGAGCGCCTGCTCGATAATAGTCAATACCTACAAGAAGTACATATGTAGAACGAAAACTCAGGAAATAAGAGTGATTTCTATTATAAGGATTAGCAGGCCATAATGCACCATAATCGCCGACCTCCGTTGTTGGTGTGTTACAATATGAATTATAACTGCCTCCAGCGGGGTTGAATGTTGTAACACTACTTTTTTCATCTACATAGAAAGACCATCCATTGTTAAAAGAACTTTTGGCATTAGGTGTATATTTTTCTTTTTCCCATGGCTTGCCACTACCAAAAATATTCCAAGTACCTTTCAATGGTATACGCCATCCCTCAGGACAAGGATCAAAGAAACTCTTTTCCTTGAACTCCTTTTCTGTGGAGAATGGATTGTTCCATAATTGATCGTAATAATCGTTGGGGTCAACCCAATCATAATACGTATGCTTACCTCCTGCTGTAAAAAACTGATCAGGCCATTTGGCAGCAACAGCATAACCAGTGGACCCTCCTCCGGCAAATGCAGCTGCCACAAATATACTCGAGCCATGCTCAGATTTATACAAAGCAACTCCTGGGATTACAAAAGGATCCTTGCGACCAAACTGGTACCGCAAACCTGCTGACTTTTTAAGATCCATATCTGGCGTAGGCGTTGTACTAGCCGTTGCGCCAAGATTACGGTCCATAATGTACTTATTGTAATACTTGCCACCAGGCTTCCATAAATCATTGCCAAGAAGACTTACCGTACCAGGATCATATCGAAAGACACTGCCACTGGTCACATCTTCCGTATATTTATACTTGCCATCCTCCCAAGGTTTCCTACGATCAGGTTTGTATGGGGTAATCCACAAGTGCCAACTCCACAAGTAACCATCCACTTTTGGAACAACACCTGGTTTCTTCACACCAATGAGGACATTACATGGCTTAGAAATTGTTTCTTTTAGCTTTATTTTCAAAGAATGCTTGCCCTTACCTATGAATTTCTCTGACTTTGAATCTGCAAACTCAATGACATCTTCATTGGTGTCCTGCCAGACAATAGCTGCCTCCCAGTCATAATTTTCATCTATCATTTTTGTGTCATCTTTTCCCACTTCGTGCCAAAACTTGTTGATGCGCTTATATGGATAAATAGTGTATATACTATCCTTTTTATTTAAATCCATCATAATACAGTTCGCACCCATGGGAGCTATCTCTGCCACACGAGAATCAATATTTGGATCGCCACGACCTAAAATCTCCACAGGGAGGGTATAATGGTAGTTTGGCCTCACATTGAAATCACTTACATTCTCACCCACGTAGAAAGTGTAACGGTAAGGGACATCCGTTTGGGTGTCCGTGGCAAAGACCTTGACACAAGTGGAAGCTGCTGTCATATTAGAAGTATTCTTTTTCTTTGCATCCTTGATGTTTGCATCTGAGCCCTGGCAGTTACGGGGAAGATAATACACAAGTTCCTTGCTCTCATTGCCATTCAGGACAATGCCCTCTTTCGGAAAGTCCATAAGACTCGCATCCAAAGTAAACTTGTCATTCCCATCATAGAGACGGTCGGCGTAAGACAGCCTATTGGGCACGTTGCATAATTGAACGCCGGTTATCTTCATCCTTGATTTGTCTACATTTACCAGCTTGAGAGTGAGCTTGGCGACATTGCGGTAGAACTCGCAATCAAGGAATGTCGTACTGGCACTCACTTTAGAAACGCAACTCAAGTAAAGCTCAGCTTTCTTACCGCTAACGGCAGTGGTATTATAGGTATCCTTGAAGGTTTTTATATCTTTACTGCTTTTTTTGATGTTGTCCAACGTTTCATAATCGGACAGGTTGCCTGAGCCAAAGAGCTGGTCATTGTGCGTGTTGGCGATCAGTACGCACTTATACTCATCTGCACTGCCAACACGTGGCAACTGCACACCTAATTTGCCACCATTGGCTGTAAGCTGCTCCATCGTTATATATTTTGCGACATAACTGCCCTTGTCATCCTTCATAAGCTTGCCGTCCGTGCCGTATTCCAACAGCCAGAGGTCACTCACCCTGTAATCCGGGGCTGTGCCCTCATCCGTTTCATTGGGGTCGATTGTCCTTGTCGTACCATTGGCTTCTTGCTCGGGGGCGGTGCTCACCTTGAGCTGCACCGTGGCACTGCGACCCCTGGAACAGGAAGCTACATGCCCGCCATCGAGCAAGTTTTCCGAGCAAGAGACACACGTCAATGCAAGCAGTGCCAGGAGCGACAGCCTTGTTGTCTTTGTTACCATATCGATTGTATTTTATATTCTTGTCTTTATTACGTTCTTCTTGTTTTTGGGATGTTTCTTTCCACGAAAGTCTTGGGGCATCACTTGCCTATCTTCTGCGGATCAAGCAGGCAGAACTTCCAACCGTCTTCCTCCATCACCTTGATCTTCACATCTATGCCACCACCAAGGGTAACGGTGAGCAAGTAGTTCTTGCCACCAATGTCCGTCTGGGTCTTGCCAAGCGTCACGTCGGCACTGTACGTCCTTGTATGCTGCCCGGGATTGGCGGGGTCCGTGTCCACGACGAACGACAGGCGGAGACGTTGAATTGGGCGAACAAGGAGGCACTTGTCCAGGACTTTGGAGTCGACATCCCAGAGGCTTGGATTGTCCAGCTTATAGGAGAAATCATCAACAGTGGAGCTGTAGGTGACCGTTCCTTTGACAAGGTTGAGCACAGCCTTTTCCTTGAGCTTGTTGGCATCATCTCCCGCATCCTTGGGATTGCCCTTGACGGTGATCGTGCCCACTTTCCAGCTTGCAGGGAAGTCCGCGCCCTTCGTCAACTTGAACCGAAGCTGTTGCAGCCTATGGTCAAACTTAAGTTTCGGCTGTGGCTGTGGCTCGCCTTTCCCTGCCCGCTCTATGCCTGTGGCATCCGCTGCCCAGAGAATGTCTGTATTTCCCTGACTGATGTCAAACGTAACGGTTGGCATCGTGTCCCCAGAGCCTTTCCGATAACCATCAGCCGATGGTAAATCCGTAGCCTCGGGCATCACAGGACTGTAGGCGTAGAAATAGAGCTTGCCCGCTATCGGGTAGTACTGTGGGGTGTTGAACGATGCGTCGCTCTTGGAGTCGGAACTAACCGCCTGGTTGTGGAAGTAGGCGACATCATAATCCTTGCCAGGAGCGGCATCGCCAAGGTAGTCTGTCACGGCGAAGACATCCCTCGTGTCCTTGGGGAACTTCGAGTCCGACACTGGTCCCGACAACCCCCTGGATGTTGGCTGGGAGGTGCTGACTGTTGCCATGGGCACAATGGCTGCGCCATGATGGGGACCAGTGGTCGGACTGCATTCTTCAGATGAGCAGCCAACGACCAAAGCAGGGAGAGCCATGATGGATAAAGCCCAGAGTATATGTTTTCTTGTCATTCCGTTGTTGAGTTTAATAATTGTGAGATAAGGAGGGAGTGCCATGGAAAGGGACTCCCTCCCAGATTCAAAGACTTGGCGATTCAATGCCAAGGAAAGGAGACTTAGTCGGTCTTCTCACCGCCCTTGATGTCGTCAACCGTTTCCTCGGTCCACTTGCTAACCTCCACATTGACAAACCTGATAGGCTTGCTGGAGTCGATAATTGGTTTCCCTTTCTCATTGTAGCCGAAGCCATCGGAGAAATCTATGGTATAGGTGTACTCCGTGTTGGGCTCCCATGTCTTGGCCTTCACTGGAAGATAGATGGCGCCATCATGCACAGATGCGCCTGCGACTGTGGTTATCTTAACCAACATACCAATGTATGGGGATGCGGTCTTTGCTATCTCCTCTGAATTCCTATCCCATTCCACGAGGCTCTGGGGGAGGAGCTTAAAGCTGCCATCAACCGTCAAGACCTTGGTATTCTGCGTTCCATCGACCGTGATGGTGTTTGCCAAGGTCTGCTTATAGGAAGCCTTGCCTGTTTGGTTACTCCACTCTTTCTTGGCGATGTCGAAAGCACCGGAGTTCTGCAAGTTACCGAAGAACACATTCTTGATGACGCACTTATATCCCGTATTGGTGCCCTTTACCTGGAGTTTCACCTTTGAGAGGGCATGGGTGAGGGTCATCGGAACGCCACCATCGGGATAGGTGGCCTTGTCACCGCTGGCATATCCAACTATCAAGTCCACCTGGTTCGTCGCCTTGTCCTTGACCGTGAAGTCCTTGATGGTCGTGTTGTTTGCGACTGTGAAACCATTGCTCTTCGCCTCTGGGGCATAGGCATAGAACTTCAGCTCATACTCCGGCCAGAAATACTTGCGTGCCGACTCCCATGAGCTGCCCTGCTTGGTAAACTTCTCAGCGAAGTAGGTTCCATTATTACCGGTGGCTGTAGCCCAGAAAGCATCCAGGTTATCCGTATCAAAGTCATTTGCACGGGTAACATCGAGTGCTGCGTTGAAGCTGATGGCGCGGCCATTGTTTACTGACTGTTGCTCGTCATGGGAGCAGGATGTCGCCATTGCCAATGCTGCAAGGGCAACAAAAAATAAACCTTTCTTTTTCATAAATGTTTAAGAATTAATTATTAAATAAACATAACCTCAGTTGTCCATAACATGGAGATGTGGACAAACTAGTTATAGGCTGTTGCTGGGACAATCACTTCCTCGCCCTTGCCCCACTCGCCCACGGTGGGCTTGATGCTGAAGTTGCCGCCTGTTGTGGCAGGCAAGGGAAGCTTGTCGAGAACGATGTGAACGTGGAAGGGATCTTTGGCGTTGCGAATCTGGTCCGTCACATCATAAGTGTAGAACTTCCGACTCCCATCATTAAGGAGGGCATAAATGGAAAGCTTGTGCTTCGAACTGTCATGGCGGGCATTGTAGCCAAAGGTGCGGAGACTGCCCTGCAGGGTGGTACCGTCCCACTGCTTCTCCATGCCAAACGCAACCGTCACCAGCTCATCCGTAGGGATACCTGTGGAAGCCATCACTCCACCAGCCATACCAGAAAGCGTAGCTGAGACACCACGTAAATGGCTCATGTTCTGGACATTGCGGATATCTACAGTACAGGTTCTGAACAGGGGCTTGGGATAGAGAGTCAGGGCATGGAGGGAGGACTGCATGGACTCATCGGAGGGGATGATGAGGGGCAAAAGGGTCACGTCGCACCATACGCTGTCCGGTTGAAACACCATGCGCTCACGCTCCACCCCCTTTGCACGGGGAAGCTTGGAGACCGCTGCATTGACACCGTCCAAGACTGCAATGTCACGGGTATAAACCTCGAATGTCTCTATATTCTCTATGTTGCGGAAGAAGTTGCGGGGGGCATCGCTATTGATGCAAAGGGCATCGTAGACACCTTGGGAAAGACCGATCTTACCGCCATGGTAATCCGTGAACTCGTGGTGCATGCGCCACTCACTGTCCTTGGAGAACGTATAAAGCCTCATTGTGGCAGGATGGGCCGCCGGGGCATGCTGCCAGTCGAATGTCACCTCCACATTCTTGGTATGGGGATGCGTGTAGCAAAGCTCCTTCTGGTAGCAAGATGTCAGAATCGTCTGTGTGAATAGCAGGATGGAAAGACCTGCAATCATCAAAATGTCATTGTGTCTCATCGGATACCTCCTTTCTTCTTGTTGATGTTTGTCTTGCCCAGTTGCCAGACCAAGGTTGCCTCAGCCTTGATGGGGCCGAACCAATGGCGGTTGCGCGTCGACTGCCACACATAGTGGGTGTCAATGGGGCGGTATTCCTTGTACTCGCCGCCAAGGTAGCCCACTGCCAAGCCAAGGTCCAGGCTCAGTCGTCTGCCTATCGGGATTGAATAGCCGTACTCGAGGCCAACCGAGTAGGAGAACTCGGAAAGGTGTCCCTTGCCGCCGAACTCGAAGTCATAGGACAGCGCCTGCATCAGAATGCCAAGATGGTGGCCGCTGAGGGGCTTGCGGGATGCCCTTGCGCCGAGATACTTCCTCAGGCTCAGCTCCCCGCCGTAAGTGCGCCAGTACCTGTGGCTGGTGTCGTTGTTGAACCACGTGTGCCAATAACCAACGCCAAGGGACCAACCCATGCCAACGTAAAGCTCGGCGGAGAGGTTGGGAATGAGCATGGCGTCATACAGGAGGTTCGTACGCAACGACCAGTAAAGGGAGTCGTCATCGGCGATCAACGCCTTGTACTTGTCCGCAGCGTCAGTTTCGTTGGACGGGGGAAGGTGTCCCCACGTCAGACCCGCCGTCATCGTCAGGCAAGTCGCTAATGTTAACAGTCGTTTATGCATCTTCTTGCAAATTTTAATGTATCTTTATGCACCGGTATAGACTTCTTGCCAAGAGGTGCATAAAAATATTGGACGATTTTTGCATATTTTTCAAGTATGGGAATAAAGCATCTGCCATCGCATATATAAAATAAGGTGTAAGCAGCATACAGGCGCATCTGTTAGAACAAACGTATACAACTTTTGATTTAAATATCATTTTTTTCTCTAAAAACTTGCAAAATACAAATAAATATCCTATTTTTGCACCATGGAATTATGCACCTCTTGGCAAGAGGTGCATAATTTTATCTCTTTAACCCAAAAGTGTATCCGAACAGGGTAAGAACAGCGTTACAACGGCAATAGATTATCCACCCAAGGGCAACAAATTTTCCACCAAAAAACAATTTTCATTATTTATAAGGGGACGATTATAAACACTTATTAACTTTAGTTAGTCTCGCAGATTTCGCAAATTACGCAAATAACATCGATCACACAAAATTATTAATATATGTAAAATCGTACCAGCTAAACAAGAAGTATCACAAAAGCTGGACAAGAAGCATTGCAAAAGCAGGACAAGAAGCATTAAATGAAGCATCGTATGAAGCCTATAAATCCTGTCACATTAAGCTATCGACTGAAACATACAATAAAAATTTGCGTAATCTGCGAGACTTTAAACATCCTATTTGCGAGGAGGATTACTTCATCCCTATCCGCCTCACCCTATCCTCGAACTCTTTCTTGTCACACAACGCACCACTCCTTACTTTGGCACGGTAATTATAGATCGTGTTCACCGAATAATGCAAGAACTCTGCTATCTTGCTGTTATCCTCTATTCCCAGTCGGATGCAGGCGAAAATGCGAATGAAAATCGTGAGTCTGTTCTCATCCTCCAACACAATACGTTCCTCTGGCTTGAGCAGCTCATTAAACTCCGTCACGAAGTTAGGGAAAAGGCTTAGGAACGCCGAGTCGAAATCATGATAACACTCGCTGACAGGCTCTTTGTCCGTCAGCAACATCGTGGTCAATTTGGCAAGCTCACGGTTCTTCAACAACTGAAGAACTCGCTTGCGAAACGCCTCTATCCTATCCACATAGTTGGCAGAGAGCTTAAGGAAATAACCGATATAAACTTCCTTCACCCTATCGCTCTCCTCCAGATGCTCATAGGTCTTTGTCAGTTGGTCGTTGGAGTTCTTCAATCCCTCACTCGACTTCCTTAATGCCTTATAGGTTACCGCCAATCGCTTGCGCTGCCTATTGGTATATAACAACAATACCAAGATGACGAGAAGCAAAAAACAACAGACGATGTTCACCAGCCTCAACCGTTTGTCACTCTGCGTAATCTCGTTCTGATAGTTCTCCTTCATCGTAGAGAGCACAGACATAATCTGCCTGCTGCGGACGGCGGTGTTG
This sequence comes from uncultured Prevotella sp., assembly GCA_934281565.1. Classification (GTDB taxonomy): domain Bacteria; phylum Bacteroidota; class Bacteroidia; order Bacteroidales; family Bacteroidaceae; genus Prevotella. Next base: position 8,175 of record CAKQXI010000078.1, read on the forward strand.
AAGTTCTTCGCCGCATCCCAAGCAAACTTGATATAGCTGCAAGTACGTTGGAACTGTCCACGCTCACCACTCAGCAAGTTGACCAACTCCCATATAGGACCTTGGTCCATGACCGCCAGACGGACATCACACAACGCAGATTTCGCCAAGAAGTAACGAGCTGCCCTATCATCGTCCATCAGCTTCAATATGCTGGCACGATCATAAGCAACGATGGCATACTCATGCGAATCCAGTTCCACGTTCTTCATCCTTATATCATTGATAGCCAAAGCCTTCTTGAAGTCCTTGACATCCCTTGCGTCCACCTCCATCATCTGCAAATAGCGGTCATCCTCATGCGAGAACTCTTGCGCAATCATCTTCTTTATCCTTTTCACCTTATCGGCATAATGACGCCGCCAAGAGGGTACATGGGCATAGCGAGCCAACTCACTGTAAAGGTGCAGGCTTGCCCATAGGTAATTTTGTCTGCCCTCCGCCTCCAGTGAGGCTGAGTCCATCTGACACAATATGTTGTAAGACTCCGCATAATCGCCAGTCATGGAACACTGGATAGCCAGCAAAGACTTGACATTCTCCTCTTTCGCCTTGTCGCCCAGTCGCTGCGCAATGTCCACACACTTATTGAGATAAGCCACGGCAGAATCATTCTGGAAAGAGACATACTCTTGATACAACGAGAAGCAACATTCATACTTCGCCTGCAAGGTTCTGCAATTCCTCATGCGATCCATGAGCAATGCCACGTATCCCTTGTGTTGTTCCACGAAAGCAGGCGATTGCTCTATCGCCTGGTCCAGACAAAGATATAGGGAGTCTACGTTCCATCTTGCCATTGCCATATCAGGCAACTGCACCAAGAACAGAAGAATACTTAACAATCTATTCATCTTTTATCTACATTAAATTATTACTTAAAAACGGTTCTTCACTTTTAGTTTTCACAGATAGGAAGACATGGCAAAGTTACTAATTTATTTGTACTTTCCAAAAATAATCCATCAGAAGCCTCGTTTATTTATCTTTTTTATTAACCCTGCCTCCTTTCTATATACATAATCGATGAACAATATACTTTCTTAGGGTCTGACACAGTGCTTTATGTCAGTGAAACACAGTGCTTTATTGTACCCTAAGGAAATACTTCATAAGACCCTAAGAAAGTACATCATTAGGCCTAAAGGAGGTACTTAATAACACCATCATGACATATATCATGAAAGTGGAAGAATACACTTCTTGAGATGCCAACCATTATAAAATGCTCCCAATCCTTTGTTGGAACCAAATATTTTTATTATTTTTGCAGCGTCATATCATGGATTGCAGGCAATGAGTTGCCCGCGTTAATCCGTGGTTTGGCTCTATTTATAAGATTTGGCGTTTACAAACGTTTACTTCTGACATACTGAAAATTCGGAACTTTCATGTGCTAGCTCAGAGGAAAATGGCAGTGACCGTCTACAATAGCGTGTATATATCACGGCACAAGTATGCCCTTTCGTAAGGAGGGGTATACTATGTGTTTATACATATATGCAATGTTGGCGTAGGTACGTCCTCTATCTTCTAATCCTTGGCTGCACGGGTTTCCGAATACCTCAGTATGCAAGGATAATAAAGAATAAGGACTCCTGCGCCAATATCTTTTGAATAGATTGAACCTGTATTAATAATCATCTGCTTTGGGAGTTCGGCGGAACATAAAAGCTATCAAGCAATGATATACATTAAAAGGAAAAGTACAAGTTTATTGTTGGCACTAACATCCTTATCATTGGTATCTTTACATTTGGTGTCATGTTCAGAAAGTGCGGGAATATCTGGTGTCACTCTCTCCGACAAGAAGATTTCATTTACGGCAACAGAAGTAAATGGGTGGACACCAAATTCAAGTAGTAGTAATGATGGTGAAAGCAGTCGTGCAATGAGCACCGTTGGTTCTTATCGTCCATTAATCGTAAAGAGTGACTTAGGGAAACCGTTGTATCTTCATCCAGTGGAACAAGTGGGGACTTATTTTTATAATGATAAAGACGAGTTAGTTACTCACTCTGGCGTTCCTCTGTCAGAGATTAATAATCAGAATAGTATATCTACCAGAGGAACCAAAGTAACGGAGATTGGTGATGAAATCCTTGTTAGTGCAGTATCCAAGAAAGACAATGTTGAAGCAGGGTACTTTTCCTTTGAAAAGGCAACAAAGAGTGGTAATATTTGGCATATTTCCAGTGACAAGTATTGGACTACCGATGCTACCTTATC
>CAKQXI010000079.1 GCA_934281565.1 uncultured Prevotella sp.
TGACCGAATGCGCTGGACTCGAAATCCGGTATACCCTCTTCCGGGTATCGGGGGTTTGAATCCCTCATCTTCCGCTTTTTTCACCAAATCATTCCGTTATGAAAAAATTATTTATCTCTATATTGATGCTTCTGCCTATTTTTGCTCAAGCACAGAACGTACTGACCCCTCAACAACAACTGGAACAAGCCCAAAAGCAGTTGGAAAAAGCCAAGAAAGCCGTGGAAGAAGCCCAAAAGGCGCAGCAGGCTGCCGAAGAAGAGGCAAAGAAAGCTGCCAAGGATGCTGCGGAGGCGGCGAGGATCCAAGAGCAAATCAGGGCCGCAAAAGAGGAGGCTGCCAAACTGAATGCCGAGGCGGAGAGGATCAATGCAGAGACAAAGAAGAAAAAGGCTGAGAAACAGGATGAAGCGACGAACAAGGGATGGGAGATCCCTACCGCCATTGCCCCCACCAAGACAACCAAGACCAATGCCAATGGTGAGACCGTGAAAGACAATCCTAAATATTTGGCTGATGTCCTTACTTTCGATACGAACGGTAAGATTTCCTTCACCATGACGACAGATGCCAACGGCAAGAGCGCTGCCCAAATCTACAACCTCGTATATCATTACATGAACGAACTGACACAGGGCAAGAACAACATTGCCAGCAGAGTGGCACTCATCAACAAGGATAAGAACATCATCGCCAACACCATGGACGAGTGGTTGGTATTCAACAATTCCTTTATCTCGCTCGACCGCACGGAGTTCAAGTACACCTTGATTGCGACTATCAAGGACGACAACCTTCAAGTCACCTTGAACCGCATCAGTTATGTCTACGAGGCAGGTCGCTCCACAGGGTTCAAAGATACTGCCGAGAATGTCATCTCCGACAAGATGGCACTCAACAAGAGAAAGACTGCGCTCGCCAAGATATACGGCAAGTTCCGCCGTTGCACCATCGACCGCAAGGAACAGATTTTCAACGATTTGAAGACTTTAGTAAAACAATAAGTACATTCTCGCATGGAAGAAAACAAGAGCTATGCGGTAAGACCGCACCATCACCACCGTAGGTTAGGATATAGTGACAGGGATAACCTTTTCAAGGTACGCAATATCCTGAACATAGCGTTTATGCTGCTGGCGATCGTTGGAATCATCCTCTGGAATTTCATGGACGACCACACCATCGCCATCATTGTATTATTAATCGGTGTAGTACTTAAAATCGCCGAAGTTTGCATTCGACTATTCCATAAGTAAATGAAGAAAATATTCACGACTTTCCTTATGCTTTGTGCTGCAACAGAATCTGTTGTGGCACAAACCAGTTTTGAGAATAACGAGGACTCACAGTTCCGTCCTCTCACGGACAACAAGGTCAACCCCGACTCCTTAGGTTCCAACCAAGAGATACCCAAGGGCATCAAAGTGTGGACGGTGGACGAGCGCTTCGGCGACCGACAAGCTGCGGTTGTCGACACGTTGCAACACATGTACATGAACAGCAGTTTCGCATCTGGTCTCCGACACGAGTACAACACGTTGGGCAACCTCGGTTCGCCTCGCATCAACCGTATCTTCATCGATCGGTACGAGTCATCGGGCGACTTTATGTTCATCAATCCTTACGACCAGATCGTGCCCCCTGTGGAGTACTTCCACTTCACCAACACCTACTCGCCCATCACGAACGTAACGCTCAATAGCTGTGGCAACCAGACCAATGGCGAGGACGACTTCAAGGCAATGTTCGCCGTGAACGCCAACAAGCGACTGGGTGTAGGCTTCAAGTTCGATTATAAGTATGGCAGAGGTTATTACAGTAACCAGAGCACATCCCACTTCAACTATACCTTGTGGACTTCCTATCTGGGGGATCGCTACCAAGCCCACTTCCTTTTCTCCACCCTCCACCAGAAAGTGGCGGAAAACGGCGGTATCGCCAATGACGATTACATCAAGCACCCGGAGAGCTACACGGAGAGCTTCCAGACAAGCGAGATTCCTACCGTCTTGGAACAAAACTGGAACCGTAACGACAACCAGCACATTTTCTTCAGCCATCGCTACAACATCGGCTTCAACCGCAAGGTACGCATGACGGAGGACGAGATCAAGGCTAAGAAGTTTGCCATGGCATCGGCTAAGGAGAACGCGGTCAAGGATGCAGAGGAAAAAGCACGCAAAAAGGCGAAGGACGAGGGCAAGAAATTCGACGAGAAGACCTTCAACGACAAACCTCGGTACACGGGTCGCCCCGATGATGCCAAGATTGCAGGTGACGAACCTACTCAGGTCAAGGCAAAGACCGACACCACTCGCATCGCCGTCAACGGAAAGCAAGCAGCCGACAGTCTCCTTGCCCAAGCGCAGAAAGCCGAGGCTGACACCTCATGGTTGAAGAACGAGTACGTGCCTGTGACGAGCATCATCCATACGCTGAAGTTCGACAACTACCGTCGCATCTACCAAGCGTATGCCACGCCATCCGACTACTATCTCAACGAATACTATGATGCTGGCGAGCTGACGGGTGACTCCATCTACGACAAGACCAAGCACTGGGAACTGAAAAACACTTTCGCCCTCGCCACGCTCGAGGGTTTCAGCAAGTGGGCAAAAGCAGGGTTGAAAGCGTTCCTCACCTATGACTTGCGCCATTTCGAGTTGCCAGATAACACTGGGCGACAAGCCAGCCTCAACGAGCACAGCATCTTTGTCGGTGGACAGTTGAGCAAGCAACAGGGCAAGACCTTGCATTACAGTGCCCTTGCCGAGATAGGTGTCGCTGGCTCCGATGCAGGAACGTTGAAAGTGGACGGTAGCATAGATGTCAACGTGCCATTCTTGGGCGATACGCTGAATGTCATAGGGGAAGCATTCTTCCATCGTGACAACCCATCCTATTACTATGACACTTATCACGCACGCCATGCTTGGTGGGACAACAACTTCGACAAGATCATCCACTCTCGCATCATGGGTACGCTCAAGTTCGACAAGACGAACACGACACTGCGTGTGGCGGTGGACGAGATCAAGAACTATACTTACTTCTCGCAGAGTTACACCATCACCGACACAGGACTGCGTACAGGCGTGTCAGTGGCACCAAGGCAATGCTCCAGCGCGATAAACCTGCTCACGTTGCAGTTGATGCAGAACTTCCGCTATGGCATCCTCAACTGGGAGAACGTGGTGACCTACCAGCGTTCCAGCAACCAAGGGGTGATACCGGTGCCAGGCCTCAACCTCTACACCAACCTCTATATCAAGTTCAAGATTGCTGGTGTGCTGAACGTAGACTTGGGAGCCGATGCCACGTACTTCACGAGTTATGAAGCTCCCGACTACTCCCCTTACCTCGGCGTGTTCACGGTGCAGGGCAATGGCGAGAACAACGTGAAGGTAGGCAACTACCCCATCGTCAGCGCTTACGCCAATGTCCACATCAAGCACACTCGCTTCTTTGTGATGATGAGTCACATCAACGCAGGACAAGGCAACAAGAATTATTTCTTCACGCCCCACTATCCACTCAACGAGCGGATATTCCGCTTCGGGGTCAGTTGGAACTTCTTCAACTAAGTCTCCCTTGGATGCGAGATTTCCTTTACTAAACCTACGATAATAGAATATATGATAAAGACAAATTCGATAAAAGCATGGATACTGGCTGCTCGCCCGAAAACCCTTTCGGCGGCAGCTGTTCCTGTATTTATAGGTATGGCACTCGCCATCAAGGATACCCTTGGGCACATCCAATGGGTGCCTGCCTTGCTCTGTCTGCTCTTTGCATGGGTGATGCAAATAGACTCCAACTTGGTGAACGATTACTTTGATTTCAAGCATGGCAACGATGGCGAGGACCGTTTGGGTCCCAAGCGTGCCTGTGCCGAGGGCTGGATTACCCTGCCAGCCATGAAAAGGGGCATCGCCGTCACGACCCTCCTTGGATGTGCCATAGGATTGCCCCTCATACTCTTTGGAGGTTGGCAGATGGTCATCGTGGGCATCTGCTGTGTCATCTTCTGTTTCCTTTACACCACCCAATTGAGCTACATGGGAATGGGCGACGTGCTCGTGTTGCTGTTCTTCGGCATCGTCCCTGTTTGCTGCACCTACTACCTGACCCTGCCCGAGGGACAGCAGACCTTGACCCACGAGGCCCTTGTCCATGCCGTGTGCTGCGGACTGGTAGTAGACACCCTACTCGTGGTGAACAACTACCGTGACTATGACAACGACCGCAAGGCTGGCAAGCGAACCCTCATCGTCAAGATAGGCAAGCAAAGAGCCGAGCAACTTTACTTTCTATTGGGCTTCGTCCCATTCATCGTCATGGTGGCAGACACCATCTGTCCTTCACACACCGCCAAGTCCACAGCAGGCATCGCCATGCTCTATCTCGTCTACCTCGTCTTGCATGGCATGACCTATCGCAAGATGAAGCGCATCCGTGTGGGAAAGCAACTCAACGGCATCTTGGGCATGACAGCCCGCAACATTCTCTTATATGGCATCATCTGCTTTGTGACCATCACCAGTGCCGTATGGATGAAATGGATAGGACTCAACTAAAAACAATTTAGGAGGAAACAAACCATGCAACAACAAGTCAGTTTGGATCTCATGGAATTCGTGGAAAAACAGATTCTCCCGAAGTACAATGCCTTTGGCGACAGCCACGGGCTTAGACACGTAAGCCGAGTCATCAAGAACTCGCTGAACCTTGCACAGGTGACAGGCGCCGACATCAACATGGTGTATGTCATCGCCGCTTATCATGACCTCGGCATGAGTGGTCCACGTGCCATCCACCACTTGACGGGCGGCAAGATCCTCATGGCGGACTCAAGGCTCAAACGATGGTTCTCGCCCGAACAGATCAAGATCATGAAAGAAGCCGTGGAGGACCACCGTGCTTCCTCAAGCCGACAGCCCCGGAGCATCTTTGGCAAGATTGTGGCAGAAGCCGACCGAGACTTGGAGCCGCACGAGATATTCGCACGTTGCATCCAGTACGGACTGGAGAACTATCCCGAGAAAGACAAGGAGGGACAGTGGGAACGCTTCAAGCGGCACATGGACGAGAAATATTCACAGAACGGCTACGTGAGGCTCTGGATACCCAACTCGCCCAACGAAAAGAACTTGAAGGAACTGCGCAGCATCATCGAGGACGAGAAGAAACTTCGGAAACACTTCGAGAAGATATACGAGGAAATCGTTTAAAATAATGAAAAAATATTCCTAAAATTTGGTGGAACTGGAAGAAAGCGTTATCTTTGCAAGCAATAAAGGTGAGAGCCTTTTGGATGGATGAAAAAGGAGAAAGCTATTGGGACCGTTTTCGGTTCGATCGGGATACTCATCAAATTATTTCAGAAACCGGGAAAACTTCTCTTGCCAATGGCGGGCCACATAAAGTCACTTATTTTTCGCTATAGGTAAGTGACCAAGCTGTAAAGCCAGTGGATTACAAAGGCGGAGAACTCCCAAACTTATTGCTAAGTTAGGAGTTTCATCACATCACCGAGCGGTCCTTTTTTGGAATTGAGAGGAGGCAGGTCCCAAGACATGGGGATTTCTGCCTCCTTGTTTTTTAAACAACTTTTTAAATACTGATAGATATGTTTAGTGGTATCGTAGAAGAGATGGCTACCATCGTGGCTATCGAGAAAGATAAAGAGAACATCGACCTCACCCTTACCTGCTCATTCGTCAATGAGTTGGGCATCGACCAAAGCGTGGCTCACAACGGTGTGTGCCTCACGGTCGTGGAGATCAAGAACGGAACCTATACGGTCACGGCGATGAAAGAGACCTTGGAGCGTTCCAACCTGGGATTGCTGAAAGTGGGTGACAAGGTCAATGTGGAACGCTCCATGCCCATGAACGGTCGCCTCGACGGTCACATCGTACAAGGGCACGTTGACGAAACCGCCAAGTGTATCGCCATGAAAGATGCGGATGGCTCTACCTACTATACCTTTGAATATCCGATGAACCGAGAGATGGCTCGCAAGGGGTATTTTACCGTCGACAAGGGAAGCGTAACCGTGAACGGTGTCTCTCTCACGGTTTGCGAACCTACCGACAATACTTTCACCGTCGCCATCATCCCTTATACCCGTGCCAACACGAACTTCCGTGACATGGAAGTTGGCACCATTGTCAACATCGAGTTCGACATCCTTGGCAAGTACATCGCTCGCCTGCAAAATCTCGCATAGCCCATCATGCTATGCCACATTTCACATTCTCGATAACGACCGATACTTCATGCCCCCTTGCCAGTGTCTTTCTGATGCGGCCATAGAGAGGCATGAAGTATTCGTTTGTATGGATTAGGAAACCAAGGTGTCGGCACTCACCCACCAGTATCTCTCCCATCTTGCACCCATACGCGCCATTTCCTGCGCTGATGATGGCGTTCTCCCCCACGAATATCATTTTCCGCCTCAGCCGTTGGCATCTCTTGATGCTGACAGAATAAGTTCCCGTGGACAAGCAATGCTCCACATTCTCCAACGTGTCACAAACATGATCGCCATTCACATAAAGGCGACCGCTCATAGCTTGGTGATAACAAGCAAATCGTGTAATTACTATTTCCATAAATATTTGAGTTTAAAACTGTCTCCCGAGGTTTTTCAAATTTCCTCGGGAGGAATTTTCATTTTCCTCCCGAGGAAAAAATCAGGCTCGTACATACCGACCCGATGACACCCACAAAAGTACAAAAAAAGTGTGACATCCTCTCACCTTTCCCCAACAATCGAAAAATTACTTTTTTTCTGTAACTTTCTTGCCTCTTATGCATCATATTACAGAAAATATACCGAATCTCCAAATGTTACAATCTGATAACTCAAAACGTACATTTCTCGGAAAACAGAAACGGGAAAGTTACAGAAAATAAAACCAACAAAATCACAATCTCCTATCCATCAGGTGATTACAAATAAAAAAACGTCCTTAATAATATGATATATATGATAGGAATATAAAGAAATAAAACATGAATATGCGCAAGCGGAGGAATATTTTTTTTGAATTTTTCTGCAAAAAATTTTGGTGGTATAAAATATTAGCATTAATTTTGTACCAACACTTCCAGCATGAAGCTGGCGAGTGTCGAAAATAAATATTAATTACAACAAAACTGTATATTAACCCAAAAACAAATGGTAACACCTACAACAGTAACTAACTCAATCTATGAACTCGGTGTTCAAAGTTTGACGCATGATTATTACACAAGGTATGAGCAAATCATCTTGTTCCGTATCTTGAAGTTCCAACAACAAGACATCTTGGAGAGCATTCGCCAAGAAGCGCACCACGGGCAACTCGTCTTTTCGCCCCAAGTGGCGCCAGCGCGCGTGAAGCACATCGAGATGCCTCTCAAACTGCTGGAGCCGTGCCCACAGCACATTCCTTTCCTCAAGCAGTCGCTTATCAACATGGAGAAGAAGCCTGTGGACATCCCCTACACCGTCAATGGCAGATGGATGTACAAGCACTTTCCGCAGCTCTTTACCGTGAGCTTCTTCCGCAAGAACAAACGGCAGTATGTCAACTTGCATTTTTCCACGGATGTGCTGCAATACTACATGTCGTTCGACTTTGGATACCACAAGATTGACCTCGACCTCGTGTCCTCGTTCCGCAGGCACGCTACGTGCAAGATCTACCAGTTGCTCATCGCCTACGTGTCGCGCGGAGGCACTCGCTTCGACCCTGAGCTGCTTTACAAGTTGCTCACCGTGGACGGCACCTACCGCAACTACGGCAGCATGAACAACAGTCTGCTCCTGCCCTGTCAGCAAGAGCTGAAGAAAGCCTACGACCAGCACCGTTCCAACTTCTATTTCGTTTATAGTCCTTATTATAAAGGTGAGAAAAAGGGAGCTTGGCCTTACAAGATTACTTTCGGACTGAAATTTCGGGAGGATGAGGAGCCCAACGAGGAGGCGATGAACGAGCTTGCCAGACAGCGGGCACGGCTGAAATTCATCCTGCACACCTGCTGGAAAGTAAAGGAGGACATCGCCAAGGAGATTGCGGAACGCCTGCAACTCTCGATGGTGGGCTTCATGGACGACTTCCTCGAACAGCAGGAGGCTATCGTGAAACGGAAGAAGAACACCAAGAACGCCATCCGAAATCCGGCAGGCTTCATCGTCATTGCCATCAACAAGTTCTACTCGTTGCACAAATAATTCAGAAACTTTGCGCAACCTTCTGGACAAGTCTTGTTTTTATGCTCGGAGCTTTGTACCTTTGCACTGTCATTGAAACACAATGACCTTTGGTATATTAACTCAAAATATAAAAATTATGGCAATCAGAATCAAAGCCGTCGAACGCAACATTGCGTTCGACAAAGACAAGAAAAATGCCAAATGGGCATACGTGCTGCAGCCTGATCTTTACAACCAACTGTCGCAACCCAAGGTTGTGGAGGAGGCTTCGCTCCGTAGCGGTCTCTCCAAGGCGATGCTCAACGCCGCATGGAACACCGTGGGCGAGATCATCAAGGCATGGGCGACGGAGGGTCACTCCGTCGCTATCCCGGGGCTGGGCACGATGCGCTTTGGCGTAAGGGGCAACGCCGTGGAGGATGTCGACAAGGTCAGCACCTCGTTGATTTCCCGTCGGCGCATCATCTTCACCCCCAGTGTCGATGTGAAGCAAGAGCTGGAACGCACCAGTATCTCAATCACTTGCTACGACCGCAACGGTAAACTGGTGAGACAAGTTACTGCGGACGACATCGACAACAAGGGCAGCGGTGGCAAAAAGAACAATCTCAATCCTGGCGGTGGTGGCGGACAGCCTGCCGTGGCTGGTGGAGACGGTAACACAAGTGTTCAATAACTTGCCGTTGTCAACTGAAAGGAGTGATAACTTCCCTTAAATTCTATAAATTCACAAATTAAAAAACGAAAGATTATGATAGACTTTAAAAAGAAAGAGACATTAAAAACTGTAATTCAGTTATTTGTTAGTATTCTGACTGCACTTGCCACAGCCTTGGGCGTGACGAGTTGTAGGTAAACATCAAGCGGACCAAACCTCTAAAGAGCTTTGGTCCGCTTTCTTTTTAAATGAATAATACTATATTAATAAAAGAATTAATAGCCAAATTCAAAAAGCTAAGAATGTTCGCAACCAATCTGCGCCATAAGCCTCTCCCTTACTTCCATAAGTATCCCAGAAATGAAGCTCATTGCCATATCTCTCTATGACCCAAACATTGCTACCATCCATATCTGTACTGGAATAGGTATCTTGACCAACTTGGAAAAACTGGGTATAGTTATTATCGCCAACAACCTCCATAGCCTTTTCAACATTATCTACTCTCTTCATTCCATCAGATATCGCACTATAGGCATCCCAACTAGCAAATGGGGTATTTTCGCCTAAATGAGTCAGAAACGCATAATATTGCCCAATAGACGGAAGGAACCAACCTGTCGATTTATCTGCTGGAGCTGGTAAATCATTATAAGCTAAAGCAGCGTTTCCTGCTGGTGAACCATGGTTTACCATATCTTTTGTAGAAAGGTATCCAGAGCCTACCTCTTGATTATGAGAGTTTATTATACTCGTTGCATCATTGGGACGAATAATATGTGATGTTGTTCCACTGGATCGCCATACATATTTGCTACCAAGATCCGTAGTACCATGTGAACCAACCATCTTCAGGCACATCACCAAGGCATGACCACCAATACCTTGTTGTTTGGTATTCTTTTCAACCCAATAATCATCGTCCCCTTTGCCAGAAGCAATATAGCCGACAATGCCAATCGGTGTATTGAACGGACGATCCCAACATTCGCTGTTATGGGAAATCTCACCTTTGGTATAATAGATGTCACCCAATTCTATGTCGTAATCGTGAATTTGATCATCAATCTTTTCTGCCGTATGCTTCTCTATCTGGGCACTACGAGGGTTAAAAGACAACTTGTTTTTCCAAAGGCTTGCATCATACTTGCTATTTGCATTGATTACGGTCGTCGTGTTTGCCTTTACCACGCCGATGTAATGATTGCAAGCGAGCCTATACAGCTTCTTTCCCTCAAAATGGTTGCTTGGCAGAGAAGCCAACCATTGATACTTGTGGTCATTATGGAGTTGGAACTTCACACCATCGCCCTGCAATGTAATATCTGCCAAGCCCATGGCGTGCTCCATCATTATGTCTATACCACTACCAACATTATTGCTATGTACTTCTTTAGACACCAATAAGTCACTGGCATCCATGTTGGCACGAGTATCTTGCTCGACTTTTGGCGTCCAAGCATCCTCCAAAG
>CAKQXI010000080.1 GCA_934281565.1 uncultured Prevotella sp.
AATATGAGGAGGCAGTGAGCCAGTTGGAAGAAATCGTGGAGAAGATGGAGAATGACGAACTTGACATTGACCAGCTTTCCGACCAACTGAAGCGTGCCAAGGCATTGGTGAAACTTTGCAAAGACAAACTCACCAAGACCGATGACGAAATCAAGAAACTCTTGGATGAGGATTGATGTCGGCAAGTATTATATAAATATTAGCCAAAAAAGTTGCAGATTAATAGAATATTTTGTACTTTTGCAGCTAAATATTAGTAGAACATTAAAAAATAAGATGTTATGAAAGACTTGGATTGGTCTAATTTATCATTTGGCTATCGCCAAACAGATTACAATGTTCGCTGCTATTATCGCAACGGCAAATGGGGTGAAATAGAAGTTTGCTCTGATGAGTATCTTAAGCTGCACATGGCTGCAACCTGCTTGCATTATGGTCAGGAGGCATTTGAAGGTCTAAAGGCTTATCGTTGTCCAGACGGTAAGGTTCGTGTGTTCCGTATGGACGAGAATGCAGCACGTTTGCAGAGTACATGCCGTGGCATCTTGATGCCAGAAGTGCCAACAGAAATGTTTGAGGAAATGGTGAAGAAAGTGGTTCGACTCAATCAAGAGTGGATCCCTACATATGAGAGTGGAGCTACCCTTTATATCCGTCCTTTGCTCATAGGTACGAGTGCTCAAGTAGGTGTTCACCCAGCGACGGAGTATTGCTTCTTGATATTTGTGACCCCAGTAGGTCCTTACTTCAAGGGTGGTTTCTCCTCTAATCCTTATGTCATTATCCGTGAGTATGACCGCTCCGCTCCTCTTGGAACAGGTATATATAAGGTGGGTGGCAACTATGCCGCTTCCTTGAAAGCTAACTCTATTGCCCATGAAAAGGGATATGCTTGCGAGTTCTATCTCGATGCCAAGGAGAAGAAATACATGGACGAGTGTGGTGCTGCCAACTTCTTTGGTATCAAGAATAATACGTATGTTACCCCTAAGAGTACTTCTATCCTCCCATCTATCACCAACAAGAGCTTGATGCAACTGGCGGAAGACTTGGGCATGAAGGTGGAGCGTCGCCAGATACCAGAGGAAGAACTTGAGACATTTGAGGAGGCTGGTGCTTGTGGTACCGCTGCCGTTATCTCTCCAATCAGTTATATTGACGACTTGGAGACTGGTAAGCGTTATGACTTTGGTGCAGAGCCTGGTCCAGTTTCAAAGCATCTTTATGATACGCTTCGTGGCATCCAGTATGGTACTATCGAGGACAAGCATAATTGGACAACTGTCGTTATCGAGTAAAACAGATTTGTTTATATCATATTCAAAGCACTCCTTTTGTCTACAAGGGAGTGCTTTTTGTTGATTAGGATTTTTAACATAGGGATTAGATTATTATTCATTTTTTTTCTTTATCTTTGCACAAGTAAATAATAATAGAAATATGATAAGTAAAACAAAGGGCGAAAGCAGAAGAGATAAGCTCGCAGACTATTTCTTCGACCTCTCTAAGTTGAGTTTCTCAGGAGCGGGACTTGGAGGATTATCTCCTATGTTCACGGGAGAAATAAGTGTGAGCAGTGTTTATCAATTAGTGTTTGGCGTAGTGATGAGCTATACGTTCTATTTCTATGCCAATAGAATTTTAAAAAAGAAATGATTATGCAACCATCAGATCCTTTAACATTGTTCTTTCTCATAGGTGCATTGACAGGCATAGGTCTTGTGATTTGGTCTTATACTCCAAAAGGCAAGGATTACATAAAACATCTGGATGATTAAACTCTTATTATGGGTAAAGGAAAATTAGCAAAATTCGCAGATATGGAGGCATTTGAGAATGTCTTCCAATATCCGTATAGTGTCGTGGACAATGTACCTTTTGAAATGAAAGGGAAGTGGCGTGATATGTATTTTCACAATGACAACCCTATCGTGTTGGAACTTGGGTGTGGCAAGGGTGAATATACCGTAGAACTGGCAAAGCTCTATCCTGATATGAATTTCATAGGAGTAGACATCAAGGGTGCAAGAATGTGGACTGGTGCTAAAAAAGCTATTGAGGAGGGACAAAAAAATGTAGCTTTCTTACGTACCAACATTGAGATTATCGATCGTTTCTTCTCAGAGAATGAGGTGCAAGAGATATGGCTTACTTTCTCGGACCCTCAGATGAAGAACCCACGTAAGCGTCTTACTTCCACTTATTTCATGAATCGTTATCGCCGTTTCTTGGTGGATGGCGGTATCATTCACTTGAAGACAGACTCGAATTTCCTCTTTACTTATACCTCATACATGGTGGATGGAAATCATTTGCCTATACTTTTCAGAACGGAAGACTTGTATCATCAAGAGGGTATTGACGAGGAAACACGTAAGATCCTTTCTATCCAAACTTACTATGAGAGTATGTGGATAGAGCGAGGATTGAATATCAAGTATATGAAGTTCAAGTTGCCTCATGCTGGCGAACTTGTTGAACCTGATGTTGAGATACCTCTGGATGATTATCGCAGTTATCATCGCTCAAAGAGGACTCCTAAGGAAACAGGAAAATAAGATATAAACGAAAAAGGTCGGTTTTGTCATCAAAGCCGACCTTTTTCGTTTTATTCCGTTGGAATCATGTAATATTCTCTATCGACATCGAAGTCGAGTATCCATTGGTCAATGATGACATTGTCGTCCAATGCCTTGATCTCAATGTCATGATTGCCGTAGTATAGCGTTGTATAGAAACTTTTCTGAGCTTGTCCACGCCAAATGTTTAGCTTCCAGTCCTTGGAGTTGTATAGCTCTTTAAGAGAGCAGATGACTGGTTCTTCACCATCAATGCTGATACTGACACGCATCTCTCCCTTGGTGTCGGTATAGTTGGGGATGCCCGCAATGGTAAATCGTGCATCTCCCTCCTTATCGCTATAAAATGTATATTTCAAGCTTGCACCACGAGGGAGTTCCACAGCCTTGTTGCTATGTCCAAGCAGAGGGATAAGTTCGATGTTTGTCCCTGAAGTCTTGGTCCATTCATAGGCGTTCTTGGCAATGACATCCTGAGTTTGTGTAGAGAGCGGCTTCAGGTCCTCCGTACGGTCGAAAGCATCATACAAGTATCTATTAATATCTGAAGTGCTCAATGTGCCAGGCAATGATGGTGGAAGCATCGTCAGTTCTTTTGCATTAATCAGGTTCTTCCATTTCCCTTTGCCGATATTGCTATAATGAGAGAGCAGTTGCTGGAGCTCTTGGTAAGCTGTTAGACTTAGGGCTGCCGCTGCTTTTGCCTCATCATCGTTTTGGAAAAGTCCAGGGCGAGCTATATGCCTTGCTTCTTGTGCTTCCAACTCTTTTTCTGCTGTCAATGCCGCAGCATAGATAGGAAACTTGATGGTTTCAAAGAAACCGTCCTTTTGGTAAGATGGAATGGTGCGCTCTGTCTCGTCCACTTGTTCCTTGAGAATATCGTATGAATAAAGATAACGTTCCAGCTCATTGCCAAATTCGCCAGAGTGGAATTCATTGTCGCCAAATGGTCTGGTCATGTACTCAGGTTGACGAATGTTGGTGAGACGATAATACTCTTTCATGATAGGAAAGAGCGTTCTACCTATATTGCTGCCAAACTGGTTGGTGAGCCAAGACAAAAGGTGATTTTCCAGATTGCTGGGTCTTACACTCTGCTTGTTCCATGCCATGTCCATAAAGAGAGAAAGTTGGTAGGCAACCATCTTGGGATTCTTAACGTTGGCTATCCATGCTTCCTCTTGTTGATTATCATGGTGTCCTTTATGTGATACCTTGCTTTCGGTTGGATTGTTGTTGGTTAGCTCCTTGAGGATGATGCCTGGTGATGTGTTGCCAAACCACAGTTGGTTGTCATTCCATAGCATCTTTACATTGTCAATGGATTTCTTGTGATGTTTCTTATGCTTTTTGCCTAACAATTCCAATACTTTTCCATTTTCTCCGATGTTGATGTCGAAACTATCGACTACAGCTTTGTTATAGACAGCTTCATGCTTGGCATCTTGTTGCCACAAGGTATTGGCACGAAGACGAAGCATCAGCCTACATAGATTGCTGTAATTCTGTGATTTCATCCATGTAGAGTTGTTCAATGCCAGTCCACGGTATTCCACCGATGGAATTTGCAGCGACTCAAAGCCAGTCTTGACATAAAGTGATTTACTTTGCCTTGGACGGACATCGTTCCAGTCAATCCAAGGAGAGACACCAGCCAAGCGTGATAGTTCCATGACACCGTATGCAGTTCCCCGTGCATCACTTCCCACAACGATAAGTTTTCCACTGCGAGTGCCGATGTAGAAAGCCTCTTTTTGAGTGATGAACCGATGAAGCGGTGTTCCCAGCTTGCTCAAAGTAGCGAATTCTTTGTTGGTAAGTTGGTCAAGTTGGAATATCTGTATATTGGCATTGCTTTTTTCTTTGGCGGCAAATCCTGTTACTGCTTTCATGTCATTAGAAAATAGGTTTAATGCTATTCTAACGACGTTAGAAGCATTGGTGTTGACACTATATGTAACCTTGCCAGTGCCGTCGGTCCAATAGATGTTACTGCTGGCAGTAGAATTGTTGTTGTTTGAACTATGTGCCCATGTAGTACCGCCTACTCCGAGGAAAAGGATGTAGGTACTGATGATTAAACTCTTTACGTTCATTTGTGCTGTGTAATGTTAAAATATTGGCTGCAACGTGTTCCTGTTGCGTATACTTTTTGCAAAGATACATAAAAGTGTTTAATATCTGAAATTATTTAGTTTTTATTTGCTTAATACATATTTTATTGCTACTTTTGCATGAAATCAAAGAAAGAACAGAAATATGAATTTATATCCAAAGTTGATTACCGACGCATTGGCGACGGTCATATATCCAGGTACTAAGAAAAACCTGATAGAGAGTGAGATGTTGGCTGATGCCCCAAGTATCAATGGCATGAAAGTAAGGGTAGTGCTTCTTTTTCCTCGTGATACCGATCCATTTTTAAAGAGTACCGTAAAGGCAGCCGAGGCTGCCATTCATTACCATGTCTCCAAGGAGGTGGAAGTGGAAATAGTTACCGAATTTAAATCTGCTCCTCGCCCAGAAGTAGGCAAGTTGTTGCCTCAGGTGAAGAATATCATTGCTGTCAGCTCTGGCAAGGGTGGTGTAGGCAAGAGCACCGTTTCAGCCAATCTTGCCATTGCTTTGGCGAAGTTAGGCTATAAGGTAGGTTTGCTTGATACAGATATATTTGGTCCATCCATGCCTAAGATGTTCGGTGTGGAGGATGTTCGCCCATATTCTGTCCACAAAGAGGGGCGTGATTTGATTGAACCAGTGGAGAAGTATGGCGTGAAGCTCTTGAGCATTGGGTTCTTCGTAAGTCCAGATACCGCTACTTTATGGCGTGGTGGCATGGCTTGCTCTGCCTTGAAGCAGTTGATAGCTGATGCTGACTGGGGTGACTTGGATTATTTCGTGCTCGATACACCTCCTGGAACAAGCGACATTCACCTTACACTTCTCCAGACTTTGGCTATTACGGGTGCGGTTATAGTAAGTACTCCTCAGAAAGTAGCCTTGGCAGATGCTCACAAAGGCATTGATATGTACGAGAATGATAAGGTGAATGTGCCAATCCTTGGTTTGGTGGAGAATATGGCATACTTTACTCCTGCGGAATTACCAGAGAACAAGTATTATATCTTTGGCAAGGAAGGTTGCAAGGAACTTGCCAAGGAAATGGGAGTGCCATTGTTGGCGCAAATCCCTATTGTGCAAAGTATCTGTGAGGGTGGTGACGAGGGTGCCCCAGCCGCTACCAAGGTGGATAGCATCATGGGACAATCATTCCTCAGTCTCGCTCAGTCGGTAGTAACGGTTGTCAATCGCCGTAATGCCGAACAAGCTCCTACTAAAATCGTAGGTGTCAAGAAGTAAGTTCTTCTGTCTCGTCTTCTACTTCCCCTGCCTCCAAGGGCAGTCCTGCATTGCGTCGGGCTATGTGAATCTGATGTCTATAGACGGCGCAAGCAAGGAAGAAGTAGATGGCGGTTTGTATCCATAAAGCACGGAATTCCGTGATAATGTCGCTCAGTGAAGCCCCCATGCTGCTGATGCGTAGGAAACCTCTTACACCAAAGGTCGATGGGAATAGCCATGCAAAGCCTTGCCAAAAGTTAGGAATGTTGGACTGAGGCCATGAGATGCCTGTCATGAACAGCAATGGTACGGAGGTGAACACAGCCAATAGCATTACATTCTCACGATACCTTACCAAGCACGACATGGCAAGTGAGAAGAATATACAAGCCAAGATGTATGGCAACAGAAATCCCAAGATGGTAGTCCATGTCACCATAGATACAAAGCCAAATAACTTAGGTACTACGAGTGCCAAGTAAGTGCCTAATACGGCATATATCATAAAATAGCAAAGAGCCTTGCCCAATACAATTCTGAAAATACCTGCATAATGTTCGCTCACAGGAACCAGTTCCTTGTTCCTGTTTTGTTCCCGTGATGTTCCTGCTGCCATGCCCACGCCAAGGAGTAGGGTTTGCTGTAATATCAGCATCAACACACCCGGCAAGATAGCGTTGCCATAGCCTCCAGTTGTATTGAATATAGGAACTTCGTCAAAGTCGAGTGGCTTGGTGGTTATCTCATCGTCTCTATTGGTAAATCCACCAGATTGTTCTATCTGTATGCCAGCGTTGATATGACCAGCCACAGCTTGAGCTGTTTGGTAGATAGCCTTGTAGGTGAGCATCAAACTCATGTCTGTATAAACACCGACAGGAGACTGTCCGCCACGTTTTAGCTTGCTGTCGAAGTCCTGTGGAAAATAGAGGATGCCATGGACAGCTTGCTTTGCCACCAGTTGCTTTGCTTCCTCAAGATTGGTGCAGAAATAAGCGACCTTTGTGTCTGGAGCAGCATCGAAATCTCGTATGAACTCTCTGGAAGTATGACTATGCGACAAGTCTACAATGGCAGTAGGCACTTCTCTCACCACCTCGTTGTTGTAAATCCAAGAGTAGAGCAGAGGATAGCCTATTGGAACGAGAATGCAAAACATGAGTACGCCTTCGTCACGAAAGACATTGCGCATTTCGTGAGCCCAGATATAGCACATATCTTTCAGTCCCCTTATAATCTTATATAATAAATTGTTATTTTCCATTATGATACATTTGAATTCTTATTCCTTAAGGAATGTATTTGTAGACAAGCATCACTTTCTTGATGTTCCACACCGTCAATATAGGCAGGGCACAGAAGATCAAAAGTGCTCCCCAATGTAATATGGCATCTGCTATGGGAAAGCCATTGAAGATATTCATCTGGTATATCATATAATAATGGCGCATCGGGAAAAGTTGTCCGATAGCCTCGATAGGAGAGTCCATGGAGAAAAGAGGATAAGTGGCTCCGCAGATGGAGAAACTTACCACAGCCCATAATGAGCAAATGCTCATTGACATTCGTAACGATGGTATCAGTCCAAATGCAAAGATGCCAAAGCATTGGCATGCCAATACTGCCAAGAGCCCTAAGAGCATGATAGGAACGACACCACCCGGATGCGGAAACTTCAATATATAATATAGGTAAAACTCAAAGGCATAGAAGATGGAGAGGAAGATGAGCGTTTGTGGCAGCATCTTGCCAGCGATAGCTATGTAAGGATTGTTGTTTGCCATGTGCATCCACTCCTTTGCCCTGTTAAACTTCAGCTCTGTTCCTATGGAATAAGGCGTAATCAAGAAGATGAACACCATGATAACTCCTGGTACCATCACCGAGGATAGGTAATAGTTATAATTGGCGTAAGGATTGCCAATCATGTGCAGGTCTACGGCGATAGGCTGGAGGAAAGCCTTGATTTCATCTGATGTCTTGCCCAGTGCCGACAGCTTCTGCATACCAACGGCAGCCGAACCTAATGTGGAGATTGTCTTTAAGTCTCTGAAAAGCAATGAGCCTGCAGCTAAGGAGACACTGCTATAATAGAAAGAAATCTTAGGTTGTCTTGATGCCATCAGTCCTGCTTCTGTACCACTGGGAATGAGAAGAAAGGCGTAGATCTCATTTTTCTGTATGGCGTGACGAGCTTCGTTGACACTGTTGTAATGTGCCGTGATATGGGTGGTTTGGAAGGCATCCAACTTACGGATCAAGGCACGTGATGTAGAAGTGTTGTCTTGGTCTACCACTCCAACAGGCATATCTGTTGGCACACCGCTTTTCATCAAGGTGGTGAAGAAGATGACCACCACGATAGGAAATACCACCATGCAGAACCCATAGATAGGGTTCTTCCACATGATGCCACATTCTCGTAAGGCGATATGATATAATCTTTTCAACATTATTGATGGTTCTTGATGATGAGCGACATTCCTGGGCGCAAACCGTCCAGCTTGGTGATTGGGCGTGCCTTTACTTCAAAAGTCTTGCGGTCGTAGTCGCCATTGTCCTTTGTCGCTTTCCAAGTGGCGTACGAACCTTGATCTTTCAGATAATACACTTTCATCTTGATGTCCTTATTGAAAGCTGGCACGAAAGCGGTGAACTCCTGACCTTTGTTCAGACCTTGCAAGTGGTCTTCACGTACATTGAAAGTTCCCCACATATCACTCATGATAGAAATACTCATGATAGGAGAACCAAGACCGACAAGCTCGCCAACTTTTGGGTAAACATCGCTGACTTCGCCCTCGACTTGGGCAATCTGTACAGTCTCTTTCAAGAGGTTCTTTACTACTTCGACAGCATTCTTGGATGCTTTGGTATTGCTGGCAGCCATACGCTTCTCTTGTTCACGAGCCCCGTGCTTTGCCATATCATACTGGCTCTTGGCTGCTCCCACCTGAGCTTCTGTTGCCTTATAGGCAGCGAAAGCCTCATCACGTTTCTGACCGCTGATAACGCCATCGTTGTATAGGCTTTGCATACGGTTGTAAGTTTTCTTGGCGATTTCTGCAGCGGCTAAAGCCTGTTGGTAAAGCTGATATGCACCACGAATTTGCTCTTGTCGAGCACCCGCATCGGTCAAGTCTTGGAGGGCGGCAACACCTTCATTGGTGGCTTGCAGTACCTTTTCCTGTGACTTTACTTCTGGTACTTCCAGGATGGCAAGCGTATCGCCCACATGGACATAATCACCTTCCTTGACACGGAGTTCCAATATACGGCCAGGCAACTTGCTGGAAACACGATATTCACCTACTTCCAGTTCTCCTTGTATCGTATCGTCCTTCTTGTCAAGCGTGAAGAAGCCGATAGCTCCAACGATGATTACTACGGCCGTAAAACCGATGACGGCCAAGAGAATGTTGTTATGTTGTGATTTCTTAGACATGATATATTATTTTTTCTTGTTGTGTCTTGATATAATTCTTTTGATTTATTGTAAGATACCCAGTGCCTTGTTCAAGCCAACTTGTGTGAGCTTGACGTCAATCTCGGCATCAATCTTCTGGCTCTGAGCCTGTTGCCATGCTGTTTGCGCAGCCATGACATCTGTCACTTCCATTACTCCCTCCTTGAAACCAAGGTTGGCGCAACGTAAGTTTTCCTCGGCACTGATGATGTTCTTCTGTGCCATGTTGAGTTTCTTTTGTGCTTCCTTAACCTTGAATTGACTTTGGGTAATTTGTAGGTGTATCTTCTCGCGAGTATCGTTGAGATTCATCTTGGCAATGTTTGTCACAGCCTTGGATGCACGAACTTTGTAAGCTCCATCGCCCCAGTTCCAGACAGGAATTTGTACGAGAATACCAATATTCCATACACCTGTAAAATTACGTTGGAACCCATTCCAAACATTAGGGTTCGATACCATGTATCCACCTGTCAAAGCTACGTGTGGCAAGTAGGCTGCCCGTACTAAGTTGGTGGATTGCTGGGATATGTCAATGGCATTCTGGAGCATTCTTAGCTCTGGGCGTGTATTGACGGCAGAATCGGAAGCAGCAATCTGCTGTTGCTGGGTATCGACAGGAGTTCCGGATAATTCCAATGAGTCCTTGTCTTCATCGGCAAGGGTGATCTCTTGGTTCATTGGGATGCCACAAAGTTGGCAGAGCATCATCTTTGACAATGCCAATCCGTCTTCTACTTGGGTGATTTGCATTTCAGCCTCATTGACTCTTACATCCACCTTTAAGCCGTCAGCCTTAGTAGCTACACCTTGTTTGATCATCTTATGTACATCATCGTCAAGTTTCTTGACCAAGTCACGGAAACTGGTGGCGAGTTTCTGTTTTTGTCTAAGGGATACTACCATCCAATAGGCTTGGTCAATGCTGTACAAAGTCTTCTGTGT
>CAKQXI010000081.1 GCA_934281565.1 uncultured Prevotella sp.
GCATTGTGGATTCAGCGTATCAACGCTGCTGCTCGTCTTGAGAACATGAGTTATAGCCAGTTGATGGGAGCTCTCCACAAGGCAGGTATCGAGATTAACCGTAAGGTGCTCGCTGACCTCGCTGTCAACAACCCAGAGGCTTTCAAGGCTATCGTAGACAAGGTAAAGTAAATCGTTCTCCCTTGTGGGGAAAGATTTCATGATAAAGATTGCATTGCTCGTTAATTTGAGTGATGCAATCTTTTTTTGTTCAATTATTATTAATTTATTTTGTGTTTCCTATAATTTGTTGTACCTTTGTGGCACATTAAAGTTTTAATGATATCAAAGATTAAGTACAATAAATGATTTCTGTTGAAAGATTGAAAGTGGAATTTGGCGTGAGGCCACTCTTTCATGATGTAAGTTTTGTAATCAATGATCGTGACCGTATAGCACTGGTTGGAAAAAATGGTGCAGGAAAATCGACGATGCTAAAGATATTATGTGGGTTGCAGAAACCTACAGATGGTGTCGTTGCTATACCTAACGATACCACAATAGGTTATCTTCCACAGGTGATGAAGCTGCAGGATGATACCACCGTTAAGGAAGAAACACGTAAGGCGTTCTTGCATAATACAGAGCTGAAAGCTCGCCTTGACCGTATGCAGCAAGAAATGGCGGAACGTACAGATTATGAAAGCGACGAATACGCTCTGTTGGTGGATAAGTTTACTCAGGAACATGAACGCTACATGATGATGGGCGGAGAAAATTATGAGGCAGAGATTGAGCGTACTTTGACAGGTCTTGGCTTTACTCGTGAAGACTTCGAGCGTCCTACCAAGGAGTTCTCTGGTGGATGGCGTATGCGTATAGAATTGGCGAAGATATTGTTGCAAAAGCCAGATGTTCTTTTGCTTGACGAGCCAACCAACCACCTTGATATAGAGAGTATCCAGTGGTTGGAACAGTTTCTTGCACAGAGTGCCAAGGCGGTAGTCCTTGTTAGTCACGACCGTGCTTTCATCAACAATGTAACCAACCGTACCTTGGAAATAACTTGTGGTCGGGTGGAAGATTATAAGGTGAAATATGATGAGTATGTTGTACTTCGCAAAGAACGCCGTGAACAACAGCTCCGTGCTTATGAGAACCAACAAAAGGAGATAGCCGACATCAAGGATTTTATAGAGCGCTTCCGCTATAAGCCAACCAAGGCTGTGCAAGTACAGAGCCGTATCAAGCAGTTAGAAAAAATAGTTCCTATTGAAGTTGACGAGGTGGACAACAAGCAGATGCACTTGAAATTCCCTCCTTGTTTGCGTAGTGGCGATTATCCTATCATCTGCGATGAAGTACGCAAGGATTATGGTGAGCATACCGTATTCGACCATGTTACTTTAACTATCAAACGAGGCGAAAAAGTAGCTTTCGTTGGTAAGAACGGAGAGGGAAAATCAACGCTTGTGAAATGTATCATGGGCGAGATACCTTTTACTGGCACCTTGAAGATAGGTCACAATGTACAGATTGGTTATTTCGCACAAAACCAAGCACAACTCTTGGATGAGAACTTGACGATATATGATACCATCGACCGTGTGGCAACAGGAGAAATGCGACTTAAGATAAATGATTTGCTCGGAGCTTTTATGTTTGGTGGCGAGACATCGGAGAAGTATGTCAAGGTACTGAGTGGTGGAGAGCGAAGTCGCCTTGCTATGATTAAGTTGTTGCTTGAACCTGTCAATTTGTTGATACTTGATGAGCCAACTAACCACTTGGATATGCAGTCGAAAGACGTGTTGAAAGAGGCAATCAAGGCTTTCGATGGTACGGCGATCATCGTAAGCCATGATCGTGAGTTCTTGGATGGATTGGTTGATAAGGTATATGAGTTTGGCGGTGGAAAGGTACGTGAACATCTTGGTGGTATCTATGATTATCTTCGGGCTCATAATGCGGATAGTATCAATCAAGCTCTGGGAAGTGAAGGCCTAAAAGTGAAGAACGATGAAACTAATAGTTCTTCTACTCCAAGGCAACAAGAGAATTCTTCACTCTTAACTCAACAATCTTCACTTAAAAAGCAGAGCTATGCCGATCATAAGGAACAACAGAAGAAAATACGCAAAGCGGAGAAAGCTGTGAAAGAATGTGAGAAAAAGATAGCTTCACTTGAAGCAAGAAAGAAAGAGATTGATAATTTGCTGATGAAGCCAGAGAATGCTTCTAACATGGATCTTATCACAGAATATACTTCACTCATGAAAGTTCTTGATGAAGAAAATGAGAAATGGATGGTATTATCAGAAGAATTAGAGGAAGTTTCTAAAGAGTAATTAGAAATGGAATTATTGACTTTTGTTTTTACCGTATAAAAAATATATATTATTAATAAAAATAGAATTGAAAATGAAAATGAAGTTTATCCTTCCGATGATGATGATTGCAGCAATGCCAATGGGCGCAAATGCACAAAATCAATCGGGTCTTGTTATGGAGAACCTGAACAAGACAGTTAAACCTGCAGATGACTTCTATCAGTTTGCTACAGGTGGATGGCAGAAGAATCATCCACTGCCAGCAGCTTACAGTCGTTATGGTAGCTTTGACCAGTTGCAGGAAGACAACAACAAGCGAATTAATACCATTCTTAGTGAGTTGTTGAAGAAATCGTATAAGCAAGGTACTATCGAACAGAAACTTTCCGATTTCTATAAACAAGCTCTTGATGTAGAGAGCCGTAACAAGGCTGGTATCTCACCTGTAACTCCTGTTCTGGCAGAGATTTCCGCAGCTAAGACCAAGGCTGATCTCCAGAAGATACAGCTCAAATATGCAGCCCAAGGATATGGTGTTTCTTTCGGTGGTGGCTTCAGCGCCGACGAAAAGAATGTAACCATGAATATCTTTAATATCTACCAAGGTGGTTTAACACTTGGACAGAAAGACTATTATGTAAACAATGACGAGGCAACCGTTGCCATTCGTGAGGCTTATAAGAAGTATATTCAGAAAATGTTCCAGCTCTATGGTTTCTCTGCAGAGGAGGCAACCAAGAAAGAGCAGGCTATCTTCTTGCACGAGACTATGCTTGCACTTGTTTCCAAGAGCATGACAGAGCTTCGTGATCCACAAGCTAACTATAATAAAATGTCGCTCAAGGAGTTCCAGCAGAACTATCCTAACATTCCTTTGGAAGCCATGTGCAATGCAGAGGGTATCAAGAGCGAGTATATAAAGGAAATGATCGTGGGTCAGCCATCGTTCATGGCAGGACTTGATAAGATTACTGCAGCCGAGGATGCCTATACTTTGAAAGCATTGATGGAGTGGGATGTTATCCAAAACTCTTGTGCTTATTTGACTGATGAAATTCGTGAGGCTAACTTTGATTTCTTTGGCAAGACCATGAGTGGTCGCAAGGAAGACTATCCTCTTTGGAAACGTGCAACCAACCAAGTTGAGGCCCAGATGGGAGAGGCTCTTGGTCGTATGTATGCTAAGCGTTACTTCCCTGAGTCTTCCAAGAAGATGATGGAGCAGTTGGTTAAAAATCTCCAGATTAGTCTTGGCGAGCGTATTGATGCTCAGACATGGATGAGTGATACCACTAAGGCTGCTGCTCATAAGAAACTTGATAAGTTCTATGTGAAGATTGGTTATCCTAACAAATGGACTGACTATTCTAACTTGACCATTGACCCAAAGAAAAGTTTCTATGAGAACGTGATGGCTTGCCGTAAGTTTGCACATGACAAGTCTATCAACGAGAAAGCTGGTAAGCCTGTAAACCGTGACGAATGGTATATGACCCCTCAGACCGTGAATGCTTACTACAACCCAACTACCAACGAAATTTGTTTCCCTGCTGGTATCTTGCAGTATCCATTCTTCGATCCAAAGGCAGACGAGGCATTCAACTATGGTGCCATTGGCGTGGTGATTGGTCATGAGATGACACATGGATTTGATGACCAAGGTCGTCAATATGATGCTGATGGCAACATGAAAGATTGGTGGACTGCCAATGATGCCAAAGGCTTTGAGAAACGTGCCGACCTCTATGCCGACTTCTTTAGTAACATCAAGGTATTGCCAGACTTGAATGCCAATGGTCGTTTCACATTGGGTGAGAACTTGGCAGACCACGGAGGTTTGATGGTAGCTTTCAATGCCTTGAAGAATGCTACTGCCAAGAAATCATTGAAAGACAAGGACGGCTTCACGCCAGCACAGCGTTTCTTCTTGGCATACGCTGGTGTATGGGGACAGAATATCACAGAGAAAGAAATCCGCAACCGAGTAAAGCGTGACCCTCATGCCCTTGGCAAGTGGCGTGTAAACGGTGCACTTCCTCATATTGATGCCTGGTATGATGCGTTTGGCGTAAGGCAAGGTGACAAGATGTTCATTCCAAAGAGTGAGCGTTTGGAGTTGTGGTAAAGAGAAAGGATTGATATAATGCCATTAAGATTACCAGATAAATTACCAGCTATAGAGCTATTGAAGCATGAGAACATTTTTGTAATGGACGAGAGTAGGGCGCATAGTCAGGAAATCCGTCCGTTGAAAATTGTTATACTCAACTTGATGCCTCTGAAGATAACTACTGAAACTGACTTGGTGCGTTTGTTGTCAAACACTCCATTGCAATTAGAGGTGTATTTCATGAAATTGAAAAGTCACACTCCTAAGAATACGCCAATAGAACACATGATGATGTTCTATAAGGATTTTGCCGAACTATCCAAGCAGAAGTTTGATGGTATGATAGTGACAGGTGCTCCTATAGAGACGATTGATTATGAGAATGTGGAATACTGGCCCGAGATTATGCAAATCTTCGATTGGGCCAGGACCCACGTTACTTCTACACTCTATATCTGTTGGGGTGCCCAAGCAGGGTTGTATCATTTCTATGGTGTGCCTAAGTATCCTTTGGACAAAAAGATGTTTGGTATCTTCAAGCAGAAGCCTTTGGGTCCATCGTTGCCAATCTTCCGTGGCTTTGATGATTTGTTCTGTATGCCACATAGTCGGCATACAGAGGTACGCCGTGAGGATATAGAGAAAGTACCGGGATTGGATATTATTGCCGAGTCGGCAGATAGTGGTGTCAGCATTGTGATGGCTCGTGGTGGTCGAGAGTTCTTTGTGACAGGACATCTTGAGTATGCACCAAACACACTCGACAAGGAGTATAAGCGAGATATGGGTAAGCGTGACGATGTAGATTTGCCCAAGAACTATTATTATAATGATGACCCCAAGGAGGAACCGATGGTGACATGGCGTGCCCATGCCAACTTGTTTTATAGCAACTGGATTAACTATTATGTTTATCAAGAAACTCCTTATAATATTGATGACATTAAGTAAGTAAAGAGCGAATGAGAACATTGGAACTTTTGGCACCTGCCAAGAACTTGGAATGTGGTATCGCAGCTATTGACCATGGTGCTGATGCCGTGTATATCGGCGCACCTCGTTTTGGTGCTCGTGCTGCTGCGAGTAATTCCTTGGATGATATTCGGCAGCTTTGCGACTATGCCCATCAGTTTGGTGCTAAGGTACACGTTACCGTCAATACCATTATCTATGATTCTGAATTGGAGGATACCATTCAGATGATACATGGATTACAAGAAGTAGGTGTGGATGCCTTGTTGTTGCAAGACATGGGAGTGATGGATGCGGTAAAATCATTTTGGAAAAAGGAACTTCATTCCAGCACCCAATGTGATACTCGGACAGCAGAGAAGGTGAAATGGCTGCAATCCCTTGGTTTCAATCGTGCTGTCTTGGCGCGTGAGTTATCAGTCCAAGAGATAGCAGACATTCATGAAGCCGTTCCAGATATGGATTTGGAAGTCTTTGTCCATGGTGCGCTTTGTGTAAGCTATTCGGGTGTATGCTACGCTTCCCAGCATTGTTTCCAACGTTCAGCCAATCGTGGTGAGTGTGCCCAGTTCTGTCGCTTGAAGTTTGACTTGAAAGATGACAATGGTCGTGAGATAGAGCATCAGCGTCATCTTTTGTCATTGAAAGATATGTGCCAGATAGATAATCTGGGTAAATTGGCACAGGCTGGTGCTTGTTCGTTCAAGATAGAGGGGCGTTTGAAAGATGTAAGCTATGTAAAGAACGTGGTGTCAGCTTACAGTCAGCGTTTGGATGAGATAGTCGCTCGCTATCCCAAGGTATATCGTCGTGCTTCCCAAGGGGTAGTGGATTACCATTTTGAGCCAAGTTTGAAAAAGACATTCAACCGTGGATTTACTACTTATTTCTTCAATGGTCGCCAGCCAGACATTGCCAGCTTTGACACCCCCAAGGCGATTGGTGAGTATGTGGGCAAGGTGAAGGAGATAAGGGGAAATAGCTTTAATGTGGCAGGTACGGCAAGTTTCGCCAATGGTGATGGCTTATGTTTTATCAATGATGAGCATGAGTTGGAAGGCTTTCGTGTGAACCGTGCCGAGGGCAATCGCCTCTTTCCGCTCAAGATGCCACAACATTTGCGCCCTGGGTTGGGGTTGTATCGTAACAATGATGTAGCTTTTGAAAAAATTCTGGCTGGTAAGACGGCAGAGCGGAAGCTACCTATCGAGATAGTCTTTCGTCCTGTGAAAGATGGTTTCGAAATACTTTCAGGCGAAACAAAGGCATTTGTGAAGTTCGAGCACCAAGAAGCCAAGAAACCACAGGAAGAAAATATCATCCGACAGTTGGGCAAGTTGGGAAATACACCATTCATTTGTTCACGGGTAATCATAGAAGATGGTGGTGGCAATTACTTTGTGCCAAGTAGTTTGTTGGGTGAGTTACGCCGACTTTTGGTAGAGAAAATGCAAGCAAGGCAAGTTTGTTTAGATAAGGAAACGCCCGTTGCTTCCCACAGTGAGCAAGAGAGTTTAGAAGTTCAGGCATGGCAACCATCATACGCAAGATTTCCATACCTATATAATATATCAAACAAGCGTGCTGCTGCATTTTATGAGCATCATGGCATGGTGCATCCAGCTCCCGCTTTTGAGTTAGGCTTTTCTTCACAGGGCAATATAGAGCCACTCATCATGCAGTGTCGCCATTGTATCCGCTATTCACTCGGCTTTTGTGTGAAGCGAGGAGGAAAGAGACCTAATTGGAAAGAACCATTGCACCTTGAACTTCCAGATGGCAGAAGTTTCCGTCTGGAGTTTTCTTGCAAGGAATGTCAAATGAATATCTACGCAGAATAATCAACGAATATGAAAAGAATAAGTATAATCTTCTTGGGGTTGATGCTCGGAGTATCAACCCTGTTTGCGCAACCGGGACCAGTCCAGAAAGTTGCCAAGAGCGTCTTTACACTAACTACATTTAACAAGGATGGCGACATCATTGCCTCTACACAAGGAGTTTTCATTGATAACAAGGGTACGGCTATCAGTACATTCAAGCCTTTTGTGGGAGCGGTGAAAGCAACGGTAGTGGATGCTACGGGGCGTTCCATGGAAGTTGATGCTATCATGGGTGCCGATGAACTCTATGATGTGGCTAAGTTCAGGGTTGTTGCTACGACTTCTGCTGCAGTCATAGCTTCTGGTGCTGCCGCTAAGGGTGAGAAAGTATGGCTTACACCTTATTCTATTAAGAAACCAGCCTTTCAACAAGAAGATATTACTGGTGTGGAGAAGTTTCATACCAGTTACAACTATTATGTGTTCTCTAACAATGTGCCAGAGAATGCGGTAGGATGTCCATTTGTCAATAAGAACGGACAGGTGATAGGTATCATGCACTCTGCCAATGGAACGGTGACAGCCGTTGATGCCAACTATGTAAGACAGTTGAAAGTGACAGGTTTGTCAACCTTGGATGCTGCGTTGAGGGAGAGTGGTATTCGTACAGCTCTGCCAGATGTAGAGCAAGATGCCATTACCATGATGACATTGAACCGTGGGCAGATTTCGGCAGAGACATATCAGAAGTATATCAACGAGTTCGTGGAGAAATTCCCTGCTTCTGCATACGGTTATAAAGAGAAAGCAAGCATCTTGGTAAACAAGCAGCAATATGCTGAGGCTGACAAGGTCTTGGGCGAGGGCGTGAAGAAAGCAGCCAATAAGGATGAGGCTCATTCTAACTATGCTGACATCATCTATCAGAAAGTTGCTTACAAGGGTGACTCTGCTTATGCTGCATGGACACTTGACAAGGCAATCGCCGAGGCACAACAGGCATACGCTATCAAGGCACAGCCTGTTTACAAGCATCAAGAAGCGCAAATCCGTTTCTTGAAGCATGATTATCAGCAAGCATACGATATGTTCATGGAATTGACCAAAACTCCTATCAATAGTGGAGAACTGTATTTTGAGGCTGCTCAAGCTAAGACTCAGTTGAAAGCTCCTGATGCAGAGATAAAGGTATTGTTGGATAGTGCTGTTGCTGTCGGTAACCGTACAGGTGTTGTTGCACCTTATTATTTGGCGAGGGGGCAGTTCTTGGATGCCCAGAAGCAATATCGTTTGGCTTTGGCGGACTATAATCGATATGACTCTCTTTCTCGTCCTTTGGACCCCAATTTCTTCTATATCCGATACAAGTGTGAGTTGAATCTCCGTATGTGGCAGCAGGCTTTGATAGATATTGCTCGTACCTGTTATCTCTCTCCAAAAGAACCAACGTTCTTTGCTGAGTGGGCAAGCCTTGACCTCCGTGTTAAGAGATATGACGAGGGTGTCAGTGCAGCACAACAGTGTATTAAGTTGGCACCGGAGTATGCCGATGGTTATCTTCTCCTTGGTTTGTTACAGATAGAGAAGAAGCAAAAGGAAGATGGACTGAAAAACCTTGAGAAAGCAAAGGAACTTGGTGACCCAAGAGCAGAAGAATACATAAAGAAGTATAAATAATTGTTGAATTATTTGGTAGATTGCAAAAAATATATTACTTTTGCACTCGCAAAACAAAGCTGTGGCGAACTTTTTAAGTGAATTTAAAGAGTTTGATGGTTCCGTAGCTCAGTTGGATTAGAGCAACAGCCTTCTAAGCTGTGGGTCTTGGGTTCGAACCCCAACGGAATCACGGTTAATTAAGTTTTGGTATAAGCGCTATAAAGTCTATGAAGATTTTATAGCGTTTTTTAGTTTCATATTATGGATCTTTAATATCTCTAAGTAGGTTGTAGAGATAAAAAGGACTGTAATAGACAAATAAATCTTCATATTTTTTGCTAATATCGATTCTTTTCATTACTTTTGCAGCGTCATTTCATAGATAGTCAACAATGAGATGTTGGCATTAATCTGTGACTTGGCTCTATTTACAAAGAAAGACGTTACTACGTTTGCTTCTGATGAGCAGAAACTTAGGAACTTTCAACTCGGAGTTCAGAGGGAGATGATGGTGGATGTCTACTATAACGTGTATATATTCACGGCACAAGTACACCCTTTCATGTGGAAAGGGTGTGCTTTGTGTTACATACATATATACCCCGTTGGCGTAGGTGTGTTCTCTAGCTTCTTGTCCGTGATTTCCAAGGTTTCCTAAGACCTCTGCTCACAAGGACAATAAAAGTAAAGACCCCTACGCCAATAACTTTTGAATAGAGTAAGCCTATATTAATTAATATCTGCTTTAGGGAGTCGGCGGACATAATAGCTTAAAGCAATGACATACATTAAAAGACAAAGTACAAGTTTATTGTTGGCACTAACATCCTTATCATTGGTATCTTCACATTTGGTGTCATGTTCAGAAAGTGTGGGAATATCTGGTGTCACTCTCTCCGACAAGAAGATTTCATTTACTGCAACAGAAGTAAATGGATGGACACCAAATTCAAGTAGTAGTAATGATGAAAGCACTCGTACAATGAGCACCGTTGGTTCTTATCACCCATTAACTGTAAAGAGTGACTTAGGGAAACCATTGTATCTTCATCCTGTGGAGCAAGCAGGCATTTATTTCTATAATGACAAAGACGAATTAGTCACTCGCTCTGGCGTTCCTCTGTCTGAAATCTGTAATCAGAGTAGCATATCCACCAGAGGAACCAAAGTAACGGAGATTGGTGATGAAATCCTTGTTAGTGCAGTATCCAAGAAAGATAATGTAGAAGCCGAGTTCTTTCCTTTTGAAAAGGCAACAAGGAGTGGCAGCACTTGGCATACTTCCAATGACAAGTATTGGGCTACCGATGCTACTTTATCTTTCTATGCTTATGCCCCAACTAACGCCAGTATGCTGTCTGAAAGTGGCAGTGGACTGTCGAAAGACAG
>CAKQXI010000082.1 GCA_934281565.1 uncultured Prevotella sp.
AGATAGGTTTCTTGACACCTACAGAAGTGATTTCAAAATATTCTTATTAACTTTGCACTTGCTTCTGGAATCCGCCACGATTACATCTAGCATAAATAAATGTTAAAACGTATACGCTACAGCCTAAATATTAAAATAAAATCGAGTTTTTGATATTTTATTTGTACTTTTGCAACGAATCTTTAAGTTTTTAAGAAATGAATATCCAAGTCATCATAAATAAGTTAGGTCCAATAACTGATTCGACTGTGTCTTTGAAGCCATTTATGGTTTTTACAGGTGAGTCTGGTTTGGGAAAAAGTTATACAGCTTTGTTGCTGTACAACTTTTTTTCGTCATTAACTCCGTCTAGATTACAAGAGTTTATTGCATCTAAGCAAATTGGAGGTAAGGAAAAGTTAATTCTTAAATTCAAGGATTTTAGGATGTGGCTAAATCAAAATACAGGTGCTTTCTTGGGGTATCTTTTGGGCAACAATAACTTTTTATGTCAGGTAAATTATATCTTTGAACAAGATGATGATATGCCTATTGTTTTAGAGAAACTAGAAAGTGAGAAGCAGTCTGGACTTACTCGTGTAAGCATAAATGGACAGATTGAAGTCTATCCTTTTGAGATTGAGGATAATAACTTTTTATTTAGTCTTGCGCTAAAAGGATATTTAGCAGAGAAGTGCTTGGGCTTATCGTATATACGTCCTTTAATCTTACCTCCTGCAAGAGCAGCTTTTATGGGAGCAAATACGACATCACCGATAGGTATGTATCGTGATTTCTTGAGCCAATTGGATGACTTAAAAACTCCATCAAGGGTTGTCAATACAGATATTCAATTTTATACTAGCTATATATCAAAGCTTGCTGATGGAAAGATTGTCCTTGAAAATGGAAGTGTATATCTTCAATTTGAGTCGGGTGAGCGAATTCCTATTAGTGCGGCGGCTTCATCTGTAAAGGAATTGATGCCATTCCTCTTGCTCTTACAAAATGAAAAAGACTTGTATAATAGCTTGCTTTTTGAAGAACCGGAAGCTCATGTACATCCTAAGAAGCAATTTTTAGTGATGGACATGTTGGCGAGATGTTGTAACAAAGGTATGTTAATTCAAATGACAACTCATAGTGATTAT
The DNA here is from genome assembly GCA_934281565.1 of uncultured Prevotella sp. Lineage (GTDB taxonomy): Bacteria > Bacteroidota > Bacteroidia > Bacteroidales > Bacteroidaceae > Prevotella. Next base: position 1,131 of record CAKQXI010000082.1, read on the forward strand.
CTTTTGGGTCGAATGAATCAGTTACTTCTTTTAGGAAAAATTAAAAAGAAGTCAGAAGTTGCATTTAATGAGTTTTGCTCAAAGCATCAGCTCAATAAAAAGTTATATTTGTATCCTGAGCAAGTTGGCGCATATTATTTTAGGCGTAAGGACAATAAGGTTGAAATTGTTGAGCAAAGTTTAGACGGTGGATTGCCTTTCTCTTCTTTTGAAGATACTGTTAGAAGTCAAATGAATATGTCTGCTGATCTTGAAAGTTTTGCGGAAGAATTAGGAGTTGAAATTAACATTTAAAAAGAGGAAAACAATGGAACAAACAATAGAAGAATTTAATCAATTGTATCCTCATTTTAAAGTTTTACCTTTTGAAGATACTTGCGAAATTATAGAGACTACTCCAGCTTCGGAGAAAGATTTCAAACGGTTGGTGTTGACTCATATAAATGGTTATGTTTTTCCGCGCGAATTTGCTGGGGCAACAATCTCTTTTTTTGTAAAAGCTGAGAGTCCAAATCCTCTGCGTTTAAACAGCGATGGCATTTTCTTCTCTGAAATTGATGGTCGGAAATGTTTATTTGTTTGTGAATTAAAAAGTTCATTTGATACAACTCAAATTTTTCATGCAAGAGAACAAATTATCGGAACGCTACTTAGGCTTAGAGCTAAAGTCAGTATGCAACAAACTCAGCCTAACTGGGAATACCATGGAATTATTGCTTCCTATGAACCTACGATGGCTCAATTAATTGGTATTAACAAGCTGACAAGTAATGATGCTAAATTCTCAAAGTGTCTTATTTCTAAAAAGCATAAGATGATTAAAGGTAAAATTGCGAACAATTATTATAAACCTTTGGCTATTCCTGATATTGAAATCCATTATGTTGGAGTACCTAACAGAAATAATGAGTTTCAATTGGATTTGAAGTCTTTATTATCAAAGAAAGATTAAATTAATTAGATTTATACAAATAGATATTATACCTCATTCCTTATACCATGAATAGCACAAAGTAGTGAAAACTTATTTTTATAAATAATAGACTCTCTCAGTAAATACTGGGAGAGAGGGGAATCTATGCAATAAAGAGGGGATGGTGGTTGGGCTATCCACGAAATGAAAAACACAGACTTATACCCTTTGAAATAAGTGATGAAGAAAGTCAAACTTTATGATTATCAGCAGGATATGCTGAGGAATGTCATTGCGGAGTTGTCGAAAGTCTACTATGACGAAAAGAAGAAGAAAGTAAGACTCGGCAACTCGGTGATGGTGCAGATGCCTACGGGTACGGGGAAGACTTACGTGATGGCGGCTTTGGTGAAGTGGTTCCTTGACAATCAGGAGGGGGATGTGTGGATTGTCGCCCACCGCAGGGAACTGGTGGAGCAGATGCAGCAGACCTTGGATCGTTTCTGCCTTGACTATGCCGTGAAACAGGCTGCCTTGAAAGCGAAGATCCGTGTGAGGGTGCTGTCTATTCAATGGCTGAACAGGCACGTTGGCGAGTTGGATGGTAAGCCCGGACTGATCATCGTGGATGAAGCTCACCATGCTATCGCCGACTCTTACCAAGACTTGTTCCTGCGTTTCGAGGATGCCCGAAAGGTGGGGATGACAGCTACACCTTGCCGTATGAAGAAAGATTCGTTCACTAAGTTGTTTGACAGGTTGATTGTCTCTCCTTGCACCAAGGACTTTATCAAGAGGGGATTCTTAGCTCCTTACGACTATGTGGTGATAGGCAAGTTCTCGACAGACCAGATTGCCATCAACTCGCTGAAAGGGCGGGGGAGCGATGGCGATTATGCCATTAAGGAGATGGACGAGAAACTGAACATCATGCCGTCTATCAAGCGACTTTATGACAGTGTGGTGAAATATGCCGATGGCAAGAAAGGCATCGTGTATGCGATAGACATAGACCATGCCAAGGTGATTGCGGAATATTATGCTGCGATGGGCATCAAGACGGTTGCCATCGACAGCAAAACCCCTGCCAAGACTCGCCAACGTACGGTGGAGAACTTTAGGAAAGGGATGATAGACTGCATCGTGAATGTGAACCTCTTTGACGAGGGCTTCGACTGTCCTGATGTGGAGTTTATTCAGATGGCTCGTCCTACGCTGTCGCTCGCCAAGTACTTGCAGATGGTAGGGCGTGGACTGAGAGTGAACAAGGAGCAGAAAGACAAGGTGTGCATGATCCTCGACAACGTGGGCAACTATCGCAAGTTTGGTTTGCCTGACAAGGAACGTAACTGGGCTTCGATGTTCGCTGGATTGAAGGCTGGCAAGGGTATCATTCCACCATACGCCAAGCGCAAGGATAACTTGATGGCTATCAGCAATGACATGGTGATGGTGGTGAACCATGACAGGGAGAGGGATGCCATGACACCACGGCAACGCCGTAAGTACCTGCAAGATGTCGTGCCTTACGAGGTAGACGGCAGATGGGGGTTGCGTGTGGGCGACGATGTCATCTTAAGACCGATGTATCGGAAGATAACGCCGTTTATCAATGATTACGCCACTTTCGAGATGGCTCCCGGAAAATGGGGGATACTGGTCAGGAATGGCAAGGTGTACTTGCCTCCTGAATACAAGAACATAGAGTTGTTGCCCAACGATGTCGCCATGCTGACAAGCAGCAGTCTGGGAGCAAGGGAGATCAAGCTCCATAAGAACTGGGGATACTGAATTTTATATCAGTATCCCCAGTTTTCGTTTACTTACTGCCAAAGTATAGGAATATCATTCCGAGCAGAACGAGGAGCAGGTCGACGAACTTCGCCTTGAGGTTTTTCTCGTGGAAGATGGCTGCACCAAAGAGGAAGCTGACGATGACGCTTCCTCTACGTATCATGCTGGTGACACTAATCATCGCCCCCGGAAGACTAAGTGCGTAGAAATAAGCGAAGTCGGCTGCGCTCAAGAAAACGCTGATGAAAATGATCGACCAGTGCCAATGGAATGGGGTGGTCTTCTTGCGAGCAGGGAGCCAGATGAGCACCATCATCGCTCCCATCAAGAAACATTGGTAGATATTGTACCAACTCTGCACAATCATACGGTCGAGACCAACGCCTCCGTTCTCTGGCTTAGCCATGAGGAACTTATCGTAAAGACCGCTTGCCGCTCCCAACAGGGCAGCGAGGATGAGGAAATATATCCAACGGTTGTGCTTGAAGTCGATGCCTTCTTTCTTTCCGCTCTTGCTGAGCAAGGCAAAGGAGACGATGGCAAGGAGAACGCCTATCCATTGGCAGAGATTGAGGTGCTCGCTATATACGAGCATGGCACCTACGAGGGTCATCACTGGGCGTGTGGCGTTGATGGGACCAACGATGGTGAGGGGCAGGTGCTTCATGGCGAAGTAGCCGAACACCCAACTGCTCAATACGATGAGACTCTTGAGGATGATGTACTTGTGTACTTCCCATCCGCCCTGCGCTACATGGAACATCGAACCGTCCAGTCCATCAGATGTATAGCTTACGATGATGAACGGCAGGAAGATGAGCGAACAGAACAGGGTGTTCAAGAAAAGTACTGGGATGACAGCGTTACCAGAGAGTGCCTTTTTCTTGAAGGCATCATAAAAGCCTAACAGGGCTGCTGAAAGGAATGCTAATATTAACCACATTTTTATATGTATAGAGATTGGGGAAGTTAGAGAAGTTAAAGAAGTTATCACTCCCTTCGGTCGTTAGAAGTTAAAGACATCAGCTTTAAGTGACAAAATAGCAGCTTAATACATTTGGCTTTAACTTCTCTAACTTCTTTAAATTCTTTAACTTCTATCACTTGTTAGAATTTAATAATCAACCGCTTCAAGGAACAGGGCATTGCCTGGCATACTCTCGCCAGCATCACTGCGAGTACCCTTGTGCAAGATGTCAATGAACTGCTCCATGCTGATCTTGCCCCTGCCTACATCAATGAGCGTGCCTACTACGGCACGAACCATATTGCGCAAGAAGCGGTTGGCTGTGATGACGAAATACCACGTGGTGGGCGAGGTTTGTACCCATCGAGCCTCGGTTACATGACAGATAGTCGTCTTGTTATCACCTCCAGTTTTGCAGAACGCAGCATAGTCCTCGTGCGTGAGAAAGAGTTGGGCAGCCTCGTTCATCTTGTCGAAGTCGAGGGTATAGTTCATCTGGAGCGAGTAATGTCGCTCGAAAGGGTCTTTTTTAGTATGTATATAATAATGGTATGTGCGGGATGTCGCCGAGAACCGGGCGTGCATTTCCTGCGGTACTTGTCGCATACCAGTGACGGCGATGTCCTTCGGTAAGATGCGATTGAGCCGGTATACCGTCTGGTCACAGTCGATGTCGTCGCCATCCCAGTCGAAGTGGGCAGCCATCTGTCGGGCGTGTACTCCTGTGTCCGTGCGCCCAGCACCCACCACCTCCATGTCCTTGCGAAGTAGCAGCGACAGGGTGTGTTGCAATTCTTGTTGCACGGAGTTGGCGTTGGGCTGTATTTGCCAACCGTGGTAGTTGGTTCCGTCGTAGCTGAAAAATATGAAATATCTTGTCATTGCGTTATTTTGTTAAGGGAGCAATCTCATAAGGCACTCTGAAGAAGACACCTTGTTGCATCATGTCGGATAAGTTGGGATATAAACGTTGCTTGAACGAGTTCCAGTTACGATGGACTTGCTGAGTCCATCCAGCCTCTGCCAGTGCCAGCCCTCTGGGGTAGGTCATGTAGGTAGCTCGGTGGATGTCCTTGATGGCTTCTCCCCATAGCGTTCCCATAACTCCCAGAATGTGCGCTTGCTCCTGTTCATTTCGTCCATAGCCGGGGTCCAGCTCATAGCATTTTTGGAGTGGGGTGATAGGCATCCCCCAGTTGTTGAACTCTGGCAGGTCTCCGTCCCATTGGGGATAGTCGAAGTAGCAATATTCCCCCGGTGCCATGATGATAGGGTTGCCGTTTCGGTAAGTCAGGTCGAGGCAGGTCGGGGTAAGTCCGTTGCGCCATGTCACCAATGTCACGTCCTTGTCATAAGGGAAAAGATATTCCTTGGCTGGCGGAAAGATATTGTCAAGCTCGCACCAGAGGATAGGTTTCTTGCCCTGCTTACGCACAAAGGCGAGCATCTTCTGGAAGAAAGGTATCATCAGTTGGCTGGGTTGCGTGTAGTGCCTTTGCCTCATCATCGCCTGACAGTACTTGCATTTCGCCCAGTTCTTCTGAATGTTTGCCTCGTCACCACCCAGGTGGATATAAGGAGACGGAAAGAGGTGGGCTACCTCTTGGATGATGTGCTGGTATACCTCGTAAACCTTTGGATTGCTGGCGCATAGCATGAGGTTCTCGGTCTTGCCCACGATCTTCTGGATGGTGTCGGTATGCGAGCATCCCAATTCTGGAAAAGCAGCCAACACGGCGACCGTATGTCCCGGTATGTCCAGCTCTGGCACAATCTCTACGTGGCGTTCGGCGGCATAACGTATGATCTCTGCCAAGTCCTCTTGCTTGTAGAACGCTTGCTTGCTGGTCAGTTCGGGATATTTCTTAATCTCAATTCTCCACCCTTGGTCATCGGTCAAGTGGAGTTGCAGCACATTATATTTATAATGAGCCATCTGGTCGATGTAATACTCTATATCCTTGACAGGCAGGAAGTGGCGTGCAGGGTCGAGCATCAAGGCTCGGTAACCGAGGCGAGGGGCATCGTCAATCTTGATGGCTGCTACTGTCTGGTTGTCTGTGTTGCAATGGTCGCCCAACAAAATCTGGCGCAAGGTCATCACACCATAGAAGACGGCTGCTGCCGTTCCTCCGTCTATCGTAATCCCTTTCTCCTGTACCGTCAAGATATAATGTTCGTTGCCTTTGAGCGTCTTGTCAACGCCCAAGGATATGTTTCCTTTTCCTTGGGACGACTGGGAGATGGGCACGACTGTTCCCATGCGCTCTTTCAGTATCTGGCGCAGGGTCTCTGCGGCAAATTTGAGCTCGGGTTGTCGGATGTTAATTACTGTCTGGCGAGAAATGATAAAAGGAGCACCACTTGCGGTCTCCACATGGTTGGGCATGGGCATCAGTGCCGAGATGTTGTTCTGGGCATGGAGGCATACGGTCAACCATAACAAGGCTAATACTAAATACTTTTTCATGGATGCAAAATTAATCATTTTTTTCGAAAAGTAGGAGACTTTTTGTTGGAAAAATGAGTAAATATGCGATAATAGTACCAAAACCTTTCCAAAATGGTACAATCTTGAAAGAAAAGGCACAAATAATTTTGCATTCTGATAATATATTTGTATTTTTGCCAACGATTTTGTTTAATAGATTATGGCACAGAATATATTCAAAGGCTTAGGTATAGCCCTGATTACCCCATTCAAGGCCGATGGCTCGGTCGACTATCAGTCGCTTAAGCGATTGGTTGAGTTCCAAATTGACAATGGTGCGGATTTCCTCTGCATCCTTGCTACTACTGGCGAGGCTCCTTGTCTTACCAAGGAGGAGAAGGACAAGATTACCGAGTTGGTGAAAGATGTCAACAAGGGACGTGTCAAGATCTTGAAGTACTGCGGTGGCAACAACACGGCAGCGGTGGTCGAGGAAATCAAGAGCACTGACTGGAGCGGTATCGATGGTATCTTGAGCATTTGTCCTTATTATAATAAACCATCCCAAGAGGGACTCTACCAGCATTTCAAGGCTATCGCCGAGGTGAGTCCACTGCCTGTCGTGCTTTATAACGTACCGGGTCGCACGGGTGTCAACATGAAGCCTGAGACCACTTGTCGCATTGCCCGTGACTTCCCTAACATCGTTGCCATCAAGGAGGCGAGCGGTAGCTTGGAGCAGGTGGACGAGATCATCAAGAACAAGCCCGACAACTTCGAGGTTATCAGTGGCGACGATGCCTTGACATTCTCCATGGTGGCGAGTGGTGCCGCTGGTGTCATCTCGGTCATCGGCAATGCGCTGCCCAAGGAGTTCAGTCGCATGATTCGCCTTGAGTTCCGTGGCGAATATGAGCCTGCCCGCAAGATACACCATATGTTCACGGAGCTGTACAGTCTCCTTTTCGTCGATGGCAACCCTGCTGGCGTTAAGGCGCTGCTCAACGACATGGGCTTCATCGAGAACGAGCTTCGCCTGCCTTTGGTTCCTACTCGTATCGCTACCAAGCAAAAGATGTCTGACATCTTGAAGGACTTGCGCATTTAGAAATCAAGTTTAGTATGTAGAACAACTTATGTCTGAAGATAGAAGAATCATTCACGAGATTTCGCCGTTGATGGGAAAGGATGTGCTGTATATCGCAGACCGCCATAAGAAGGAGTTTACCTATCCCATCCACAACCATGCGGTGTATGAGCTGAACTTTGTGGAGAACGCAAAGGGCGTGAAACGCATCGTGGGCGACTCGCAGGAGGTCATCGGTGACATTGACCTCTGCTTGATTACTTCGCCAGACCTTGAGCACGTGTGGGAACAGAACGAGTGCAAGAGCGACGATATTCGTGAGATAACCATTCAGTTTGAGTTCAGCATGGGACAGGAAACGCTCTTCGGACGAAACCCATACGCCAGCATCACACGCATGATGATGGAGGCGAGGAAAGGCTTGTGCTTCCCGATGAAAGCGATCATGAAGGTGTATGGGATGCTGGATACGTTGAGCAATGTCAAGGATGGCTTCTACGCCGTACAGCAGTTCTTGACCATCCTCTATGAGTTGTCTCGCTGCGAGGATGCCCGTACCTTGGCATCGAGCAGTTATGCGAAAGTGGCAGTGGAGGACGACAGTCGCCGTATCCTGAAGGTGAAAAATTATATCTCGAAGAATTACATGGACGACCTTCGTCTGCCGATGCTGGCGAGCTTGGCAGGCATGAGTGCCAGTGCATTCAGTCGGTTCTTCAAGTTGCATACAGGCAGGAACATCAGTGAGTACATCATCGACTTGCGCTTGGGATATGCAGCACGTATGTTGGTCGATACAGCGAAGTCTATCAGTGAGATAGGCTTTGACTGTGGATTTAACAACCTCAGCAACTTCAACCGTATTTTCAAGAAGAAGAAAGGTTGTTCCCCAAGTGAGTTTCGCGAGAACTACCACAAGACGAGGATTATCGTATGAGTTTAGCATAAGAATCTGGATCCAAAATATAGTTTCATTAAATCCCTCCCGAGGTCGTCATTTTTTCCTCGGGAGGGATTTTCATTTTCCACCCGAGGAAAGTGCAACTGCCTCGGGAGGAAAATTTATCCCCCGTTTTCTGAATACTTTTAGGGGAAGAAAAACCATATAAAAAATCTGCGTAAATCCGTGCAATCTGCGAGAGAAAAAAAGTAATCAGTGGAAGAATAAGCTTTGCGTAATCTGCGAAAATAGCGAAATAAAAAAGATTTGCGAAATCTGCGTAATTTGCGAGACTTTCTGTAAAAAAGCCTAAAAAGTCCCACATCGCAACTAAATTAATGTTAATTCTTCCGACTTCCTTGCATGGATTTTGTATAAAAGCCATAACTTTGCGCCCACAAAAGAATTTATAATATTAACAGTTTTAATTAGCTCAAAGAAGTTATGAAGCAATTTGAATTCATGATGCTTGCAGGAGCCTTGTGCCTCACTGCTTGCGCTGATCACCCCGAGTTCTCTCGGGGGGGGGTAGGACTCTCTGACAATCAGATTTCCTTTAGTACCAATACTGTCAATGGATGGCAAGGACTGGGCGGTGGTTCTCGTGCGGCTGTTGCTGCTAATGAGAATGGACCGTTGAAAATGGAAAGTTCCCTTGGTCATGCCCTTTACCTCCACCCCATAGAACAAGCTGGTACTTATATCTACAATTCCAAGGATGAGTTGATTACTCGTTCTGGTGCTCCGCTGCCTAATGATGGCAACTTGCTTGCTAATGATAATAGTGCGAAAACACGAGGAAGCAAGTATAATGATACTGGTTGGAGTGCAGCTTTCGGCGTTAGTGCCGTACTTACTAATAACAATACATATAGTTCTTATTTTCAAAATCAGAAAGCTACTCCCAG
>CAKQXI010000083.1 GCA_934281565.1 uncultured Prevotella sp.
AAGGCTATGGTGGAGGGCTTGTTGGTGCTCACTTGGATATGGCAATCGAGCAAGTTGGTATCGGGCACCTCTACGAATTGTATGTTGGTATATTTCACTGCTTGCAAACGGGCGAAGTTGTTATAGGTACGCTGCAAGGCAGAGGCATCATAAGGATGGTTTTCTTTCATTGCCGTAGCATTGAGCAACACTTGACGACGCAGGTGGATGCCATCACTGTCGTTGCCAAGATAATTGACATTGCGCAGCCAATAACGCGTGTGCTCGGTCTCAGGCTCATTGCTGTTTGCCTTATATTTCAGCAGATGGAGCGTCACCGCCACATCGTTGCTGCCAGCGATAGTGTCTGCCGAGAACTGGATGAAATCTTTATGAAAACGGAAATAGCCATCGTTAGCTAAAAGATTGGTGATGCGCTTGCGCTCCTTGTCCAGTACATCTACCGTGAACACCATCCCCGGCTTAAGCTGCTGGTTCTCTGGATTGCCAAGGTGCAAGAGGCTATCTATGCCCTCATCCTCGATGTCATAGTCTACCTTACCTATCAAGAATGGTTCGCCGGGATGCAACAGATAAGTAGCTTCCAACTTCTTGCCTTTCTTCTTGGTATAGAGCGAGACGCCAGCGTGCATATAGCCTTGGTTCTGCATCGCCGTCAACAGGTCTTGGCACGAAAGGCGAGCTTGTAGCGAATCATAGATGACAGGATGTTTGCTGAAAGGGTTCTTGAAGAGCGAGAAGAGCTTAGGCTTCTCCTTCTGGCGGATATAAGGTTTCAAGACACCTGCGTCATATCCTTTCGAGTCGCTTTTCAGCTCTACCTTGTCTAATAGGTATTCACCATCGGGTACATATCGCCCTGCCGAGCAAGCACCCAGCAACAAGGGAATGGCGAATATGGTAATCTTATGTACTTTCATCGTGGATGCAAAGATACTACAAAATTCTGAGTAATAAAGCAAAAAAGTGAAAAAAAGCCCCTTTCTCTTTGTTTTGTCTGCGAATTACTGTATCTTTGCACCCAAATGATTAGTAAGAATAAGATAAAATATATCCGCTCGCTCGAACTGAAGAAGAACCGTAACAGGGAAGGTAAGTTCGTAGCCGAAGGGCATAAGGTGGTAGACGACTTGCTCGCCCTGCAACCTGCCTGCCTTATCGTTGCTACCAGTGAATGGCTGCATGGTAAACATATTGATGAGACAACTGAGGTGATAGAGGTGACAGAAGAAGAATTGAAGAAAGTGAGCTTCTTGATGCACCCACAACAGGTGCTCGCTGTGTTCAAGCAGGCTTCCTGCAAGAGCTATTCCCCCGACTCCATCGACACGAGCCTATTGAGTCTGGCACTTGATGGTGTGCAAGACCCCGGCAATCTTGGCACAATCATACGCATAGCCGACTGGTTTGGCATCACGCATATCTATTGCAGCGAAGACACTGCGGATGTCTATAATCCTAAGGTGGTGCAAGCTACCATGGGCAGCATCGCCCGTGTCAAAGTGGAATATGGCGACTTGCTCGGCATGGTGGACTCCTTGCCTGACGATGTTCCTGTATATGGAACTCTGCTCGATGGTGACAATATCTATCAGCAGAAACTTGAGAACCGTGGACTTATCGTGATGGGCAACGAGGGAAAGGGTATCTCTCCCAGCTTGGTCAAGAAGATAAACCGTAGGCTGCTCATCCCTAATTTCCCTGAAGGAAGAAAGACTGCCGACAGCCTCAACGTGGCTATCGCAACAGCTATTACGTGCGCTGAGTTCAGACGACACGCATACTAATTTTTTTCTTTAATATTATATTGATAAAAAACATGAAAGACTTATTTAAAAATCGCAGCTTGACTGCTTGCATGAAAGCGTCTTATGACTTGATGATCAGTCGTTTTGGTTCGCTTCTGAAGACTACTTGGTGGACAGTTCTTGCCTATGCTGTCCTCACGGCACTCTATTGCTATCTCCGAGTTCCCAACAAGGGATTGCACGACTGGGGAGAGGAAAGCTCCGTGGCATCCTTTTTCCTACAAACAGTTATCCTATTGCTCATGGCAATCAGTGGCATCTTAGCTAATTCTGCTGTATGGAGCTGGATAAATAAACGGTCCTTGCTGTGGAACTTCAAACGCTACTTTGTCGTTATCATCATTATCGAAATTCTGGCTTTCATACTCGGAGTGTCTGGTATGTTCGGAGCTTCTACACCGCCTGACAACACCGTTACGGATGTAATTATTCCACTGGTGTCATTGGTGCTTTTCTTCGTTGTCCTCCTGCCTTTCGGCTATATCGTGCCACGCTTGATGTTGCTCAAGGACAATGAAAGACTTATGCTTTGGAAATCATTCGTCACGGGCTTGCGCCATAGTGGAGGCATCTTCATGCTGGGGTTCTTGGGCTCTATCATCATCAGCATCATTGCCTTTATCATCGCCTTGCCTGCCATCATCCTTTGTGGAGCACAGACCATCGCACAGCTCGGAGCCTTGGATGGTGACGCATTAGGTATCCCATCCTACTTCACTCCCCTGCTGTTGGTGGTGTTGGCTGCCGTATTGTTCATATTCTATTATGTGGGCGCATGGCTCGGCATCTCCTATGCTTACCTCTATGGCTCATATATAGCACAAGATAATGAGAAACAGCAACTTGAGGAGAACAAGCAAATAACATCATACTAATATAATAATGAAGCAAACAAGATTACTCTTTATCGATCGTGACGGAACCTTGATTGAGGAACCTGCCGACGAACAGATTGACAGTTTTGAGAAGCTAAAGTTCACCAAAGGTGTATTCCGCAATCTTGCGTTCATCGCCCAGCATACCGACTATCAACTGGTGATGGTAAGTAACCAAGATGGACTTGGCACCGACTCTTTCCCAGAAGATACTTTCTGGCCTGTACACAACTTCATCATCCAGACCTTGGAGAGCGAGGGCATCACTTTCAGCAAACAGCACATTGACAGGCATTTCCCTGAGGACAACTCGCCGATGCGCAAGCCTGGCACTGGTATGTTGCAGGAATACATCAACAACCCTGAATACGACCTTGCTAACAGTTATGTGATAGGCGACCGTGAGACAGATGCCCTACTTGCTGATAATCTGCATTGCAAAAGTCTTATTTTAGGCAAGGATGGCATGGACTGGGACAAGATTGCAGAAATACTCTTTGCTGGCGACCGTATTGCGGAAGTGAAACGTACAACCAAGGAAACTGACATCTTTATAAGGGTAAATCTTAATGGTTCTGGCAAATGCGACATCTCGACAGGACTTGGCTTCTTCGACCATATGCTGGAACAGATAGGCAAACATGGTATGATGGATCTTACCATCCACACCAAGGGTGACCTTTATGTGGACGAGCATCATACTATCGAAGATACTGGCATTGCGCTTGGCGAATGTCTGCTTCAAGCATTGGGCAACAAACGTGGCATTGAGCGTTACGGATACAGTCTGCCTATGGATGACTGCCTTTGTCAGGTAGCTCTTGATTTCGGTGGTCGTCCTTGGTTGGTATGGGATGCTGAGTTCCATCGTGAGAAAGTGGGCGAAATGCCTACCGAAATGTTCAAGCATTTCTTCAAGAGTCTCAGCGATGCTGCCAAGATGAACCTTAACATCAAGGCTGAGGGTGAGAATGAGCATCATAAGATAGAGGGTATCTTCAAAGCCTTGGCTCGTTCACTGAAAATGGCAGTGAAGCGAGACATCTACCACTTTGAACTGCCAAGCTCAAAGGGGATGCTGTAAGAAAGTAATGACATTTATATAAAGCCCATTGGCGGAATTAATTTAATGTGTTTAATTCTGCCAATGGGAAAGATGCCAGTGCCAACAATAAACTTACCCCAGTTCGGGATAAAATTTGAAAACTAAGAATAAGACGAGAAAATAACATAAATGATTTTCGTTAATTATACCTAATAAAACTGCTTTTTCTTGCCGTTCTATAAAGTATAACAAATAAAATTGCTATTTTTGCGAAAAGTTTTAAGCATAACAAATAAAAAGCAAGTATGATACAGCTCATTAATCGCCCTTCTTATACCGAGCGCATTGCGCCTTTCGTCAACAAGAACATCATCAAGGTGCTCACAGGTCAACGCCGTGTAGGAAAAAGTTGTATTTTGCGCCAGATACAAAATCATGTACAGCAGGTGAATCCTGATTGTAATGTAATAAGTATCAATAAGGAATTGGATGAATTTGCTTTCATCCGCACAAATGAGGATTTGTCTGATTACATCTCTCAACATTTGCAAGAAGGCAAGGCAAACTATCTGTTTATAGATGAAGTGCAAGACATCCATGGTTTTGAGAATACTCTTAGAAGTTTACAAGCCCAGGATGCTTGTGATATTTTTATCACAGGAAGCAATGCTACCATGTTGTCAAGTGAATTATCAACATATTTGTCTGGTAGATATGTTGAATTCCATGTACATAGTTTGAGTTATCCGGAGTTCTTGGATTTTCATAAGTTGACAGCCTCTACACAGAGTCTCCGTAATTATCTGACGATAGGAGGGCTTCCATATTTGAGCAATCTTCCGCTTGATCGAGAAATCGACTTTGAGTATCTTCTCAATGTTTATTCTACCATTATGCTCAAAGATGTAGTGAAGCGAGAGTCGATTCGCAACGTTGATTTTTTGGAAAGTTTGGCATTATATACGGCAGATAATGTGGGTAGTCTCTTTTCTGCCAATAATATCAGTAAATATCTTAAGTCTCAACATGTTAACATTTCTGCACTTCAGGTGATTAATTATCTTAGGGCTTTACAAAATGCTTATCTGATACATAAGGTGCGCCGCATAGATGTGAATGGACTCAAGACTTTTGAGATAGGTGATAAGTATTACTTTGAAGATTTAGGCTTGAGAAATTGCCATTTCGGGTTCAGTATGCAGAAGGACGTTAACAAGTTGATGGAGAATGCCATTTTCTTACATCTTGCCAATAAGCAGTATGAAGTTTATACTGGGCAGCAAACTGGTGGGCGTGAAATCGACTTCGTGGCTCGAAAAGGAGAGGATGTCGTTTATATCCAGTCAACCTATATGATAGCTGATGAATCTATTCGACAAAGAGAGTTTGGAAATCTTCAAGCTATCCGCAACAACTATCCGAAGTATGTTGTAAGTCTTGATGAATGGACCAGTGGTAGTAGTGTGGATGGTATCAAGCACATACATTTGGGAGAATTCTTGCTGATGAACAATTGATTCTTTTTCAACTCTTTTTCTTCATCGTTCTGATGGTCTGTAGCACCACGCTCAGTATCACCATGCCAATGCCCACGTAGAAGGCGGCATTCAGTTCCCTTGCCTCTCCAAAGGCGAGAAAGGCGATGAGGATGGTGTAACATGGCTCCAAGTTGTAGGTGAGATTGACGGTGAATGCCGAAAGTTGCTTCAATACAATGATCTGCAACAGGTAGAGACCTGCCGTACAAAAGAGTGAGAGGCAGAGCAACCACCACAGATTGGCACCCTCTGGTATTACCATCACAGCTTGAGATGATGGATAAATCATCAGATAGATAGGTATCAGAATCGATACGCCTATCAAGCCGCCTATCATCTGGTAGAGCAACATGGTGCGTGACTTCACATCTCGGCTCACTCGCTTGTTGGTAATGGCATAGAGCGAGCAAGTGGCTGCCGAGATGATGCCGATGATGATACCCGTGCGATAACGAGAGTCGAAGGAGAATATGCAGACTAATCCAAAGATGGTGATGAGGGCAAGAAGCACCTCAGCCCACGCTATCCGTCGATGGTAGATGAGCGGTTCGAAGATGGAGGTGAAGAATCCCATGCTGGCGAAGCACACTACGCCGATGGATACGTTGCTCGCCTTGATGGAGGCATAGAAAAGAATCCAGTGCAGTCCGAGGAGAGTTCCATTGCCTGCTATCTGAAGCAACTTCTTTCCGCTAACCTTAGGCAAACCTGTGAATACCAGGAGGATGACAGCTGTGAAGAAGATGCGATACCATGTGAGAGTCGTCTCATTGAGCGTGATGAGCTTTCCGAAGATACCTGTAAAACCAGCCAGCACCACGCTGAGGTGCAACTGGATGAATGCTTTGTGTAAATTCGTTGGTTGTTCCATTGATTACCTATAACAAAATATAACTAATTTATCGTTCGGGGTACAAAATTAGATAAAAATTCCGAATTATAAGCCAGTAAAATAAAAAACTTGACTGATCTCCCTCGAATTGGGTGAAAGTTAGCCTTGTTTTTGAGAAATCAAGAACACTGCTGCAAAAATACCTATCAACGTGCCCTGAGTCACAATAATTTTTACTATCAAAAAATGATAATACTTGGAGAAAACTTTTGCTATCTCAAAGAAATGTAGTAAATTCGCAGCAGAATTATAAAATTAGCAAGGATGGACAAAGCATAAAAAACAAGCATATATGGACAACATCTTCATAGAACAACTGAAAAAATATGGGCGATGACAGCCGAAGCGGAGCAAGACTTGCTTGCCATGGTTCACAAGGTGCATAAGAAAAAAGGCGAACAGATTGTGCGACAACAACAAGTGGCAACCAGCTTTTATATAATAGAAAAAGGTTTGGTTCGCTCTTATAACGTCAGCAACAACAAGGAAAATACGATATGGTTTGCCTATGAGGGGCAAATTGCCGTCTCCATCGCAGGACTCTTTGAGGGAAGACCTTCAAGAGAAACGGTAGTGTGCTTAGAAGATTGTGCTTTGTTTGGTATAGCCGTCAAGGATTTACAACTTCTTTTTGAACGCCATAACTGCATGAATACCATCGGGCGCAAAATGATGGAGGAATATTGTGGCATTCTTGATGACCATGCCTATATGTTGCAAGTGATGTCTGCCACAGAACGTTACAAGGATCTCGTGGAAAACGAACCTGAGGTTGTGAAGCGTGCCCCTTTATCCAATATAGCATCTTTTTTAGGAATATCGCAAGAAACATTGAGCAGAATTCGCCATAACTGGTAACTTTTTGACATTTGTCAAAAAATCGCATTCCTTTTCTTGTTACTTTTGCAGCGATTTACAACAAAATATCGTTTAATCAAACTAAAAAGTAACAAAAAATGGAATATGTAACTTTAAACAATGGCATCCAGATGCCAATCTTTGGCTATGGTGTCTTCATGCTTACAGGTGAGGAATGTGAACAATGTGTGGTAAATGCCATCAACGCCGGTTATCGCTTGATTGATACGGCTCAAGCTTATTACAATGAGGAGGCCGTGGGCAAGGCTATCGCAAAGTATGGCGTACCCCGTGAGGAACTTTTCATCACGACAAAGGTTTGGCTCACAGAACATTCATACGACAAGGCACGAGCTTCCGTATTGGAGAGTATGCGCAAGTTGCAGACCGAGTACCTCGACCTCGTACTAATTCATCAAGCCATCGGAAATTATTATGCAGCTTATCGAGCATTGGAAGACCTTTACAAAGAGGGTAAGTTGCGAGCCATCGGCATCAGTAATTTCTCGGCAGAACGAATGGCGGATTTAGTAGCATTCACCGATGTTAAACCTGCAGTAAACCAAGTGGAATGTCATCCTTACTTCCAGCAAGAGTTCTTGCATGGGTGGACGCAAAAGCTTGACATTCAGATGGAAGCATGGGGACCTTTGGGAGAGTGCCGCCTCATCCAACTTCTGCGTACTCCTCTCCTGCTTCATATAGCACAAAGATACAAGAAGAGTGTGGCACAGGTCATCTTGAGATACAATGTGCAGCGTGGCATTATCGTGATACCAAAGTCTTCCCACATAGAACGCATAAAAGAGAACATAGACATCTTCGACTTCACGCTTTCAGAAGAAGATATGAAGGCCATAAGAACGTTGGACGAAAACCGCTCGCTCTGGTTGGAGTATGACGACCCCAATATAATAGAACTGGCTCAAATGGATTAACGGATATGAAGATAGATATGATAAATAGATATGCCAAGGTGATATTTCTTGGCATGTCACTTTTGTTTTTTGAGATATATTTTACATCCCAAGCCTTAGCGCAAGACAAAAACGTAGCAATGGGAAAACGGATTCCAACCAAAGGACTTGCCATAATGAAAAATGGTTTGGAACTGGCTCCATACACATTTACGCGTCATGCCGTAGGCGATAAGGATATTGAAGTAAAAGTCTTGTATGCAGCCATTTGTCACAGTGATTTGCATGAAGCAACGGAAGATTGGTATGAGGGACATTTCCCGTTTGTCCCAGGACATGAGACCATCGGAAAAGTAGTTAAGGTTGGCAAGAAGGTTACACGATTCAAGGTTGGCGATTATGCTGGCATTGGACCTACGGTGCAATCTTGTCATGAATGCCAAGCCTGCAAGGAAGGACGTGACAATTATTGTCCCAAGATGATTTCCTCTTATAATTCCGTAGATTATTATCATGGAGGAGAGATAACACAAGGTGGCTATTCCACCGTGAATGTGGTGGATGAAAACTATGCATACGTAATTCCGCAAGGAGCTGACATCAAACGAATAGCACCTTTGCTGTGTGCAGGTGTCACCACTTGGTATCCATTGCATCATCTGATGTCGATTCACAAGGGAGACAAGATTGCTGTTGCAGGCTTCGGGGGTTTGGGACATCTTGCCGTAAAATACGCCTTGGACCTTGGGGCAGAGGTAACTGTGTTCGACATCACAGAAAACAAACGAGCCGATGCGTTCAAGATGGGAGCCAAGAAGTATGTGAATGTCAATCATCCTGAGGAACTGCAAGGAATGGACGGCACATTTGATGCTGTGGTATCCACCATACCTTCCCATTATGATTTGACGCAGTATCTCACAATGGTGAAATATGGTGGAAGTCTTTGCATTCTTGGTGCACCTGCCACGAAAGACATGCCACAGTTATCCCTTACCGACTTAATTTGGAATGGTGGCAAGAAAGTTTTTGCTTCCATGGATGGTAGTGTCAGCGAAACCCAGCAATGCTTGGATTATTCTGTTGCTCACGACATCTATCCCGATGTGGAAATCATCCCTGCAGATGCCGATACAGTAAGCCAGGCTTTCCATAATGTGAAAGAAGGAAAGGTGAAATTCAGATATGTCATAGACATGACAAAACTGAAATGATAACGAAACAAGGAGAGTATAAACGAAGTTTATGGATTCAGTATTACGATATTTATATAAAGCCCATTGGCGGAATTAATTTAATGTGTTTAATTCTGCCAATGGGGAAGATGCTTATTGCTTAGAATTAACTAAAAGGCGAGGAAAGGACGGACATATCCACGTGTTTCAACGTTGTTACCACCAGAAAAAGTCCATCTATTGAAACGAAGAGTTGTTGAACCGTCATAGTTATCTAAGACTATGTCACATAGAGAACGAGTATCACTTATCGAAGTAGTCCATTCCCCATAAAATGTTCCTTGAAAGAACTGCGTATAATTATTGCTGCCAACTTTAGCAAACTTGGAATTGATATTAGTCATTATCGTTACTGCATCTGTCATATAATCGTTTACCTCCCAAGCATTACGATACCCACCATCACCTAATTGTGTGAAAACAGCGTAGTACTGACCTGCTGATGCTATAAACCAACCTGTACTTTTGTTGGAAACAGGAACGGTTGTATTATATTCATTTACACCACAAAAGGCAGGATATTCTTTATTTTCCCAATAGGCTTTAGTTATAGAATACCCAGATCCATACGTTTTATCAGAAGATGCCCTAATCATTGCACCAGTTTGGGATACATAAGCAGGAGAACCTGGATTACTATTTGTGGTACGCCATTGATACCTCGTACCACGGTCTGTCGTTGATTTCGAGCCGATAGTCTTTAAGCCCATTACTAAGGCATGACCGCCAATGCCTGTGGCTTTAGTATTTTTCTCCACCCAATAATAGTCATCGCCACTTTTAGCAATATAACCAACAACTCCAACTGGAGTCTTATCAGAAGCAAGGTCTTCACTTTGGTGAGTCATGGCACCATCGGAATAATAAATGTCACCTACTGCCATCGTATAAGAATAATCTATCTGCGATAATTTTAATTTGGCTGTCCCAGTACCAATAGCATTGGATGCTGCAGTAATGGAAATCGCTTCGCTCCATGCATCATTGCCAGTAC
>CAKQXI010000084.1 GCA_934281565.1 uncultured Prevotella sp.
ATATAACAGTGTAATTCTTGCATATTTGATAAATTCGGAGTAAATTTGCCAACAGAATACATAAATATAGCAAGAACCATTATGCGCATGATTGATTTATTTGACAAGGATGTCACCTTAAATGCCGTTCTATATATCATAGAACAGATGGGAGGTAGAGTTGATATGCACAAAATTTTCAAAACCCTTTATTTTGCTGATCAGGAACATCTTAGCAAATATGGTCGCACAATAAGTGGTGATGTGTATATAGCAATGAATTATGGTCCTGTGCCTTCAAGGACAGATGATATTTTCAAAGCAGTAAGAGGAGATAGTTATTTTCCTGCTGGAGATTTAAGCAAGTACTTTCACTTTATTAATAGTTATGTTGTTACCAATGACAAAAAGGCGGATTTAGATTTTTTGTCAAGATCTGACATAGAGTGTCTTGATAATTCAATAGCAGAGTGCAAAGAGAAAAACTTTGAGGAGTTGACAAAAAAATCGCATGGTTTAGCATGGGGAAATACTGCGAGGGATCGAGTTATGTCTTATGCTGACATCCTGCGTGAAAAAGGTGATACGGAAGGATATGTGAACTATATCCAAAATAAACTCGAATTAGAAAGCTCATTTTGCTAATGGAAATACCTAATTCTCTATTAGAACAGCAGATAGACCGTGGTACTATTCTTCATTCAACAATGTTTGAGAATAATGTGAATATACATATAGAAGATAAGCAAGAACAGCTTGATATGCAATATCCTTTACGAAAGTCTGACTATAATTTCCTCCATCATGACTCTTTTTTATCCGCAACAAAAATAGAAAAGATCAAACGATCAAGATTGATCGAAACAATTAATGATGGAATTACGGAAATTATTGGTAATATAAGAAAAGAGCATATGGATGAACTCTTGGAAAGAGCAAGGGAGTCTATTTTGTTCTCTAAACAACAAATAAAACAATTCCTGTATTGATAATTTGTCCTTTATTGGTGTGTGTAGATTACGCATGGCAATATGAAAGGCATCATACTGTCATGCGTATGTTTTTTTCTGCAGATTAGAACTCCACGGTTCTGCTGCCATCCGCTTCTGTTGTGATAGTAACTTTGGTAACATCTTCGGGCAACAAGTCCTCTATAAGCTCTGGCCATTCAAGGAAACAAAGGTGACCGCCATAGAAATAATCCTCATAGCCCATGTCGTATACCTCATCAATTTTCTTGATGCGATAGAAGTCAAAGTGATAGATAGGGTCACCGTTCCCTGCGGTGTATTCGTTGACAAGTGCAAAGGTAGGGGAAGTGATAACATCCTCTACGCCCAGCTCCTCGCAGATGGCTTTGATAAAAGTAGTTTTGCCGGCACCCATCTTGCCATAGAAAGCAAAGACCTTGCCGTCGCCCATGTTCTCCAAGAATGTCTTGGCAGCCTCATGGATGTTTTCTAATGAGTCAATCTTGATTTTCATATTTATCTATTTTTTTTGTTTTGTGAGCTTGTAATGAACCTATCGCTACCTTGCATACGATGAACATCAATATACTGATGAAGATGATGGTAGCCCCAGATGGGACATTCAACATATAACTGGCGTACAACCCTAACATACAGTCTATCCAACCTATCAGTATGCTCAATATAATCATTCGCCGATAGCTGTAAGTGAACAGGTTGGCAGTCATCTGCGGAATGGTGAGCAGACTGATGGCAAGTACGATTCCTACCATCTTGAGCGTGGCGACAATAGTCATGGCGATGAGTGCCATCATCATGTATTCGATGGCAGTGACAGGCAAGTGTTGGGAGCGTGCAAACGTGCTGTCAAACGCAACGCTCTGGATAGGACGTAGCAGGAATGTAAAGAGCAATATGACAGCAGCAGTCAATATGCCAAGCAACCAAAGGTCACTGCTTCCAATCGTCAAGATGCTACCAAACAGGAAAGAGGGAAGATCGGGCATGAAGCCTGGTGTAAGGAAACAACAGATGATGCCAACGCTCATTCCTAATGTCCAGAACATAGCGATGGCAGAATCTTTCCTAACCTCTGTTTCCCTTGCCATCCACTGTACACCGAAAGCACTCAGGATGGCAAAGAGCATGGCGGAGAAGATAGGATTGATACCAGCATATACCCCTATGCCAATGCCACCAAAGGAAGCATGGGTGATGCCTCCACTGATGAATACCAATCGGCGGGTAACGATGTATGTACCTATAAATCCGCACAAGATGCTTGCAAGGAAAGCACCTAACAAGGCATTCTGAAAAAATGTATATCCTAATATCTCCACTTTTCTTCGTTTTTTATTCTTCACTTAAAAAACCGATGACTTCATCCTTGATTTGGTTGGGAAGATTGATGCCCCTGAGTATCAGGCTACGGTTCCAACCTGTGACTTCCTCAGGTTTCATCGTATAGAGTACCTCGGAGAACTGTTCTACTTCTTCATCGGTATAGTCGTCGGCAGCCCTTCCCTTGAAAACATCAAGTTCCTCATCGTCATAATACTCAATGTCCTTGGTGGCAGCTTCCATCATGCAGTCTTGCTCGCACTTGTCGTTGTCACCGTTGCAAGTGTTGCAAGACACACCTTCCTTGAGAGGCTCATCATCTTCCCCTTTATGATGGGAGACAATGCCAAAGATGGCACTAACCAGCCCGAGTGCCACGAGGGCGATAATCAAGTATAACATTTAATTAGAAGTTTGAAATTTATGATTAGCTTTCAAAAGGCGTTAGCCTCTATAAACTATCAACTCTCACTTATAGAAAATCCCACTTTCTTGAGGTCTTCCCAGAAATGAGGATAAGACTTGGATACCACTTCGGGGTGGTTGATTTCCAGTTGTGGATATTTGAAAGCCACTGGTGCGAAAGCCATAGCCATACGATGGTCCTCGTATGTGTCTATTGGCTCGAATGTAGGCTCACAAGTCTCTCCATCCCAGATAAGGGTGTTGTCATGCTCATCCTTGATGACATAACCTATCTTGCGAAGTTCGGTCTCAAGAGCTTCGATACGGTCGGTTTCCTTGATCCTCAAACTTGCCAGTCCTGTAAACTTAAACTTCACACCCATCATACAGCAGCAAACCACCAATGTCTGTGCCAAGTCGGGCGAGCCAGTAAAGTCGTAATCCAGTCGAGGCAACATACAACGATGTGCTTTCAAGGTAACGGTAGTAGGCTTGCCTTCTTCGGTGGAAGCATACTCCGTCTTTACGCCTAAGAGACTGAAGATATATTTGACGACAGAGTCTCCTTGTTTAGAACCATCCATCAATCCTTTTAGCTTAATCTCGGAATCGAGGTTGGCATTGAGAGCGAGCATCTCATACCAATAAGAGGCAGCACTCCAATCATTCTCAATGAGATATTCACGGTCTTTGTATGGCTGTGGTTTGACGACAATGGTATCAATGTCACTCCATTCTGCATCGGCACCAAACTCTTGCATGGTCCATAACGTAAGGTCGATGTAAGGTCGTGAGGCTATTTCCCCAGTAAGTTTCAGTTCCAGTCCGTTCTTCAAGATAGGACCAATCATGAGAAGTGCGGAGATATATTGCGAACTGATATTGCCCACCACCTCAAGATGTCCGCCATCCAAGGGATGTCCCTTGATATGGAGTGGGGGATAACCAGCTTTATCCACATATTCAATATCGGCACCAATATATCTTAAGGCATCAACGAGTATACCGATAGGACGGTTTTTCATCCGCTCTGTTCCTGTGATGGTATGCTCACCGTTGGTGGCAGCAAGGAAAGCCGTCATGAAGCGCATGGCTGTACCTGCTGCCTTGATGTCGATAACAGCAGGCATCTTTTGCAATGCGTTGATGATGACTTCAGTATCGTCACAGTCACTGAGGTTGCTGGGGCGAATGTCGCCACCTGTCATGGCGTGTATCACCAAGGCACGATTGCTGATGCTCTTGGATGCAGGTAAGTCGATGGTCTCCTTGATTTGTGCAGGAGCCTTGATAGTATATTTCATGTTTTCAGTTTCTTTCTGTTTCCTGTTGTGTGTTCGATGAACTTTATTTCTTATTTAGCCAGTCTGATAGGCAAGTCGATAGGACCGTCTATGCTTTCATCTTCCACGGCACGTGACTTCGTAGTAGAACGGTTCTTCTTAGGACCAGGCATCAGTGGACTGTAATAAAGTACTTGTCGGATGCGATCACGTTGCTGGGCAGTGAATTGATACCCCATGGTGATGGCATAGTCCATGATGTTGATGGCTTTCCATGTGTCGCCTTGGGAGTTGGAGCGAGCAAGCATGGTCTCTAAGTCAAGTTGTTCTTTCTTAGCCTTTTGTCCTTGGATATATTGGTCGATCCATTTGTTGTATGCCACACGATTGTAACTCTTGGTGTCAGTACAATAGTCTGAGTCAATGTCAGAGTCTGCGAGCTCACCGTCTTTCTCGGCAAAGTCATGGTACAAGCCTAAATAGTGACCCAACTCATGGGCGAGGGTAATATTGGCATCCATGGAGTTGAGGGTCAAGTTCTTGCCGTCTCCAGAATAAGGATAGAAGAAACTTGACTGGTGGTAGATGTATAAGCTGTTGAGGCTTACACAGTATGCGAACTTGAGGTTTGTCTTGGACAATGTACCCTTGCTGGATTCCGACAGTCCCTCTAAGTTGGGATAACCGTCATGTTTATAAGGCATGACACTGATGCCAAGCGTGGTAGACTGACTGTCCTTGCCTGTGGCGAATGGATACACGATGACATTGATATATTCATTGGGATCCCAGATGTATTTGGTGTTAGCCTTGGTGTTGTCGTTCATGAAAGTCTCGCAGTCAATGGGATAAGTGCCAGAATACTTGATGTATTCCACGCCCGGAGTAGATAACTTGTTGTTGTTCTCGTCCTCCAATGCAAGCTCGAAGTTGACGTGTATGTCTTCTCCTGTTCCCCATTCGTCAGTCTTGAAACGAGACTTGTATAAGTCATTTACATTCCTGATGAGTTCCGAAAAACGACTGGTTCGTATATATTGCAAGGTATCTTTGGAATCTTGGTAGAGTACATGGAAAATGACGGGTAAGTGGTATGTGTACTCATCACCAGTAATAACGTCATTGTCACGGTCTTGCTCTGTACTTGCGTAGAAAGCATCTTCTTTCTGGCAAGACGAGAGACCAGCGCAGAGGAATACTGCCAAAATCAATATGTAATGTTTCATATATGTACCTTAATTTATTGTTTTTAAGTGCAAAATTACAAAATTAATTAAATAAAAGGCTATAAACTCGATAAAAAGTGTTATCTTCGCAAGAAAAAGAAGTTTATCATGAAGAAAATATTCATTATGTTGCTTGCTTTTCAGGCAAGTATCGTTGGGATAGCCCAGAGTGTAAGTTCAAAATATTCGATAGATTATGTCAAGGAACACCACCTATATATTCAAGGCGATGCCATGAATGTTGTCGATGTAGACATGGAGTGGCCCTCCTATTTGAATGGCTCAAGGGTAGATACATTGCAAAACTATTTACAGCGTTCACTTTTCCAGAACGTTGCCCCACGATGGAAGCAAGCGCAACAGAAGTTCTTGGATAACTTTGGAGTGCCAGTAAAGCAACAGTTGTCTTCTGTCCCTGCCGATGATAAGTTTTGCTACGTTACTTGTCAGTTAAGGGAAGTAGGACTGTGGAAAGGTCGTTTCGCTTCTTTTCAGGCATCCGTCGATTGCCAACCCCAGAAAGACAGTCCACAGAAAGGATTTTATCGTGATACCATGTTTGCCTATGACATGATAAACAATGAGGTCTTGGAACGTGACCAGATCTTGAGGATGAGCCGTATCACAGACAGTCCTTCTTATTCACAACGTTTCTCGGCATTGCTCCTGAGCCATTTGGAGGAACCTTTGGCAGCACTTCCATCCAGTATCAGCCTTGGCAAGAACATAGGGGTAGGTAATGAATATCTGATAGTGCCTTTCGTAGCGTTTGGCGAGAGTACGACTGATTTCGTGAATGCGACAGCATATCTGCCAATCTCGGAATTGGGAGATTTCTTGACCAAGGATTTCCAAAAGCGTTTGGCAATGGAACCAAAGGCAGGAATAACTGATACCACGGACATATCGGAGGATGCGAGCGACAAAATATATGATACGGTAGATAAAAAGCCTGAGTTCTCATTGCCGGGTACGACTTATACCTCTTATATATTAGACCGATTGGCAGTACCGCCATTGGTAAAGTTTGAGAATGCTTCCGCCAAGGTATTGGTAGCGTTTGTGGTGGAAAAGGACGGAAGCATCCATGAAGTAAGCATTGTGCGCCCGAGCTCTCCGTCATTGGATAGGGAAGTGGTCAACTTAGTAAGATTGATGCCTAAGTGGAAACCTGGCATATTGGATGGCAAGCCTGTGAGAACACGCCAGTTCTTGCCATTGACTATCAAGATGCAATAAAGGGTAGGTCGTATAAAATGATGACAAACATCAAGCTGGTCCTGTAAGCGACCTTATGATATGAGTTCTGTAAATCATGTTGGTGTTCTTGACAAATAGTAAGATAAGTGTAGCGTATATGGATGTTTTATAACATATCGTTTGACAAATGGTAAGAAACAACCCCGTAAAACTTCGATTTTAAAAATTGTGTGCGTTTCCAATTATAAACTGAAAGAGGGTGAAAAATATATGATAAAATAGCGTTAATGATTGAACAATTTTACGAGATTTGTATTATCTTTGCAGTAGAAAAAGAAATAAAAACCTAAAAACGTAACGATTATGAAACGAGTTATATTTATCTCAGTAATGGCATTGATGACCATCGCAAGTTTTGGTCGCAAGCATGTTGAAAATGCAACGGTTGTAGCTGACACCATTTTCTATGCAGAGAATATGTCAAACGTAGCTAATGCTGATCAAGCAAGTTATTATAGGCTTCTTATGACCACAGGCTCTGGACTTAACAAGAAGGATGTTTTCAAGGACTATTATATGAATGGTAACTTGAGAGCTGAGGGCGGTTATAGCTTCATAGACCTTGGCAACGATAGAAATACCATCTTCAATGGCGAAGTTACCACTTACTACAAGAATGGTAAGGAGAAATGGCATGGAAAGTATGTCAATGGCAAACGTGAGGGGTACTTCACTCTCCAGCTTCGTGAGGGCGGTGTCGCAGTAGTTCAGTTCAAGAACGGCAAGTCTGTCCACGACTACTTTACGGTAACTTACCCTGATGGTAATATTGAGAAAAAAGCTCTCTCAGAGATTAGATCACTGATGTAAGTCAGATAGGTTTAATACTCCTCTTTTTATCAGAAAATCTCTCTTATAAAATTAAAATTTTATGTTGATATGACTAATAAAGAGGGCTACTTTCCGGGAGGAAAGTAGCCCTTTGCTTATTTATGCTGTCTTTAAATATAGTTTATTATATCTTTAAATCTAATTCTACGGGACAGTGGTCGCTTCCCATGACCTGCGTATGTATTGAGGCATCCTTGATTTGTTCTTTCAGGCGGTCGGAAACCAAGAAGTAGTCAATGCGCCAACCTGCGTTCTTTTCTCTCGCCTTAAAGCGGTATGACCACCATGAATAGGTGACTTGCTCTGGATACTTGTACCTGAATGTATCTATGAAGCCGTTGCTGAGCAATTGGGTCATCTTCTCACGTTCTTCATCAGTGAAACCAGCGTTACGGCGGTTTGTCTTAGGATTCTTGATGTCTATTTCCTCATGTGCGACATTCATGTCCCCACAGACGATGACTGGCTTCTTGGCATCGAGTGACTTTAGGAACGCCAAGAAGTCTTCTTCCCATTGCATACGATAGTCCAGTCGGCGAAGCTCGTTCTGGGAGTTAGGGGTATAGACGGTGACAAGGTAGAAGTGCTCGTATTCCAATGTTATGACACGCCCTTCGTGGTCATGTTCCTCGATACCCATGCCATAGGTTACGTTCAATGGTTTGTGCTTGGTGTATATGGCAGTACCAGAGTAGCCTTTCTTCTCGGCATAGTTCCAGTAGCTTTCATATCCATCAAACTTTAAGTCCAGTTGTCCTGCTTGCATCTTGGTTTCTTGCAAGCAGAAGAAGTCGGCATCGAGATTTTTGAAAGATGTCTCGAAGTCCTTGCCCACACAAGCTCGCAAGCCATTTACGTTCCATGAGATAAACTTCATCTTTGTCAATGTTAAGTGTTAAGTGTTAAATGTTGAATGTTGAGTGTTGAATTATTAAGAATATAAACGTGGCGCGAGCCTAATTCAACATTCAACATTTAACATTCAACATTAAACATTAAAATTATATTCTTTCTCCCCTCAAGAGGTTCATGAATTCTTGTCTTGTATTCAAAGAGTTGAAAACACCACTATAATCACTTGTCGTGGTAATGGAGTTTTGCTTTTCCACGCCACGCATCTGCATACACATGTGCTTTGCCTCGATAACCACCATTACACCTTGAGGCTTTAGAGTCTCTTGGATGCAATCCTTGATTTGCTGGGTGAGGCGTTCTTGCACTTGCAGACGGTGGCTGTATATATCCACGACACGGGCAATCTTGCTTAGTCCTGTAATGTGACCATTGGGGATGTAAGCAACGTGCACTTTCCCATAGAATGGCAATATATGATGCTCGCACATGGAGAAGAAATCGATGTCCTTGACGATAACCATTTGGTTGTATTTCTCCTCAAAGAGCGCATCGGTAAGCACTTTCTTAGGGTCTTGGGTGTATCCGCGAGTGAGAACTTGCATAGCTTTAGCCACACGCATAGGCGTTTTAAGAAGCCCTTCACGCTCAGGGTCTTCACCTAACAACTTTATAACTTCCTTGTAATGAGATGCGAGTTCATCAAGTCCCTCGCGGAATTCAGTTTCTGGGTTCATAAATTAATTCTGTACGGTTATTTGTCCTTTGACCAGACATGCTTGGCGATAGCCCATGGCACGTATCTTCTGCAACATTTGATTGGCTTCAGCCAAGTTGCGGAAGTTGCCTACACGGCATATCCAGCGTGGAGAATAAAAGTGAACGTATACAGGCTGTTCTGGGTATTTGAGCTTGATGGCGTTTCCTATCTGCTCCGCTTTTTGTCGATCATTGCGAGAATTGCCACCTGCGTATGCCTGTACTCTATATCCTGTAACCTTGTAGCTTCCACGCATTACTTTCTTGCGCATATCTACCGTAGGTGTCTCAGTTTCTTCTTTCTCAATCTCAGACTTCTTCTCTGAGTCCTTTTCTGTTGCCACGTTCTCATTGTGTTCAGGTTTCTTGGCTGTGGTAGTCGTAACCTTGTGTTGTGGCTCTGTGGTTTTCTTTTGTTGGGCAGTAACTTTTGAGATAGATGTATTGTTGTTTTGTGTTGCAGCTTTCTTACCGTTTACCAATTCGTCGATGTCCTTGCTTTGGTTAACGGTAACCGTGCCCAGACCTGGCAACTGTTTTCTCAGATGCTCCAGATAAGTCTGGGCTTGTGATGTAACGGTCATGCCAAGTGCTATGATGAGTAAAATGACGAATTGTCTCATAACATTCCTTTTATGAATTGTTTTTAAAAGACCATGCCGTCCCTTATAGGAAAGGGGCGGACATGGAGTTTATTTGAAATCTATTGGTGCGCACATAAAGAATATGTGCAAGGGAAGTTGTACCGAATTACTTCTTCCAAGCGTCGATGATACCCTTGAAGTCAGCAGCTTTCAAAGATGCGCCACCAATCAAACCACCATCGATATTTGGCTTGGCAAAGAGCTCAGGAGCGTTGCTTGCCTTGCAGCTACCACCATAAAGGATAGTTGTATCCTCTGCAGCCTCTTTACCATATTTCTCTGCAACGATAGAACGGATGTATGCCAACATCTCCTCTGCCTGGTCTGATGTAGCAGTCTTACCTGTACCGATAGCCCAGATTGGCTCGTATGCGAGGATGATGTTCTTCCAAGCGTCAGCGCTCAAGTGGAATACTGAACCATCCAACTCTGCCTTGACAACTTCGTTCTGCTTGTTAGCCTCACGCTCCTCAAGAGTCTCGCCACAGCAGAAGATAACCTTCAAACCGTTCTTCAATGCCAACTCTACTTTCTCTTTCAAGATCTCTGCGGTCTCACCATAGTACTGGCGACGCTCTGAGTGACCGAGGATAACATACTGAGCACCT
>CAKQXI010000085.1 GCA_934281565.1 uncultured Prevotella sp.
AATGATGTCATAGAAAACTGGAAGCCAGCTTCTGACCAAAGCGACTTGGATAAACTAAACAAATGTGACTTGCAAATAGGCATGGCTAATCTTAGTAGCAATGCCAGTAGCATCGACTTCAACACCATGTCCCATGCTATGTCTCTTGCGGAAGTCACCTTAACAACAAGAAATGATTGCAACTGTGAGCTTTATGATGATGCAAGTTACACATGGGTAGGTCCTGTTCCTGCAAGTGAGAACTTTGGCACAAATAAAATGTTCAAAATTACCGATTATGAATATACCAATAATAAGTTTGTTGAAATTGTAAAGCCAAATACGGAAACTGAATTCAGTGGAGGAGAGAAAGAATACGGTGTATGGTCTACCACTGTTCCTGCCATAGAAGCCAATGCTATTGGATACGGTTCCAGTATTTTAAATCTGAAGCAAAGATTTACATTAAAACCTGGTGACATATACTATTCTAAGGGTGAGCTTACTCATCAGAATGAAACCTTGGCTTCTGATAAGACACCAATAGGTGTTGTCGGATATATAGGTAGTAACTATTGGACAGAGAAAGATACCAAGGCAAATGGCATTGGTGGTCATGGCTTGGTTATTGGTTTGAAAACTATAGGTTCTACAGGAACAACAAACTGTGGATCAAATATTATATGGTATTCTTCAAATACAGATGCGGGGCGTACTAAAGTGACTAATGGAGGATTGATTAGAGGTTCTTCCACACAAACTCATGGCTCTGGTTATATTGAAACTAATGCTTTAATAGCCAAGAGCCCTGCATACGCTGCAGCCTACCAAGCCAAGAATTATTCTACACTTCCTGCCAACTCAGATAAGTGTACAGGTTGGTTTTTACCAACGGCAGGTCAATATTATGCTATAATGTCTCAATTAGGTGGCGGTATCAGTCCTGACACTTGGAATATAGATGATTGGTTTGGAAATATGACAACTGTTTCAACTAACATAAATACTGCTTTAAGTAAAGTTGGTACTAACAACTATACAGAATTTTTCCAAGGGACGAATATATGGATATGGACATCTTCGCAATATTCATCTACAGAAGCTATAATTGTAGATTCAGGTGTGGATGATGGTAAGGGTTCAAAATCCATTCGTTTCAATCATACCACGAAAACAGCAGGACGATCTGTCCGTCCTTTCCTTGCCTTTTAATTCAAAGCAACAAGTACTGATATTCAATGCCAGTTAGTCAATGAAGCTCTTTTTTCCTCATTTTTAGGTATTGTATATGTCGAGAACAATGATTATCTTTGCACTCGAAATAATAGTATAACTAAAGTTTATAAACAATAAAACTAAAAGTATCATGGTAATAGAAAAAGTTCATGCAAGAGAAATCCTCGATTCCAGAGGTAATCCTACCGTTGAGGTAGAAGTGACATTGGATAACGGCGTAAAGGGACGTGCCAGCGTACCATCTGGTGCTTCGACAGGTGAGAACGAAGCACTTGAGTTGCGTGATGGCGACAAAGCTCGCTATGGTGGAAAAGGTGTATTGAAAGCAGTGGAGAATGTCAATGACATCATCGCCCCAGCCTTGAAAGGTGACGATGTATTGAACCAACGTGCCATTGACTATAAGATGCTGGCTCTCGACGGAACACCTACCAAGAGCAAGCTCGGTGCCAATGCTATCCTCGGTGTTTCGCTTGCGGTAGCCCAGACAGCAGCCAAGGCACTCAACGTTCCATTGTATCATTATATCGGTGGTGCCAACACATACGTATTGCCTGTGCCAATGATGAACATCATCAATGGTGGCGCTCATTCCGATGCTCCTATCGCATTCCAGGAGTTCATGATTCGTCCCGTAGGTGCTCCTACCGAGAAAGAGGCTATCCGCATGGGTGCAGAGGTATTCCACGCATTGGCTAAGTTGCTAAAGAGTCGTGGTCTATCCACTGCCGTTGGTGACGAAGGTGGCTTTGCTCCTGCACTTGATGGCATCGAGGATGCCTTGGAGAGCATTTGCCAAGCTATCAAGGATGCTGGTTACGAACCAGGCAAAGATGTAAAGATTGCCATGGACTGCGCTGCTTCCGAGTTCGCTGTTCAAGAGAACGGTGAGTGGTTCTATGACTATCGCCAGTTGAAAGATGGAAAGAAGAAAGACCCTAATGGCAAGAAGTTGACCGCCGAAGAACAAATCAAGTACTTGGAGGAATTGATCACCAAGTATCCTATTGACTCCATCGAGGATGGTCTTGATGAGAACGACTGGGAGAACTGGGTCAAGCTGACCGCTACCATTGGTGACCGTTGTCAGTTGGTTGGTGACGACTTGTTCGTAACCAACGTTAAGTTCCTCCAGAAAGGTATCCAGATGGGCGCAGCCAACAGTATCTTGATCAAGGTAAACCAGATTGGTTCACTCACCGAGACATTGGAAGCTATCGAGATGGCGCATCGTCATGGCTATACCACCGTCACTTCCCATCGCTCTGGCGAAACGGAGGATACGACCATCGCTGATATTGCCGTGGCTACCAACTCTGGACAAATCAAGACTGGTTCCATGAGCCGCACTGACCGTATGGCGAAGTACAACCAGCTCATCCGTATTGAAGAAGAACTGGGTAGCGTGGCACAGTATGGTTACAATAAGCTGAAATAATTAGGTTCTCTCGCAGATTTAGCTGGACATAGAAAAGTTCTCCCGCAAATCTCACAGATTTATGCAGATATTTTTCTTATATCCTATTAAATCTGCGAGAGATAAAAAACTGCGGGAGAATGATATTATTTCTTTAAGTCAAATCCTATGCGAACACCATCATAGTTCTTAGAGAGAGTTCCCAAGGTATTAAGAGTTTGGTTGCCGCTCAACTTAGTAAGAGTCTGAACCAAGGTCAGGAGCTTCTTTGACTCAAAGAGCAAGCTGATGCCAGAAGAAGTCTTGGTGGCAAAGCCTGAGATGCTAAGCAAGAGCCCTTTCATCTGGATAGCATGGGTCTTCTCGTTGAAAGTATACTTGCCTTTCCAAGTCTTCCCGTCTATCTTGGACTCGAAAGTACCATCAGTATTAAACTTAAAATAAGTGTTGGAACTGGAGAAACCAGCTTTCTTATAATAAGTCTCCAACTGAGCTTCTATCTTCTTGGAGGCAACTTCGCCACCAGCCTTTGCCAAGAGGTTCTGGGAAGTGAAAGCACATCCGGGGTTGCTGTATCTCCAAGTAGAGGCACAAAGCTGTGCCTTGGTGAACGTGGTGGAACCAATGATGTTATCAGCAACACTACCTAAGATGTTACCTAACAAAGAAGTCTTGTCAGACTGCAATTCATTCATCTCGTTAGCAAAGCTGCCTGTGGTGAAAACCAACAAGAAGGCAGCCATTACAAATACTTTTTTCATACCTATTATTTATAAAACTAAATATTTTATGTCTACGACTGAGAAACCATACGGTACTTGGTCGTTTCGGGTGCAAATTTCGCAAAAAATGTCCAGATAAAGAAGAAAATACACCCATTATTTGTAGTTTTTTCCCTATAAGTTTTGACTTATATCAAAAAATCAGCACAAGGAAGTGCATTTTTATCGCATTTTCTTTTGCTTGTAAATGGAATGCCCTATCTTTGCACCGTTTTCAAATCACAATAGGTTATGAATGATTGTTTAGTAAAGGTTAATGCAGAGACTGAGAACCGCACGTTGAACAGATGTCAACAAATTCTTCAGGATCGTCGTGAGGCTCTTGCCTCCAAAGCAAAAAGAAGAGGCTAAGCCCTCTTTTTCACAGAAAAGCCCCAGTTGCCGAATGGCACTGGGGCTTTTCTGTGAAAAAGTTAAGAGTTTATAGTTTATAGGGCAAGATTGCACTTGTAAGAGTTTATAGCAAGATTGCCCTATTAACTATAAACTATTAACTCTTAACTATTTTGTTGCTTTCATGATAATCTCAAAGTGATTGCCAGACTTGAGCACAACATTCTTCAAGAAATCAGCGACAGCCTTGCCATCAATCGACTTCACGATAGCCTTATAGTCGGTATGAGTGTCAAGACCCAAGGTCACATCTTCGGTCAAAACATCAATCCAATAACCATTGGTCTTGGCGTTCACATCAGCTTGCTTCAAGAGGATTTCCTTTACTTTCTGCAGATCTTCCGCATTAGGGTTCTTTTCCGCTGTCTTTATACCAGAGAAGAAGTAAGGAATAGCCTCATCGGCTTTGTCTGGGTTAAGCTGGGCAACAGCTATCAAATAGCGAAGTGCATTGCCATCAAGATCGTTTGACGAACTGCCTGCTGCACCAGCACTATAAGCTGCGCTCAACTTCTCACGGATATTACGGTTGTAATCCATTTCCAACAAGCGAGCCGTTACATCCAGCAAAATATCTGTCCTCAAGTCTTGTGGGGTCTTGAACTGCCAATACTCACGAGCCTGACTCTGTGGGTTCTCCATCGACTTCGTGAAGATGTTCTTGATCTCACCTGTCGCATACTCCCTTTGCTTGTTCGTCAGCCTGACGGCTTTCTTGTCATTGGGGAGAGAAGCAATGTATTGCTCAATGAGAGGCAAGAGCTTCGCCTCGTCAAAGTTGCCTACGAAGAAGAAAGTATAGTCCTTTGCCTTTCCATAGAACAACTGCTTGCCCAGCTCCAAGGCACGGTCGTAGCTGGCAGCCTCTACATCTGCCGACTTAGGATAGCGGAACAAGAGGTTACCTTTATATAAAGTACTCTGGACAGAGTCTTGATATACGATGCTTGGATCCTTGCTCTGGTTGGCGAGCACCGTCACCATGGTGTTCTTCGTATTGATATACGCTTTCTCATCCTTGCTGATGTTCGTCAGTTTGAGGTAAGCCAGTTGCAACATGGTCTCCACATCCTTAGGGGTGGTAGAGCCTTGCAAACCATGCTTGTAATTACCTACCCAGTAGCCCATGCTCACTTGCTTGCCTGCCAATGCCTTGTCCAAGTCAGTATTGGAGAAATTGCCAAGACCCGTAGCACCTAAATACCGGGTAAGCATCTTCGCCTCACGCCAATCTTTCTTGTCAAAAGCCATTTGTCCCACGTTAGCCTCTGCATAGAACTGGATCTCATCGTCCTTGAAGTCCGTCTTCTTCAAGATGACCTTGGCACCGTTGGACAGCGTAAGTTCCTTATAGCCCAACTTGGTATTCTGACCAATGCTCTTGACTTTGCCAGCCTTAGGCTTCTCTGCCATCAAAGGCTCTTGCTTCACATTGTCCACGTATGCCTCCAGCTTCTCGCCACGTACTTCTTTTACGACATTGGCAAGCTCCTGCTCCGTTGGATAAGTCACATCATCAGCCTCGCGCATCATGACAAGAGAAACTAAATTGGTATCACTCTCGCAAACCAAGTCCTTGGCATATTCATTGACTACCTCCAAAGGCAAGGATGGAACAACCAACTTAAACATCTGGTATTCATCTTCCACGGAAGGGATAGGCTCGTTCTCGATGAAGTGGTCTACATACTGGGAAGTAAACTGCTCGTTCTTCATCTTGTCCTTGTTGGTATACATCTTCTCCATACTGCTCATGAACTCGTCCTTGGCACGCTGATACTCAGTAGCAGTAAAACCAAAGTCTTTCACACGCTTCGCCTCACGCAACACGGCTGCGTATGCTTCCTTCAACTCGCCTGGCTTAGCCATTCCATAAAGAGAGAACGCATCCTTGGTACGTGACAACAGGTATGCGCCATTGCCACCACCTGCCTGCAGATAAGGACAATCAGCCTCTTGTGCTTTCTCAGAATAACGAGCATCCAACATAGAAGCTATCACATTGTCCAAGTACCCTTTTATCAAGTAGTCGAGCCCTGTCTTCAAGGAATCAGGCACCGCCTCATGTTTCATATAGATCTGGAAAAGGTCGTACTGCTGCTCCTTGTCCTTGTCTATCACATAAATGGCAGTATTGTTGTCTGGCACTTGCTCTGGGATGACCTTGGCGGCATTGGCAGGAACCTTGATACCACCAAAGAGCTTCTTGATTTGCTCCTCTATATGGTTGACATCTACATCTCCTACTACGATGATCGCCTGATTGTCTGGGCGATACCACTTGCGATAATAAGCCCTGAGAGTCTCTGGATCGCAGCCATCGATGACACTCATCAAGCCGATAGGCAGACGATAACCGTACTTGCTGCCGGGGTAAAGTTTAGGGAGCGCACGCTCCAAGATGCGTTGCTGACCCACCATGCGCATTCGATACTCGTTGTGAACCACGTCACGCTCTCCCTCTATCGCCTCCTTGGTCAAGGTGATGCCATTGCTCCAGTCCTTCAAAATCAACATACAGGAATCAACGGCAGAGATACGGGTGGTAGGTACATCCGTGAAATAATACACCGTCTTGTCAACGGAGGTATAAGCATTCAGGTTGCGCCCATATTCCACGCCGATGCTCTGCAAGTACTCCTGCAGGCTGTTGCCCTTGAAATGGTCGGAACCATTGAAAGCCAAATGCTCCAATAGGTGAGCCAGACCACGCTGGTCATCATTCTCGTTGATGGAGCCTACTTTTTGTGCGATGTAGAAACTTGCCACATGCTCGGGGTAATTGTTATGACGGATGTAATAAGTAAGACCATTGGCAAGATGTCCTATCTTCACATCCTTGTCTACTGGGATAGTTGGCATCTCTACTTCTCGCTGCGCCATTGTAGCCCCAACGGAGAGTAGCATCAGTGCCACTACAAAAAACTGTTTTAACTTCATATCATTGAACTTTAGATGTTTCTTCCTGCTTGCAAAAGTAATATAAATATAAAAAGAAAGCAAGCATTTTAAGAGAATTCTCTCAAAATGCTTGCTTTCTTAACATTAAACTAACATTCAGTCTACCAACGCTCACGCTCAGCCTCCGTTTTACTCTTTTACAACGGAGAAACTTTTCATCCACGTACCTCGGAAAAGGCGTACAAGGAACAAGATGCCTCGGAAAGTCAGCTCTATCGCCATCGCCATCCATACGCCCTCCAAGCCATAGCTCTTTGACAAACCATAAGCCAAGGTTAGGCGAACAAGCCACATGGTGCCTAAGTTGATGGCAGCAGGCTTGAACGTGTCACCAGCTCCTACGCAAACGCTATAAGTGACGATGCTTGCCGCAAAGAACGGTTCGGCGAAAGCCTCGATGCGCAAGCAGTGGGTTCCCAGTTCCTGGATGGCTTCCACTGGTGACAGGATGCCTATCATCTCTGGCGCAAAGATATACATGACGACTCCCATCACCGCCATCACTGCCATGCCTAATCCTACGGTCATATAGGCAAAGTTCTTGCAGAGGTCGATGCGATTGGCGCCATGCGTCTGACCTACCAACGTGGTTGCTGCATCGCCGATGCCATAGCCGGGCATATAGCAAAGGCTCTCCGCCGTAATGGCAAACGAATGGGCGGCAATGGCTATGTTGCCCAATGGAGCTACGATCATCGTGCTCACTATCTGCGCACCACTCATCAAGATGCTTTGGACGGCTATCGGCACACTGATCTTGCAAGCATTGCGCACATACTCCTTGACCCATTTGAAGCGGACATGGTCTTGGCGCAAGTTGAGTATCTTGCTCTTGCAAGCTGCGAGCCATAGGTTGGGCAACGAGATGCAGATGTAAGCCAACGAAGTGCCGTATGCCGCTCCCACGACACCTTGCTTCAGTATATATATAAAGAGGTAGTTGAACAGCACGTCACAGATACATACCAGCACAGCCATCACACTCGGCGTGTGCATATTGCCTGAAGACTTCAGCATCGCCTCCGAGGAGTGATAAAGATAGATGAATGGCATCGTGAGTGAATAAACCAAGAAATATCTGGATGCATTGCCAGCGATGTCATCTCCCCCACCCAACCAATGGGGCAAAGGTGAATGAATGGATATGCCCACCAAGCCCAGGCAGACACTAAAGAGCAATCCACAAATCAGGGCATGGCGAAACACCTGTCGAGCCTTGGGAAAGTCGTTGGCTCCTATGAAATGAGCCACTTGTACTGAGAAACCTGTGGATACCGCTCCCAGCAAACTGCCCATCAACCAAGTAGTGGACTCAACCAAGCCAATGCTTGCAGAAGCCTCGGCTCCTAAGTGTCCCACCATCGAAGCATCAATAAAAAACATCATCACCGTGGAGATTTGCGCCAACATGGAAGGGATGCTCAGCCCTACAATCAAGTTGAGCTTCTCGCCACCCGTCATAGCCCTGCCAGCACGGATAGACTCCATCAGATAATCAGTCTTCTTGCTATTTAACATAAACCAGAATCATTTATACGGAAAAAGGCGATCCCATCTTGAGGAACCGCCACTTATAAACATAAAATAATTACTTTCTCTTCAATCATTACTCCTAAAATACGCTCTATTACCTTTCAAGACCTAATAACCTATCGTTCTCCTTGAATAAACAATCTTTTATTTACCTTACTTCTAATACCTGTCGTCCTTGAATAACAATCTTTACTTTTACCTTAGAACTAATAACCTAAACAATCTATTACCTAACTAAAAACCTAAAACTTATATTTCTGATGCAAAGGTACAACTATTCCCCGAACCAGCAATACCTTTGCCTATATTTTTTGCATCAATCTAACATTTTTTGATATATATCAACCATTTGTGCTCGCAC
Organism: uncultured Prevotella sp.; assembly: GCA_934281565.1. GTDB lineage: Bacteria > Bacteroidota > Bacteroidia > Bacteroidales > Bacteroidaceae > Prevotella. The sequence goes on from CAKQXI010000085.1 coordinate 8,663, forward strand.
ACAAACACTTATTTATGCTTTAAAACATATTTTTAGATTTCCGTAGGGTGTCTACCTAAAGTAACCACCAAGCATAATCTCGAAGCGAAGCATCGAATAACCCGGGATGCTACCTGAGGAAGAACCGTTGGCACCATAAGCCAACTGATAAGGCATATAGACCATCCAACGGTCGCCAACGTGCATATTCAGCAATGCCGTGGTGAAACCATCAATCAAACTGCCTATTGACATCTTCACTTGCCTTGCGGTCTGCTTATTGTATGTTCCCTCGAATGTCTTGTCAAAGACATAGCCATTCTCATAAGATGGCGATGGCAACAGACGACCGCTATAACTTACCCTTACCGAATCGGTGTACATCGGGCTACCGCTGCCAGTACCATGCTCCAAGACATGAACAACTATTTTGTCCACATCCTTATAAGTAAGGTTCACGGTATTGCCGTTCACATCCTTGTTGGGTGTCTGGTCCGACAAGCTCCAGTTACGGATTACCTTCCAATCCGTACTGCCAGCCTCTATCTGTTTCATGGCATAAGCCAACGTGTCGGCAAAGGCAGTCTCATTCTTCGCCTGCCAGTTGTCAAACTCCTGCGTCGTATTGTCCGCCTCGCTGCATGATGACAGTGTGAGCACTGCCACCATAAGCAAGAAGAAATATTTAGTAATTCTTGATTTCATTTCCAAGTTTCTTTAATACACTAGTGATGCTTACACGATCCTCTATGATGCCACGAAGCTCGCTGATAGCCACACGCTCCTGCTCCATGGTATCACGGAAACGAAGAGTTACCTTGTGGTCGTTAGGGGTATCGTGGTCTACGGTTACGCAGAAAGGAGTGCCGATGGCATCCTGACGGCGATAACGCTTGCCGATAGAGTCCTTAGGGTCGCCATAGTGAGTGTTGAAGTGGAACTTCAGCTCGTCAACGATCTCGTGAGCCAACTCTGGCAGACCGTCTTTCTTATCCAATGGGAACACTGCGCACTTGACTGGTGCCAACGCCTCTGGCAACTTCAATACCACACGTGTCTCGCCATTCTCAAGCTGTTCCTCTGTATAAGAGTGGCACATGACGCTCAAGAACATACGGTCTACGCCGATGGATGTCTCTACATCGTAAGGTACATAGCTCTCGTTCTTCTCTGGATCGAAGTACTTGATAGAACGACCACTGAACTTCTCGTGCTGAGAAAGGTCGAAATTGGTACGGCTGTGGATACCCTCTACCTCCTTGAAGCCGAATGGCATCTTGAACTCGATGTCGGTAGCAGCATTGGCATAGTGAGCCAGTTTCTCGTGATCGTGATAACGGTAGTTCTCATTACCCATACCGAGAGCCTCGTGCCAAGCCAGACGAACCTTCTTCCAATACTCAAACCACTT
>CAKQXI010000086.1 GCA_934281565.1 uncultured Prevotella sp.
TAGGTTTATTACTTCACCTCAGTCAACTTGCCTGTCTGTGAGTCGATGATATATCCATGCAGGTTCACGTCCTTTGGTACCAAAGGATGATTACGGATGGTATTGACCGTATTTCTTACGGAATCTTCCGTGTCGTGGAATCCCTCTAGCCAGTGATCTAAGTCTATGCCACAGAGACCAATGGTATCAATGACATCCTGATGGATGCCACGCTGGAGCATCAATTCCTTCATTTCTGCACCATTCATGTGGCAGGCACCACAGTTAGAGTGGGCAATAACCATGATTTCCTCAACGCCCAGCTCATAGATGGCAACCAAAAGGCTGCGCATGGCTGAGTCGAAAGGACTGATGACCAGTCCTCCTGCGTTCTTTATCAACTTGGCATCACCATTCTTCAAACCCAATGCAGCTGGGAGAAGTTCGGTAAGGCGAGTATCCATGCAAGAGAGAATAGCCAATTTCTTGTCAGGATACTTGCTGGTAAGATACTTCTCATAGCCCTTGTTGGCAACAAACTCTTCATTATATTTGATAATCTCTTCTATAATCATAATGCTATATTTTAAGTTGTCCTACAATCTTATATTACTTGCCCAAGTATATTATATTACTTAGCAAAGTATATTATATTACTTGGGCAAGTAGCCTTAATATCCTTTTACGACCTTTTCCAACAGTACCAGTTCTATCCCTTGGATTCTAGGCCATTTCCTGCTAAAATCACCCTTGTCCATATTAGTTGCGGATTTAAGGTTGATATAGTTTTTTATGACTTTATTTATTCCAAAACAGCTTGTCGATAAACTCGTACCGCTTTTCCATCTGGGCATCGGCTTTCACGGTTGTGTTCACATCTATCTGGAGCACAGGAGCTACGGTCTTGCCATTAGTCGATGGCCATTCAACAAGTCCCAGACCATTAGGGTTGCCAGTCTTTACGAAGTTAACGTAGTATTGGCTGAAGATGTCGGAAATCATATAGTCCTCAGGTTGCCAATCATAGATACGATTGGTAGGGAGTGTTCCCATGGCATACTCGATGTCGGCAGAGTGAACGGCACCTTTGTCTTGAGGAACAGGCTGTTCTCCTTCCTTGGCATCCTGTATTCCACCAGCCAATCCTGCGACCTTTCCCTTGATGACCATTGCTGGACGAGGATGGCAATAGCGATAACGGTAAACAGGCTGACCACTTGTCTGTTTATGCATATTCCCCCATTTCCATGTAGAGTAATCAAGGAAGAAGTCGGAGGCGAGGTCTACGCCTGGTTGTTCCAATACGTCTTTGTTGGTATTGATGCCATAGAGGCGAAAAGCCTCATCGGTGTATTTACCGAACAAGTCCTTGGCTCCAGCTTTCATGTTCTCTACAGTTGGTTGTTTGCCTCCAAGTATGTACCAAGAAGTCATCTCTTGGTTGTTTCCACCAATGAGTAGAGGAACTTTAGTCTGGTTTCCTTTGGCGAAAGTCTCTGTTGGCTGTTCCACCATGAAATAACCATCGATGTTATAGGTCGGGATATTCTTGACAGCAGCACGCTTCATAAGTTCATCGGCAGAGAGGTCACGCAATTCTTTGATGCTCTTGCAACCTATCTGTTTGGCAAGTTCCACACCTTTCTGTTCCGCTTCTTTCAATGTAGGAACCTTTTTAAATCCCATGACCGAACCACTGGAACCCATTGCTTGTGCGAAAAGACCCTGGCAGAGTGGGGAAGCCATCAATGCACTTACCGACATAGAACCCGCAGATTCACCCACGATGGTAATACGATTAGGGTCGCCTCCAAAAGCAGAGATGTTGTCTTTTACCCATTTGATGGCAGCCACTTGGTCCATAAAACCGTAATTTCCAGAACCTTTGTAGTCTGTTTCCTTAGAAAGTTGTGGATGAGCGAAGAAACCGAAGATACCTTCACGATAGTTGGCAGTGATGGAGATTATGCCCTTTCTTGCCATGGCATCACCAGCATATCGAGGTTCACTTCCACTTCCTGCCATCAATCCACCGCCATTGAAATAGATGAGGACAGGCAGATGTTCGTCCATAGTTTTGGCTGGTGTCCATATATTAAGGTATAGGCAATCCTCACTATTTATTTTGGTACCGAAGTTCATGTCTCCGAAAAGAGCTTCTTGCATTGGGTTTGGACCGAATTCAATAGCCTTGCGGATACCCTTCCATTTCACGACAGGTTGTGGAGCTTTCCATCGTAGGTTTCCCACGGGTGGCGCAGCAAAGGGAACACCCTTGAACACCTTGATGCCAGAGAGATTGATACCTTCAAGAATACCGTCGGCAGTCTTGACTTGTGGATTAGATTGTGCCAACATTCCTAATGCGAATAGGAATGTAGTGAGTGATAAAAGTAGTTTTTTCATTATGATTTTATTATTTGTTTATAGCCTTTATATGGGATTAAGGTATCCAGCGCCGGGTGATGTTTGTGATTTTACCATTTTCTATTCTAACCTTAGTGTCCAGACAACTGAATTGGCGGCGATATTCCTTGATGTTTTCCAGATATAGCTTTTGGGAGCTACGGATAGTATCGGATGGGTCGGTAAAATCTTCTCCGCAGTCTATGATTGTGAAATCTTTAGCCAAAGGAACATCCAGTTGTCCTTGCTTCGTATAAATGGAATGGTCATCCATCTGGATGGCACGGTAGGTGCCACCTTGGTTTGCCTGAAGATTAGCTCCCCCTTCCTCTATACCATTGTTCACGGTAAGGAAGCCATCTTTATTCTCTATTTTCTTTATGACAATAGGTTTCTTCTCATAAACGATAGTGTCACCTGCTTTCAACTTGCTAATCTGGACAGCATCGTACAAATCCTCTGAATAGACAGTCATCCGTAATTTATTTTCCGTCCAGTTGAAATCATTGGTGGTAAACTCGGCAGGTACGGTGGCATCAGTCAACTGTGACAAATTAACACTACAAGGCAAGGGCTTGACGATTTGGAAGTCAGCCTTGTGGGCACATCCACAAAAGGATAATGCAAATAAGTTGTATACAAGAAACTTTTTCATATTCTAAACTCATTAAAATAACATGTTCTCTTTGTTCAAAGAGCGTATAAACGCTACAAAAATACGAAAAAAACAAATAAGTAGAGTAGAATATAAAGGAAAAGTTACGATGTATGCTTCATTTTGACCTATAATTTGTGGACAAAGATACGATTTTTATTGGATAAAGAGAGTTCTTTCACCTTTATTTTGTATATTTGCGGACAAAAATAGAAGAAAGGACTCATGATGGATGCAACATACATTGAAATTACAATCCGTTTGTCGCTGGCACTGCTTATGGGTGGGGCAATAGGTCTGGAACGAGAGTATCGTGCTAAGGAAGCGGGCTTTCGTACTCACTTTCTTGTAGCCTTGGGAAGTGCCCTGTTCTGTCTCGTTTCGCAATATGGTTTCGGAATAGAACTTAAGGACTCCTCGCGAGTGGCGGCACAGGTTGTCTCTGGCATTGGCTTCTTGGGTGCAGGTACTATCATCTTCCAGAAGAATGTGGTTCGAGGACTTACTACGGCGGCAGGCTTATGGGTGACAGCAGCAATTGGTCTGGCGTGTGGAACAGGTATGTATGTAGCTGCGGCGATAGCAACGTTGATGGTGTTGTTGGGACTGGAAGTGTTGAATGCCTTTATCCCACAACTGGGCACTGCTACGGTAGAGTTGTCTTTCTCAGCCTCGTCAAAGGAGAGTGTGAAGCGACTTATTGAACGAATCAAGAGTGACGGCATGGAAGTTCATTCCTATGAATTGAAAGATCGCCGTACCTCAAAGGGAGAGTTCCTGGAGGCGAGCATAGAGGTGAAAGTGAAACGAGGCAATCATAACTTGAAGCTCATTGATTATATGGATGAGTTTACGGATGTCACTATTTCTACAATAGAATAAAGAGACTTTCATTTGAGTATCTTGATATGTAGTAATGTATAATTAGCGTTAAATAATCCTCTTATTACTTTTTTTATCCAATAATTTTCTTTACCTTTGTCTCTAAACAAGCGAAAATAAACTTTAAAATAATAATAAAATGACTTTAAGAGAAGACAAAGACAGAGTGAAAACTAGTCGTGAAGAACTTGGAAAGTTTTTCTATGACTTGGCGAAAACATCGTTTGCCGCAATGGTGATTGGGTCTACAATCTCATTGTTTACAAACATGATGGATGCAATATCTTATTGCATATTATTGAGTATAGGAATAATCATGACATCCTTTTTTGGAGGGATTGCGTATGTGATATTAAATAAAAAATAGATATTATGGAAGGAATAATTATTGTATGGGGTGGCACTGCTGTTATAGCAGGTTGCTTTTTACTTTGGATGACCCAAACTAAAAGTGGTAAGAACTGGGTGAAAAACCTTTAATTAGTAATTTGGATAAATCACAAATCGCCACAATCTTGAATTATTCAAGACTGTGGCGGTTTTGTTATCAGGAAGCTATTTATTACAGTCCAGCAAGATGCATCTAATATGTAGCAATGTATAATTAGCGTTAAATAATCCTCTTATAGTTTTTTAAATCCAATATTTTTCCTTACCTTTGTCTTCAAACAAGCGAAAATAAACTTTAAAATGATAATAAAATGACTTTAAGAGAAGACAAAGACAGAGTGAAAACTAGTCGTGAAGAACTAGGAAAGTTCTTTTATGACTTGGCGAAAGCAACGTTTATAGGTATGGTAATAGGAAGTATGGTGTCTGTGGTTACTAAATCAATAGATGTATTACCATTTTGCTTACTTTTTACAATTGGTGTAATAGGTACAGTTGCTTTTGCTATAACAGCTAATATAATTTTAAAAAGTAGATAAATATGGAGGGAATGTTGATAATTTATACAGGTATTGCAATTGTTGCTGTTGGTTTTTTACTTTGGATGACCCAAACTAAGAGTGGTAAGAAGTGGGTGAAAAACCTTTAGTTAGTAATTTGGATAAATTATAAATCGCCACAATCTTGAATAATTCAAGACTGTGGCGGTTTTGTTATCGGGAAGCTATTTATAGAATAGAAAGGTGTACAGTCCAGCAAGATACATCCAACTAAAGAAAATCATATTGTGAACAAATGCAAATAAAGCCTCAAAAAATTCTATATTCGGTAATTTATTTGTAATTTAGCAGCGTAAAACATAAAGCACATAGATGTATGGCAAAGATAGTAAATAAATATCCTGTAGGAATTCAGACTTTTTCGAATATTCGAGAGGGCAATTATCTATATGTTGATAAGACGAAATATATAGTGGATTTCTTGGTGAAAGGAATGAAGTATGTCTTTCTAAGTCGCCCAAGGCGATTTGGCAAGTCCCTTTTCGCCTCGACACTCCATGCCTATTATGAGGGTCGGAAAGATCTCTTTGAGGGATTGGCTATCGCAGGCTATGAGAAAGATTGGGTAAAGCATCCTGTGCTTCACTTTGACATGAGTGGTGCCAAGCATTTTGATGCAGACCGGTTGAACGCTTATCTTGATTGGTTGTTAAAACCTTATGAGAAAAGTTATGGCATTGGTGAGAATGTATCTTCCGATGCGAATATTCGCTTTGCGGACTTGGTAAAGCGTGCCCATGAGCAGACTGGGCAGAAAGTAGTGGTGATCATAGACGAGTATGATGCTCCATTGCTTGATGTCGTGCATGAAAAGGAAAACCTAAAAGTTCTTCGCTTGATTATGCAGAACTTTTATAGTCCTCTCAAACAACTTGACCCATACTTGGAGTTTACTTTTATCACGGGTATCACCAAGTTCCCACAGCTCAGTATTTTCAGCGAGTTAAACAACTTGGACAATATCAGTATGTTTAACCAGTATTCTGCCATTTGCGGTATCAGCAAGACGGAGCTGACAACTGTGATGAAACCAGATATAGAGGGACTTGCAGAGGCTCTCAATAAGACTTACGACGAGACATTGGAAGATTTAACTAACTATTATGACGGTTATCATTTTAGTGATAAATCGGAAGATATATTCAATCCATTTAGTCTGGTAAAGGCTTTGAATGGTCAAAAGATAGCACCTTATTGGTTTGGCTCAGGTACTCCTACTTTTTTGTTGAAACAACTGGATAGGTTCAATGTCAATCTTACATCCCTTGAGAGCCAAGATGTAGTGTTGAGTTCCTTTGACCTCTCTCCAGAAGAAATGACGGATGCCTTGCCTTTGCTCTATCAAAGTGGTTATCTTACCATCAAGAAGTTCGACCCCATGTTCAGTGAATATACCTTGGGCATTCCTAACAAGGAAGTACGCGATGGATTGCTTAACTCTTTGATACCCCATTACGTAAATCCTCGTCGTTCCGACAACGATGCCTTTCTGCTTGGATTCTGCAAGGCGGTATATCGTAATGACATAGAGGCAGCATTGGAGCATATGCAAGCATACATGGCTAAGATACCGTATGATTTGGAGAACCATACGGAAAAGCATTACCAAACTATCTTCTACTTGATGTTCAGCTTCATCAACATCTATATCCGTACAGAGGTAAAGAGTGCCGTTGGGCGTGCCGATGCAGTGATGCATATGCCTGATACGATATATGTATTTGAGCTGAAAGTAGATAAGTCGGCGGATGAGGCTCTACGGCAGATAGACGAGAAAGGATATATGATTCCTTATGCAGCCGAGGGAAAGCGACTGGTGAAGATAGGTATCAGTTTTGATAGTAGCCAAAGGACCATAGCGGATTGGAAAATCAAGGAATAACACAGAACAAGATGAGAAAGAATAATACAAAAATAGTTATATGCTCAACGTTGATAACTGTCATCGTGCTTACCTTGGCATTGGTGGGAGGCAGTTTCTATATGCTTAATTACTCCTTGTCTTACACTCCAAAGGAAAGAAAATCGGCAGAGCAGCAGATGCTTCGTATCAAGGAAGAATGTCCTTGGACCGTGGCTTGGATTGACTCGGTCTATGAACATCGGGCTGTGAGAGATACCTTTGTGGTGATGCCATCGGGATATAAGGCGCACGCCATTTACCTTTATGCGCCACAGCCCACCAATAAGACTGCCGTGGTGGTGCATGGCTATAAGGTACGTGCCGAGGGAATGCTCCACATCGCTTATCTCTACAACCACGACTTAGGCTATAACGTTCTCTTGCCCGACCTCTATGGGCATGGAAAGAGCGAGGGTGACCATATACAGATGGGTTGGAAAGACCGTTGGGATGTTATCAGGTGGGCAGAGATAGCCCATGGGATATTTGCGAGCAAGAACGAGCAGATGGTACTTCATGGCATCTCTATGGGAGCGGCTACAGTGATGGCTGTTTCTGGTGAGAAAACTCCCGATTACATCAAGTGCTTTGTGGAGGATTGCGGTTATACGAGTGTCTGGGATGAGTTCGCAGCCCAGTTGGAAGACCAGTTTAGTCTGCCACAGTTCCCATTGATGAACATTACTTCTGAACTATGCCGAAAGAAATATGGCTGGTCGTTTGCCGAGGCTCGGCAGATAGACCAAGTAAGGAAATGTCGCAAGCCCATGCTTTTCATTCATGGCGACGATGATGACTTTGTGCCTTCATGGATGGTTCATCCACTTTATGAGGCAAAGGTGGGCAAGAAGCAAATCTATATAGCTCCGGGCTCTGAACATGCCATGGCTTATCGTGATCATCATGCCCAGTATACAAGGGTGGTGAGAGAGTTCCTGACGCATTAATCATTTAAAATAATCATACTAACGATGGTAATAGATTTTGAAAAAATTAAGGAGGCTCACTTGGAGGGCTTCAAGGGTGGACAAGGTAAACTCGACACCCGAAACTATGTAGACGACAAGGTGAAGATTATGTATTCTACCCTTCGTCCCGGTGCATCAACAGGTCTTCATACCCATGAGGGCAACTGCGAGATTATCTATGTAGTAAGTGGTACTGCTACTTTCCATTATGACGACACGGTGGAGGAAGTCCGTACAGGACAGGTACATTATTGCCCAATGAACCATGCTCATTATATGGAGAACCTTACCGACCATGATTTGGTATATTTCGCCGTTGTTCCCGAACATCATAATTAGGCATCGTAAGTAAGTCTATATGATGACGATGCTATAAAGCACTTCCTTTAGGTCTAACACAGTATATTATATAGGTGAAACACAGTGCTTTATATAGAGTAAAGGAAGTACTTCATCAGACCTAATGAAAGTACTTTGATAGACCTAAAGACAGCACAGTGTTTCACCTATATAATATACTGTGTTAGACCTAAAGGAAGTACTTTCATTAAGTGCTATTAATATAGTATTTGGTGTGCTTCTATTTATTGCTGTTGGTTAGAAAGCAAGGAAAGGACGGACTTGAGGAGTACCATTATAATTATTTGTGCCTACTTCATCATTATTTATACGACCAAAGCCAATTGCACCAATACTTTGATTGATACCATAGTTACATACACCATTATTCATAAAAACTCCTCTTCGGTAATCATATTCCGAAGAAGTCCATTCTCTGCATTCCAAAGCACCAGACAATACTGTATAATTACCATCCCCAACCTTGGACAATGCCTTATTGATTGGATCAGTGATATGGGTCTTGACACCATTTCTCTTAACAAATCCGTCAAGGTTTGTTCCATTATACACATTCCAAGTACAATCACCTGCTTCTCCTACACCAAGAATAATCATAGCATACCATTGACCAGCAGTAGGAATGAACCAGCCTGTTGTCTTACTTGGAGCAGGATTTGTTAAGTTATAAGTTTTTGTCAAACCAAATGCAGGATACGTGGAACCATCATTCCACAAACGTGCTGTTTGTATATATCCAGAACCATAATCTGTTGTCTTTGTCGCCAAAACGGCAGATGCCGTTGTTATTGATTGACTGCCAGAACTAGTTTGTGTTGTCTTCCTTAAGCAACGAGTTCCTCTATAAGCCTTGGCTGCTGCACTCTCGTTGCTGTAATTATAGTTCTTAATAGCTTCGGCATACGTACCAGTAGAACCGATTGTCTTTAATCCCATTACCAAAGCATGACCACCACCAGAACTTGTTGTACCTGTTTCCACCCATTTGTTATTGCTACTTCCATCACTCAAATAAGCAACAATACCAACTGCAGGATTGACAACACTTGGTTGCAAATCATCCTCATTATGTGTGACACCACCATCCTTATAAAACATATCACCCAAAGCCAAGGTATAAGAATGTTTCTCGTCATCTTCCCTCACTGCCGTATGCGCTTCTATCTCTGCCATGCTTGGACTATATGACAGTTTTTCTTTCCAAGCACCTTTCCAACCTTTCGCTGTGGCATTGAATGTTATGGGAATATTAGGTTTCACGATGGCAACATAGCGATTATAAGACAATTCACAAGGAATATTATCTACAAACTTATCACTGACAATAACAGTTGTCCAATCGTAAGTTTTATCACTCAATTCATATTTAAGACCTTCACCTAAAGTAATGTCAGCAAGTCCCATGGCATGGGTCATATTGAAATCAATACTACTTGCGGTGCTACTGATATTAGCCATACCAATTTGCAAGTCACAGGCATTTAACTTTGCCAAAGTGCTTTGGTCAAAGGATGGTGACCAAGCACTTATCGCATCGTTAAAGAAACTGGCAGCATCAGTGATGTTGGTTACCGTTGTACCAGCTTGTGGCAAATTACTACTAAAGTCTGTACTGGTAGGATTACAATAAGCAAAATACTTGAACCTCGGAGAGAACAACATATTTACATCCTTGGGTAAGCTCCAAGACTTGGTACTGCTATTATAGGTTAATTGAACATTGGCATTGCGTATATAGCCTTGGTCGTCTACGACAAACAAACCTACTTTCTCTGTGCCATCATAAGCTGATTTCAACTTACCTGTTGCATAGTTACTGCTCCAGTTGGTAGGAAACTCGATGTTACCCAAACTAAGAGTTGTGACTTCGGAAGCGGACAGTTTATAAATAA
>CAKQXI010000087.1 GCA_934281565.1 uncultured Prevotella sp.
ATCTATATCGCCACTCTTAGGCATTGCCTTAGTCGAACCAATAATCTTTTTTAGATTGTCGAACTCCTGCAAATCTGCGTCGGTGAGTTTCATTAAACCATCGTTGTAGAGATAACCGTCCTCGAATCCATTCTTAACCACTCTTTCAACGTATACCTTTTTGAGTTGTTCAAGCATACGAGGAACATCATAATCTCGCATCTGTGAACCATCTACTGCAATGATTGGGCAAAAGTTCAAAAATTCACCCATAATCTTGCGGTCGTCAGTAGAAGTTTTACCTGCCTTTGCCGATATTTTGGCTGTTTCAGCAATAACCTTCAATGTGCGGTCGGGGGCAAAATCGAATACAAAGCACTCTTCCTTAACCTTACCACCTATGGTTGCAGGAGTTTGAACACGGAAGATAGTCTGCATATAACTTGATGCTGAAGTGTTAAATGAGCCTGAAAGCATCATAACAGCAGTCCACGGTTTAACAGAGACTCCTGTTGTCAATCGACCACAAGAAAGTGTGATTGTATATGTCTCCTCTGGTTTGTCGCCAATAGCATCTTCAACAGCTTTTAGAGCATCGGGATATGATGCCTCCTCATCGCCGTCGCCAGCCACGTTTACGATAGTGAAATGTTGGAAAACAGGGTGTTGTTGGAGCATCGCACTCAACGCACGTGCCTCCTTGACACCTGGAACCATCCACAACGAATGGCGGAAATTATCTCGATAAGCCTCAGTCGAGTATGGATAGTTACTCTCCTTATCAGATTTTGTAATCAAATTTAAAAATGATAAAACATCACTTCTATGTATAAAATCACCCGGCTCATCGGTTTGGAAAAACTCTCGAAAGTTGAACGCCAACTCGCTATCAGCAAATTTTTCGATAAGTTTACCAAGATTGTATGTGTAAATATTTAGTCGAGGTAAAGATGCGTATGGATTTGGATCGCCAAAATGAGTCAATGACCACTCCGCCTTCGCACGTTGCTCCATAACGTAGTCCCACGTATATATCTCGTCTTCCTTATATTCGTCAAGCAAATTAAAAGGCGTACCCGACAAACGTAATACTTTAGTGGTGTTCTTTGTTAGTTCATACATTACAGCTCGACCAAGTTCAGTTTGAGTGCCCTCGTGTGCTTCATCGACAATGATGAAATCCCACGGTGTGGCGAAAATTTCATTATTCTTATCAAAGTTGCCTCCTACCTTCTCGGACCCACGCAAATCTTGCATTGACGCAAAATAAACATAGTGTTTGCCTTCCTTTAAGGCTTGACGCTCCAATGAAGAGTAGGTGTCGCCATTGTTTTTTGAGCCATAAATGTAGTTAGGCGTGTCATAGAATATTTTAGTAAAATCTTCAAACCAACCAGCATCAACCACTGGACGGTGCGTAAGTATCAAAGTGCGCTTAAACTGCATCTCCTTTGTAACTTGTAGAGCCGACAGAGTTTTACCAAAACGCATTTTGGCATTCCACAAGAATTGATTGCCCTTAGCAAAATGCTTTTTAGTGAGTTTGATAGCATCTTTCTGTTCTGGGCGAAAGTCAATAGGATTTATATCGGTGGATATTTCTGTTGAATTCAATGAGCATCGCCCCTCTTTGGCTGCTTTGATGGCATTCTTTACTGTTTCAAGGTCTGTTATAACCCATTCATTCGCTTTGCCTTCAATCTCAAACACCTTTCTCTTAATACCTGAACGCAATAAAACTTCTCGTACAGCCCCATCATTTAATGCGCATAATCTACCACCAGCAGTGTATATAGCCAACTCGGTATAAAGTAAATCATAAGCAATGCCAGCAGTCTGTGTATATTGATTGATGCGTTTTTTAGCTGCAACATTTAGATTATGACTTGACGGAGCAAGTCCCCACAAATCTTCATTGTCGTCGGCAGTGGCTTCGCCAACTTTCAAGCAACCTTTATGAGCATCGTCATTAATACGAAACACATAAATCAACTTTAGCTTAAATGATGATACAAACTTCATATGCTAGTGGTTTTATTTTATCAAATCTATAAAACGGTATTTTCTACCTAACTTTTTTGTAATTGGATCTTTAGCTCTCCAATCCTTTACTAAACAATAGACCCCAGTATGGGATAAGAATCCATCCTCCTGGCATCCTCTGCAAGGTATTTTAGTAACATCTCCAAACAGAGATGTCTCCTCTATTATTTTGCAACTATTCGGTATAACTCCTTTAAGTCCGTCCATCTGCCAAATATTCCACGATACAATATAAGCTATGTATTTCAAAGATACCGGTAATGGATCTTTACCAAACTTGTGTTTATAATAGTCCTTAAAAGTATATAGCAATGCTTCTCGTGCTAATAGAAGATTATCCCCTTGATATTCAAAGCCATAAATGCTTTTATAGGCTGTTTGTGCCCACTCAAGCCATTCGGTTGATGTCTCCGTATTCTCGCCAACGACACGTAGTTTGCGATCAAGCAAACCAATACGTTGCTCTATTGGAATAGCATCACCAGTTGTAGCGTCGTATCTGCTTACTAAATATGGAGCCTCTCCGCACGAAATTTCCAAGCGATTCTCACGCACATAATCTTTCCATGACTTATCTTCTGGAAAGATTATTCTGCTAGCTACTGATTTCCAAGAGCATTTTCCTTCTTTAGAGGTTGACTCTTTGTTAAAAACATTCTTGCGACCGAACCACGCTTCATCTATAAGATTATTCTGTGCGTTACAAATCCACGATGGTGTGAAAACTTCTGCTTTATCTCTTACTCTGAATAGCTGTTCGGTTTTGTTTTTATTTACTCTTGGTTTGATAATATTGCCGTTTTTGCCTGTTATCTGAGATACAGTTATCTCATCAGTTTCGCCATATCCATCTCCAAGAAAAGAATAATTATCTGTAGCCCAAATTATATTCTTTTGTGAGCTATGGTCTTTAAGTAGTATAGGTAAAAGCTCCTTGTCGTACTTAATTATATTATTCTTCTTTATATCAATGAGGTTTTCTGAAACCATTTATTTCTCTTTATTATCAATTAGTTCCTTTATATCCACGCCAAGAATTTTTGCGATTTCGAAAAGCTGTTCTAAGCTAGGTTGGCGGCGGTTGCAGACGTAGGCATTAGTTTGACTGAAACTTTTTGCCAATCTTCTCTGCGAGCCATGTTTGCTTGATTCCTTTCTCTTCGAGGACTTCTTTTATTCGGTTCATAATAAATAAGTTTTGTTATTTACGTCTGTCATTCTACAAAGATATGAAAATTTACGCTATATAAAAGCGAAAAGATGGAGAATGCTAAAAATCTCCACCTTTTCAACTGATTGATGCTCTACTTCTTCTGCTTAATGTTCTCGGCCTCTTTGCGGAGCTGTTCAGCTTGTGCCTCTTTTAGGTGGGCTTGCTCAAGGTCACGAGCACGTCTCTCTACACGTTGTTCGTGCTCTTCAACCATCTGGCGGATGGAGTGTTGTTTTTGTTTGTTGGGCTCATATTCGAAGATGGTTTCGAGTTTCAATAGGTTTTCGGGTGTGATTTCACCAAATGCCTTAATATAACGGAACTTGATGTCGTTATCACTCAATCGGCTATTGGCAGCGAGTTGATAGATGTTGTAACTCACTGAACTGAGGAGTGCTATACTGAGTGAAATCAAAGCAACGGCCACCTTTGACGACCTAAGTTCTATGGTATGTAGGTGCTTTTGAACGAGTAGGGGCTTATCCTGCTGTTTCTGGAGCTTCTGCTCAAGTTCATCCAGTTGCTCTTGGTGCTTCTTGAACCCCTCTTTGATTAGTTCGTTTGTCTGAGCCGCATAGCTTTCTAATTCAGACAGATCTATCTGCGGTATAATCGGTAGCACAGGTTGGTCTGGTTTGGTGCTAGCCAAGGATTCAACCAATTTTGAAAGGTTGCTAAACTGTTCTGAGATTAACTTTTTTTAGTCCTCGAACATGGAAATGATGATTTTTATATCCATAAAATATTTGTTTTAAAGTTGTTATATTCTTATTCCTTTTCTCTTTTTCTTTCGTTGCATCTGACGGCGGAAAGCCTCTTCTTCCGGATCGTAGGCTGGGCTGGGAGTGAGTAATCCATCAAATAATCCACCGATGCTACTTGATAAACTATCAGAGTCTGGAAAGGTAGATTCTTGTAGAGCTTTCTGTGGTGGCGACTGGATGATTGGCTCCTGCTTCTGTTCTGGATGGATATTTTGCTGCAATGCAAAATCAATCTTTGAGAAGCTGAACTGTTGGTCTACCTTTGAACCGTTGAAGTGATAGCCGTTTTTGCTGAACTTAATACCTTGCAGTTCATTGGTTCCGCTCTTCATCTTGAATTCAACGGTGATGCCTTCTCGATTCAATCGATCTAGTAGCTCACGCCAACTTCTACATCGTGGAAGAACGGTTTTTAAAGTGTTGTAAATCTCATACTTGGTTTTATCCGGCTCTTTTAACCGATGCTGCTTTACTTGCTCTTTGCCGCTTGCAAAGTACAAACCGTATTGAGCAGTAAGCTCTTTACATATTTTTTCACTGCGGATGCGGTCATTCTTATCTGAGATGGTACGCCCTGTTATCTACTCGATTAAATGCAATGTGCAAGTGTGGATGTTCCTTGTCGTGATGATGGCCAATGATGTACTGCGTGTTGACTATTCCCATTCGGCTCATAAATCGTGTGCGATGCGAGCCATTACCTCATCGGAGAGCTTGGCTCGGTCTTGTGCCGAGAAATCCAAAGAGATGTGTCCGACAGGCTTACTCACTCGTGGATTTAGTTCCCATTGCGCCTCGAAACTTTGAGCGATAGAGCCCGGATTCTTTAACCGTACACCGTCAGCCGCCAATAGGTTGGTTTGCTTTTCGGGATCGAGAATGTATTTCACCACACCGCCAAACGAAGTGCCTTTTACTATTTTTGCCATCATTGTTGTAGCTGGTTTAATAGGTTGTCAATCTTGTCTGCTAAGAATAGATACTCCATGCGTGCATCCGGATAACCTGCGGCATTTGCCTTGTGTGCAATCTGATTCAGGTTGTTTGCCATACCGGATGGTTTGCGGATGTGATCCATCCATTCGGGTGAGAGCCGTTGCCTGATTTCTGCCTTGAGGATGATGGCTCGGATAAAATCGCACGGGGAGATTCCTGCCTCCGAAGCTCGTGCTTTGAGGGTGTAATACTCTTCGGAGTTCATCTTTAGGTTCACCCGATAGGTTCGTTTTTCGATTAACGATTTGGTGGGTCTTCCACCTTTATTATATACTTTCATGCGTTCATTTTTTTAGTTCAATGTGTAGACCATCGGGATTGAAGCAAGGTTTTGGGATGTCCAAAACATAAACTTGCTACCTCAAAATCTACGATTTTCTTTTAAAGCTTAAAACCTCTTCTTTTTACTGTGCTAACCGGATGGACTGGCTCTTCGATAAGTACTAATCCCAGCTCTTTTATCAGCAGATTGAGAGATGGATTCTTTGCGATCATGCCTTGCAAATGACTTGTGGTTGCTTCATCTCCAACAGGAAGTCGGCAATGTCGAACCCCTCGGCACGCTGTTTGTCGGTGGCGTTTCGTTCTAAATAGTCGAAGAGTTTCACGGAAATTCCCATTCGCTGCATCGTCGAAATTCTCGCAAACCAATCTTCCGTTGCTCCCAAATCGGGAAACAAAACGACGTTCCGTCCACGCAGTACACTGAGATTGTCGTCACGAAAACAGCCGTTCTTTCCGCCCGATGCTATCCACAAATATTGGGGCAGATAGGAACTGGCGATAAGGGGCGTACAACTCGCTCATAAGTCTGCGTCTGCTGTTCTGGGTGTTGTTCGAAATACTCCTTGGAGATGAAGTGGTAACCACACTTCTGCTCACGGTCGCATCTCCCGACGTATTCAGGGAAGGAGACTTTTCCATCCGTATCAATATATCGGGAAAAACATCTTTTCTGTTTGCACTCCGGACAAGTGTGTCGGGTGGCAATGCCTTTGTATGGTTCTAATATAAATCTATATGTCATTTGATTTTTTTATTGATGCACTATCCACATTTTCCACATTAGCAGTGGCAAAATGTGGATAGTGTTGAAAATGCGGTTATATTTTTCGATACTCTCCGTGTTTCTCTTTGCGGAAAAGGATTCCTGTGTTTTTGCTGAGAAACTCTTTGAAAGCACGCTCTTTCATCCCTTGTTCTGCTGCTATCTCTATGCCCTCTGCAGTGGTGAACAGTTCGGGAAGTAGCCTAACGACAATCTGTTGTTGAGACGATAGAGAAGATTCGTTTATTTGATTCTGCACTCGTGTGGCGGTCTGCTTAAAGTAGTCCGTAAGCAAAATAGCTCGCTTGACGCTCTCTACATCTACCTGATCCTTGCCATATTCGCCACAGAGCCATCTGCTTATCTGTATCACCAAGCAGAAGCGAATGATGTACACCTAGTTTGCAGTATATTCCCATCAATGTATCGCTACTAAGGATGTCACACTGATCTGCATTTTGATGTTGCCATTCGAGAAGGAGTCGATATGCCTCATCGCTCAGCGTTACAATCGAGGGTTGTATCTCGCCATTTTCGTCAAATGAGCAATCTAGGTTGATAAGCCTGCTCATCAGTGAGTGCTATTCCGATTCTAAATTATCAGGTGCATCCTTGTCATTCCATCGGGCTTTACGTTGGATTTGGGGCATGACGAATAGAATACGGTCAATAAATCCGTTGCTCGAACGGTCGCCTTTGGCTAAATCATTGAGGATGTTTTTCTGGATTGTACCAATCACCGGAATAAACGGACGGGTAATAAAGACGGAGCTTTTAGCATTCTTACGGTCGGAAATAACAGGCTTGGCACTTTCCACCCTGCCTATTCCTGCGGCAATAGCGGTCAGTATAGCGGCAGCAGTGTAGTCAATCGGATAACTTTGGCATTCGCACACCTCGTGTATAATCCGCTGAATCTTGGATGGAAATATCTCAACCGGAAATTCTGCTCCTGTAAAGGCCATATTCATTCCCATTGCTTGATTGATAATTCCTTCGGGAGTTATTGATTTCTCTTCCATAGCTCCTGGCGGATTAAAGGTTAAAACCTGATTTGGGTTTGCGACGCACTCCGTTTTGCATCAAGGCTAACATCCGGTCGTAGTTCTGTTCAGAAGTATTCTTTCGACCGTTTTCTATCCATGCCAGCAGTTCATCTTCATAGAAGTAGAGTTTTTTCCCTTTCTTGTACGATGGCAGCACCCCTTTGCGGACAAGGGCGTAGAAGGTAGGCTTTGCCTTTTGGATAATGCGGCACGCATCGTCAATGCCTACTAATTGATGTTTGTCGGACTGTGGCGGTTGAAGTTCCGACACTATCAACTAGGCGACCTGTTCGGTTAGATAAGTTATCGCCTGCGGCAACTTATCAAAAGTGATTTCTGTTTTGCACATAAACTCTTGATTTTAATTGTTCGTGTGCAAAAAAAACTGGTGATTTTACGGTGAAATCAGCCACCGAAATATAACTATTGAATAACTTATGGGTGGTGATTATTGCTATTTACCAATGGGTTACGCAACAAAAGAAGGCGACCACGTAATGTGATCACCTTCTTTTATGACTACCTAATATAATTTCTGCGCTGACATTTCGTTTGGAATTAATAATACTTGTCAATTCCTCCAAATCCAGTGATTCTTTTATTATCTTTCGTCTTATCGATAAAATTATTTAATCGTTTCTCAAATTCTTCCGGTCGCTTTCTTGCCACTTCAATGTATGCGATGCGAATACGTTTATACGTATCCGAGAAACCTTGATAGTTTTGCCATAACCCTTCATACTCCTCCAATTTGTGCATTATATCGCTAGGGAATATAAATGGTTCGGACAGCACCTTTCGTATCTTATCCTCAAATTTGGGATGTATCATCCTGTTTTCCATCAACCACTGAAGTCTCTCTTTGTTGGCTTGTGAGTATGTACTTTTAGGATTTCGAGGTGTGAAACGCTGAATTTTATGCTCCTTGTCAAGCGATTTTATAGTACTGTCAATCCACTTGAAACAAAGGGCTTCTTCAACAGAGTCGTTGTATATAACACCTTTTTTATTGGACGATTTGCTGGGAAATACAAACCAAACTTCAGTGACAGTACCGAAGTTCTCGGTGAACCACTTTCGCCAATCTTCTCGATGTTTAAAATATTTTATCTTATTCTCTGTTGTCATAACAAGGGTTTTATCTAAATAATAGGTCGATCTCTTTGCAAGTTTTATCTTGCACGTTCCTTCTACTCGTAGTTTGCGTTTGATAGTTGAAATTTCAACCTTTTCGAATGGTGCGGCAAATACTTGCTTGATGAAAGTCGCTGTCTCAATACCTGATTTTTTGAATTGGTTGCCAATGTTCCAGCCGAAGTGCATCAGGTCGATGAATATCAGTTTGGTATCAACGGTTACGGGCCTGTTTATCTGTTCGCATTCCTGTTCTGTTGCGAATTGAAAAAGCTGGATGTGTTGGCAAAGTTGTTTTATATTTGCTTCTTCCATATATAATGAAAGTTCCTGATGGGTGTAGTGAAGCACATTTTCCAATGTACGAGATTGTTCTGCTTCTATTTTATGTTGGGCAGCTGTTTTATAATTTTCATATCTGACTGATAAATCTGTTGATTGTGTGATTGACTCATCAACCGATTTCGTTATATTTTCTTGTTCTTGAGTGATGATAGCTGGCTCAAGAATAACCATTTCTTTGGGTTTGAGTACTCTTTCTACTAATGGTAATAGGCAGCCATTCAGAATAGATTGAAAACTGAAATAGATGCCGCCAAGCAATAGGCAAGTAACAATAAAAGCGACTAGACCTGAAAATTCATCCATTTTTAATTCTGTCACCACAAACAAACGAACTAATACAGCAATACTCAATATGTGATGCACATAGGAAAGAATATATGATAATGTAGTCGGTTTTCTTAGCTGTCATATTAATCAATAGTTATCATTTTTGCGCAAATATATAGTAATAACTATTTGATTCCAAATTGTTTGTGTAATTGGCTGCATTTGGCGTTGATATGGCTGCGTTTGTCTCCCCTATAAGATAAATAACTCTCTATTTTGCGAAGGAATTAGATGTATTCTTTCATTCGACCATTAAAGGTATTCCCGAATAATTCCATTTCGCTGTTCGCTATTCCTAATTTAGCTGCCAATGCTTTCCAGTCTTTTACGGTTATTACCACCTCTGAGATAATCTTTGTGGCTACGTCTTGAGGTAGCATATAGTCTTCACAAGCATCTGATAGAATTGCTAAGTCTGCTTTGTTGGAAGAGTTGGAAACAAGTAGATTCTGATATTCATTTAGCGTTGGATTCATATCGTAGGCAGGGGAGAGTGTCCAACCTTTAGCAGTGAGTAGAAACCCGTGGTTGCGGAAGTGGTCGTCCGAGTTGCCGATGCAAATATTAAAAGCTACACGGCGGTATAGCTCTTGAAGATTCTTGTTTACCTCCGTACAATTTTGAAGTATGAAGTCCACCATATCCAAGTACCCGTTTCCGGTGCTTGCGTTGGCTCCATCCGAAAGTCCGAGCAATGTCATGGCAGAGGCAAAATGTATTCGCTTGCCGTCATCGGTTCTGTCAAAGCGACGTGATAAGAGTGTGTGGTACTTATCGTTTGTGGAAATTACCTGTGTAGATGCAGCATTAATTCCTGCTTTCTTAGCCAAAAGGTGGCAGAAGTGTTCCCAAAGCCCTGCGTTGTAATCATCTTTGCGAGAGGGGAATTTGGCAACATACAATACTTTGTCGGCGTCAACTACGCTGGCTTTAGGTCTCGCTCCACCCAATGAAGAGCCCGGTAGTACTAATTGAGTAAGCCACTTTTTATCGGGTAGTTTGTTTTCCTCTTCGCTTTTTTCAATTTCTCCGCTGGCATGAATCAATTCACGGATACTGGTTAGTGGTGG
>CAKQXI010000088.1 GCA_934281565.1 uncultured Prevotella sp.
TATGATAGAAATGCAAACTTTGGCTTCTGACATACTCTCCATGCAACGTGGGCAATCTAAATCCGAGACAGGCAAGGAACATTTGGAACGAAATGATTTCATCATCGAGAAACAGAAAGCCGAACTGCAACGCATAGATGAAACCAAGCGACACAAGGAACAACAGGTAAGTCTTGCCGAACAGGAGCTCAAACTGGTAAAATCGGAAATACACACGGACAAACTCAAAAGCGTAGCCACTGATGCTGCCACTGCCATAGCAAGCGGAATTGGTTCTCTTTTCGGAAGTGGAAAGTTGAAAGAACTGGAACAAGTCAACGAGAAATTGCGTCAGGAAGTTGTCAAGCACAATAAGGGTATTGACGAACTAAAAGCCAAGATGCAACAAATACAGGAACAGCACGACAAACAAATACGCAATCTTCAAGGAATACATAACCAAGAACTTGAAGCCAAAGACAGGGAAATATCAAGACTGAACACCTTGCTTGAAAAGGCATTCAACTGGTTTCCGATACTCAAAGAAATGTTGAGAATGGAAAAATTGTGCACAGTCATTGGATTTACCAAAGATATGATAGATTGTCTTCTAACAAAGAAAGAAGCTATCAGATGCAATGGAAAAATCTATTCCGAAGAACATAAACGAAGATTTGAAATCAAAAATGATATTTTCAAAGTTGAGAAAAGTTCGGTTGATAATAATAAATTGGTGCTTACAATAAACAGGCAACCAATAAGCGAATGGTTCAAAGAGCAATGGGAAAAACTTCGGCAAGGTCTGCGACAATCAGCAGAAGAACCAAGAAAAAGTAGAGGATTCAAATTATAATTTTTGCTCTCTATAATGCAAAACATCAACAAAATAACTATTTTTGTATTCGGATTGAAGCAACTCTCTCCGAGACATATTAGAAATTGAAGAAGCGTTATGCTTGTCTTATAGTTGAAAACCTAGGAAATTTTCAAATGAACAAAGAGAGCATAGTGGTTCTCACGCTATAGCGTGGGCTGCTATTCTTACATCTTGTTCATTGGGTTTTCCTAGGACCTTCAGCTAAGACGTAATTTTGCAGTGCCACGCTTTTTTTGCAAATTTACCGTGACAGGTAAGACGTTTTTTGTCTGAGGAGTAGAGTTATTTTGTAACCGAATAAAGAAAAACACTATGGGAAAACTTGAAAAATGCCTGTACATCATAGAGCTTCTGTCGCGTGGCAAACCGATGTCGCTCAAGGAAATCAACCATCATTGGGAGTATTCCTCTCTCTATGACGGAGAAATCATACCCAAAACATTCGGACGATACAAGGAGTATGTCTCCAATGTCTTCGCCATTGACATAGAGTATGATACGGGAGCAAGGAAGTATTACATCTCCAATTTTGACTATATAAAGAACAACTCGCTTTACAAATATCTGCTTTCCGCTTTCCACGTGCAAGGGCTCTCCGAACTGGCCATGAAGCATCGCAGAGAGTTGGTCTTGGAAGATGTGCCCAGCGGTGTGGAACATCTGCATGCTATTCTCGAAGCCATTGACCGCAAGGTAGTGGTTGAGTTCGACTATCACTCTTTCAACCGGCAAGCAGTAAAGCACCACGAATGTATTCCTTGCTTTCTTAAGACATGGGAACAGCGCTGGTATCTCATTGCCGAACCGCTGAATCGTAAGAATCCCTCGGTTTATGCACTGGAGCGCACCAGTAACTTGCAACTGACGGAACAACAACTTTCACCTTCACCACATATCAATCCGCAAAGCTACTTTGAAGGTTGTTATGGCGTGAATCATGAGGACTGCAACCCTGTACCTATTAAAATAAAGGTGTATGGCAGTCAAGTGGATTACGTCAGGGCACGGCCTATTCATGCTTCACAAGAAGAAGTGGAGCAAGGAGATGGCTGGAGTGTATTCAGTTACTGGCTTCGCCCGAGCTATAACTTTTATCAGATGCTATTGTGGCATAGGGAGAAGGTGGAGGTGATGGAGCCGAAAGAGGTTAGAGGGGAGATGAAGAAGATTGTAAATCAAATATCAAAACAATATTAAATGTATTATACCTATGGAACTGGAAAACAAGAATGATATTATCAGATCTGATGTCGAAATAGAACATGAAGATTTATCTCTTGAATCTTTTGATGAAATACTCTCAGAGCAGGAAGAATTATTAGTAGCACAAATAGATGAACTTCAAAAACAAATAGATGATAGTCATGATTTGATGTTCGATTTAATGGAGGCCACCAAAAAGGGAGCTATAGATTACGTTGATGCAATGACGGATACAGGAGAGACTTTCAGCGAAGCTAAGGATTCAAAAACAGTCAAATCGTTAAATGGTATTGAAATAGATAAGCGACATAAGCCTACTGATGTTGAATCCAATGCTAATTGGCAAACCAGAAAAATGAGTGATGCCAAGAAAAATCCTTTTGATAAAAATGTTTCTGAGAATACTAATGGTATGTCAGAAGCAGGAAAAGCCAAATTCGAAAGATATAAAGAGGCATATAGTCAACGCCTAAAGACAAATAACATTACATCTAAAGGCGAAGGTAATTCTATTAAAACTAGTGACCCAACACAAAATCTTGAGTCTTTAGCTGGCTTACGAAACTATCGTGTTGGTCCAGTCGTTCCAATACCTGATATTGAAACTACCAAAGAAGGTTATAAGACTGCCGTAGCGGAGGGTAAAACCTATAGTGTTGCTGGCTATATCAGAAAACAAAACTTTGCAGCTTTTGATGATGCATTAGTGGAAAAATTTGGTTTTTCATCAAGAGCTGAAGCTGAGCGGTGGCGAAAAAGCAACCACCTAACCATCCATGAAACAGGTAATGGTATGTTTTTAGTTCCTACTGATGTTCATGACTCTTCTTCGCATAAAGGTTACTGCTCTAAGTTAGCAGATATTCTAGAAGGTAAAGAAGGTGCAGAGAATGCAATGGAGCAATACATACGTGATGAAAAAATCGCATATGTAAAACATGAAGCTAAAATTCGTGGATGGAGAGCTGCTAAAGGTGCTGGTATGGCTGCGGCAAAAGACTTGATGAAGCACGTTATAGCAAACTTAGTTACTTCATTTTATGAAGAAAGAAAACGAATAAAGGAACAGGGTTTACTGAACTATGTCCAAACTGTCTTATCTACTTGCTGGAAAAAGGTTAAAACAAAAGCCATAAATATGATTAAAAGTATTGTTGGTGGTGCGATAGGTGCAATTGGTACTGAATTATTAAACGCAATCAATGATTTCTTCACAGGCACTTTTAAACGCTTGTTCAGCGTTATTCGTCAAATGTTTGGATCTATCAAGAATGCTTTCAGAATCCTATGTAGCAAGGAACATTCTTGGCAAGAAAAAGTGTTCGAAGCTGCAAAAGTGTTATCTGCAGGAGCTGTAGCGATTTTGGGATTTTCTTTGAATGAAATTATTGAAAAGGGGCTGTTACATATTCCAGGAATGCCCGTTTCTATCGCATCCTTTATCGCAGAATGTTTAGCAGGTTTGTCTGCAGGCATATTCTCAAATATAGTTCTTATGCTTTTTGACCATACAAAGGCATCTTTAAAGGTAAGAGACGCACAATTACAGCTTTCTTTGCATCGTTCTCAATCAATCTTTATTGATAATTTAAGAATTGATGTGGCAGTTCTAAAATCAAGTAGGGATGTATGTGGTACATATCAATTCTTTGGAAATGTTGTTGGTGAAATCAAGAATACTCGCGATAATATCATAGCTACAAAGAAGAGAATAAATGAAACAAACATTCGCACTGCGAAATTATTATCCGAGAGTAATTCTGTTGTTAAATTGATAAAAGAAATAGGAAACGATGAAGACTTCTAATAACGAAATTAAAATTATATCACCAGGAATGGAAAGGAGAAAATTAACAAATAAGATACACCTTCTAGATGAAAATAAATTCATTGCACTTAGTAAAAAGATAGATAGTAGCTTTAATGTGGTTCAAGAGAAATACAAAGAACTTAACAAAGTTGCTTCACCGGTAGTGGAGAATGAATATTTATGGGGATTGATTAAAACTACAGATGTAGAGAAATCATTAGATGGTCTTTTGAAAGTTATTCAAGAATTGGCAAAATGCACATTGGGTGCATTTCAAGCCAATAGTGAAAACTTAGAAGCGATTCTTGAATTAATGAAAATATCAGTTTCAATTGAAAATGATTTGTATAGACAACTGGAAGATAGTGATTGTTCAAAAGAGAATATTGCCAATTTATTACATGATCTCTGTTCTCAATATAATATTGACAGTCATGCTATCGAAGTTCTCTTTGAGCAATCATTTAATAGAACAATTACTCTGAGGACAAGAATCAATAACTTACGAGAAGAATTTTTTGAACGCATCTCAAAAAATGAGGAGAAATTCGATCATTTCGATGAAACTATACAAAAAAAAGAAGAAGAATTTACTTCTTGCTTTGATAGTAAAACTGCAGAATACAAAAAACAGCTAGAGATTAGTATCAAAGAGTGTTTGTCTGTTATCGATAAATACCAAAAAGAGCTAAATGCAACCAAGAATTCATATAAGCAAGAAATTGAAACTTTGAAGTACTTCCTAATGGAATCCATTAAACAACATAATGTTGAGGTTTCAAAGCAGCATGATACAAAGTTTAAACAATATGAAAGAGAGAATACGGTATTAAAAAATCAGATGTATATGCTAACTCAAGACGTTTCAAAACTTCAGAATCGTTCAACATGGACTTTGAGCATTTCTATAATAGCAACAATAGTTGCTGCTATAAGTTTTGCTGTTTGAAACCATTTTATTAACATAGCATTATTCTTAAGGACATGAAAAACGAGAACATTGCAGATAAGATACTGGACGAAATACTGGAGCTACTATCTAGTGAAGATTGTTAAAAAAGCAAAAAATCGGCTTTGAGTCATTGCGGATGGCAGCCGCTTTTCGTGCCACTGTTGGCCAAATGGATGCCGTCTATTATGAAGGAATATGTTATAAAGAAGGAATTGGAACAAAAGCGATGAACGAGCTTTTGAGCGTTTTGAAAAGGCCGTAAATGCGATTCCAGAAGCCATGTATGAACTTGGTCTGTGCTATGTTCATGGCGAAGGAACTGAGCAGGATATAGACAAAGCCGTTGAGTGTTTCAACGATGCTGCACATCGTGGAGTTCCTGAAGCCCAGTATGAATTAGGTGTTTGCTATCGGCGTGGTGAAGGTGTTGAACAAGATATAAAGACAGCACTATACTGGTATGAAAAAGCTGCCGACCAAGGGTATTTGAGAGCCTACCATTACATATGGTATTATCTATCAACATGGTCTTGGAGGAATACCTACAGATTATAACAAAGCTTTTAATTACTTCATGAAGGCAGCAAATGAGGAAAGCACTGAATCATACTTCTGTATCGGCAATTGTTATCTAAATGGATTGGGGGTTGAAAAAGACGAAAAGGAAGCAGCCCGCTGGTTTCTAAAAGCAGCAGAACTGGGAGAGCCTGACTCCATGTTCCACTTGGCTTGGATGTATCAAGAAGGTATCGGAGTGGAACAGAACAGCGAATTATCGACAGAATATCTCTATAAGGCAGCAGAAGCCGAATGGGAACCTGCTATTAGAATTATAAAAGGAGAAGATTAACTGCAAAATTCTATTTTGGCTAAACAATTCGGACACTTTTTGTCCCCTCCCTATCTTACTTTGCAATGCGAAACGATAAAAGACGTAGCATTATGACGGAAGATAGGGATTTGTCATTCTTTGTCGGCAATAGAAGAATTATTATTCTATAAAATATAAACAACTTTAAAAGAAGGAGAATAATTAAGTTAACTAAAAAAACATATACTTTTATTTGTGATAATTGTGGATGTGTATTCGATAAATTGGTTTTTGAAGGAGGAATAATCTGTAATTTATATGTAACTCCACAAGAATGTCCGAAATGCAGTAGCTTTCATACGATGCCAAAGGATGATGGATTCTTTGATAGATTTGACTATGAAAAAATTTGACTGAAAGAAGATGAATACAGAAATAGAAGAAAGAATAAATGTCAAAAGCAATGAGAGCATTTATACAATGCGATTTCACCGGACATCCATGCAACCCTAATGCGTTTGTGGCATTCAACGGTTTGCGTGCAATGGGGTACGAATGTATCTTTTTCAGAGATATGAAGAACTCATTGCAAACAACCATATCAAAGAAGAACTCATTGTTGGCGGTATCGGCATAATCAAGCGAAGATTACAAGATTTCGGGATTGAATGTGCCGAAATAAACTATCCGCAAGTATTAAACAAGTATCTCGGAAGAAGGATTTGGAAATCAACCATCAATGAGATAGCCAACACCCCAAAGGTATGGCCTGTGTTTATCAAATCTGTTGAGGGGAAAAGATTGTCCAGTAAAATCATCAATAGCATTCATGACTTAGTGGGTTGTGGATGCTGTGATGATAATTACGAGGTGTTATGTAGCGATCCCGTTAATTTTATTGCAGGAGTGGAGAGTATTTGTCAGGTATGGAAAGATACTTGATGTCAGGCCCCATAAAGGGGATTGGAAAGTTCATTATGACCCGAAGTGATTGAAAATGCAATAAAAGACTATGCAACTGCACCCGATGCGTATGGCATTGATTTCGGAGTTACCTCAAAGGGCGAAACACTACTGGTTGAAGTAAACGAAGGATACGCCCTTGGATGTTACGGTCTATTTCCACATCTATATGCTAAGTCTCTTATCACCCGATGGACTGAATTGACAGATACATTGGATAAATATTGGTATATTTAGCTTCCCTCGGACACCTTTTGTCTCCCTCCCTATCTTCCTTTGCAATACGAAACAATAAAAAACGTAGTATTATGAAAGAAGATAGGGATTTGTCATTCTTGGCATACTGCAAGAATGAAGACTTAAAAACACTGGTTGATATGCTGACACACGACACTAACGGAGAAGTCCGCATATCAGAGCAACTTACAAATACGGATGCTTACCTCTACTGTTATCCGTACCGACTGAGTATGATGTGGCAAGAAATAGCCAACGAATTGCAACGCTTTGGCGGAAACACCCTTGCCAACCTGTACCGAAGAAACGGAGTATGCTATAAAGAGATACTGCGCGATGTCTGCCGAAAAGCAGAAGTTTACTTCAATGACAAGACCAATACAAAAGAATTGGAAAGGTCACTTTTGGAAAAAGTCTGCCATGACACCGTGGGACAGATGGATGAGAAAGAACTACGCAATATGGCTGAAGAACTGAACATTCCAGTAAAGAATCCTAGAAAATATATGATTATAGCTGCGTTGCAACTCGCCATCAAACGTGGTGGGGCTTTATCTAAAAGAATAATTCTCTATGTGGCGCGAATGATTTCCAAAATGTTATTGGGGCATGGGTTAGCGGCTTTTGGGAGTAATATTCTCTTCAAGACTTTAGGGAAATTGACTGGTCCTTTAGGTTGGAGTATCACTATCGGGTGGGCAGTCTATGATTTGGCTTCCCCGGCCTATCGGGTAACTATACCTTGTGTGATACAAATAGCGTGTATGCGTATGCAATTGTCAAACTACTAAGAAAGGAGAAGCAGAATTATGAAAGCAACAGACATCATGCATCCCGAAGATGCAAAAGCCATTCAGATGATAAAGAGCGTACCTGGCTACGAGAAACTTGTACGGTTGTTTATGAAATTAGGATATGAGATGCAGTACAGAGGAGAAAACCTTGCCAATATGGTACGGGTTACCCCACATTGCTATCCACAAATATATGGACTGTTCAAGGAAGTCGTAAATAAGACGGGTATCAAGGAACCGGAACTTTATATCTATAACGACCCCGAAATGAATGCCTATACATACGGTGAAACCCGTACATTCGTAGCCCTCTCCAGCAGTATCGTAGAAAAACTGACACCCGAGGAACTAAAAGGCATTATGGCACACGAATGCGGTCATATCTTGTGCAAGCATGCTTTATATAAAACCATGTTCAGAACATTACGGGATATGGGTGCTTTCATGGGACTGATTCATCGTACCCTGTTTGCTCCTCTTTATCTTGCCTTGCAATATTGGAATCGGAAAAGCGAACTTTCGGCAGACCGTTGTGGAATGATTATTACTAGTGAGGAGATATATCAATCGTCCTTGGTCAAATTGGCTTCCGGATTGAAGGAAACACCTGGAATGTCGCGCTGCCTGATAGAGCAAGGAAAACAATACGAAGCATTTAAGCATTCCTCGCTATGGAGCCGAATCCAACAAGAGTATCGCTGTGTATTCTACTCGCATCCGCAGTTGTGTACCCGTGCTATGGAAGTAGATAGATGGAGAAATTCACACACATATAGAACTTTGAGAACCGCAATATAATTGTTACACCTCTATAAAAACGTAACCTTATGAATAAAGCAGTACCCTTTTGGAAAAAAATGTTCTTCAAGAACAATGTAAACAAAATCCGCCAGACAATCATAAGCTATCTGAAAGAAGAAGGTATAGAAACAGAATTGACGGATGGAGTAATTATTGTCATATTTGACGAACTGCATTATGGTATCCACTTTGATTTGGAGAATGACTACCCTAAGTGCAACATCGTGTTCGGGCTGAAAAGCGAGGATTACGAAACATTGGAACTGTATCAAAAGACCTTTATTGCCGACAAGGTTAATACAGACGGAGAACACCTTTCCGTAGTAAGAGCTTATAAAGATTCGATTGAAGTGGATACATCTTTCTTCTTCAATGATAAAGATATGCTACTTTCCCTCTTCTACGACTATTTCTGCGACATTAAAAACACAGTGGATGAAATGTATGCTTGCCTTGCCACAAAAGTAGAAGAAAACGAAGAAATGAAAAAAAGACGTCCCATAGGTTTTACAGCAAACATCACCACTAAGAAGGTTGAAGAAGAAAACAATATGGCAGCTTGCAAGGAATAGACAAAGACGACCTTTTTATAACCACTCTAATCAGTGGAGTGATAATATGCTTACCACTTATTGCCGTATATTGCATAGCAGAATGGATTTATAATCAAACACCATGGCAGAAAAAGAAAAAGCTAAAGATGAATGCAGAAATAAATGAGTTAGAAACCGTTTAGGGCTTATAGGAAGAACTGAAAAGGCTTTGAATTACGACCCTTACTTCATGAAAAAGAATAGCAGCAGGGAGGAATACCTGAATGATTTAAGAAAAAAGGTAACAGAGAACTATAAAAGTCCAGACCTCATACTTGCCATTGAAGAAGTTATGTCGGGCGAGATATGTCTTCCATGCTATTCAGGTAACTATTCCGCCTTAGTATTAGCACATACCGACCATTACGAGATGCCCCATAAACCTTTGTATTGTCTCGGATTTATAGCAGAACCAAGAGCAGACAAATATTTCAGCTCTTTTTATCGCTTGATTGATTGGATGATGAATACTATAGGCCAGTTGAATACTCTATCTAAATGTGGAAGACATAAAGATCACTTTATCTGAAAAATCCCTGGAAAATTTTAAAAATATGAAGTCTGCTTAACGAATAAGAGAATAAAACAATTTGTAAATGAATTTAAAGAGAAATACGAAAAGCAATAAAACGAAAAACAATATGGCTATAAGAATTATACAAATCCCCCACTGGACTTCTTTTTAAATTCAAAAAGGCTTAAATAATACAAAAACACCCAACTTTACATTTTTGGGTGTAAAACTGGGTGTTTGTTTTATAATTTGCTGATTTTCAGCATTTATTGCGGAGAGACAGGGATTCGAACCCCGGGTACCTCGCAGTACAACGGTTTTCAAGACCGCCGCAATCGACCA
>CAKQXI010000089.1 GCA_934281565.1 uncultured Prevotella sp.
ACTTAGTAAATGTCTTGGCCATGTGGCCCCATCTTTTCAGCTTTGTAGCTTTACGATATTCAAATGCTCTTCCCATAGGAATTTAATTTTTATATTGTTTATATATACTTATTTATTGTCAAAAGGAATTTCTTATGAGGAATTTATAGAAGTTAAGAGAAGTTAAAGGACAACACCATATTTGATGATGACATTCACCTAAAAGCTATTGTCCCTTAAATTCTTTAACTTCTATAAATTCCCTTAAATTCCCAAATATTATCTCAACTCCGCATTCAGCTTACCTGTCAAGTTGGCGATAAGTTTCTTCATGATAGCATCTATCTGCTTGTCATTCAGAGTCTTCTCCTCATCCTGAAGGATGAAATTGACAGCATAGCTCTTTTTACCCTCAGGCAAGTTCTTGCCCTCGTAAACATCAAAGAGAACGACACTCTTTAAGAGTTTCTTCTCTGTCTGACGAGCAATCTGCTCTATCTGGGCAAACTCTATGTTCTTGTCAACCAAGAGAGCTAAGTCACGACTTACCGATGGATACTTGCTGATGTCAGTATAAGTAAGGTTCACCTTCTTGATAGCTTTCATCAAGTTGTCCCAGTGTACATCTGCATAGAACACATCTTGCTCTATGTCAAAGGCTTTCTTCAAGTTAAGGCTCAAGATACCCAGTTCCACCAATACCTTACCAGCACGTGTCTCATACTGTACACCCTTGGAGAAAATATTGTTGTCACTATGCTTGACCACCACGTTGTTCTGCGGCATACCTACACGACGGAGGATGTTCTCTACTACTGCTTTCAGCTCATAGATGCTGCTCTGCTCATCCGAGTGAGCCCAATTACCCTCTACTCGCTTGCCTGTGACAAAGAGAGAGATGTGACCTTCCTGGCTATAACCCTTGATAGGAGTTTCCGCATCCCATTTCTCCTTATTATATATATAGGTGTTACCCACCTCGAAGAACTTCAAGTTGGCATTCTTATGGTTGATATTGCGAGAAACACTCTCCAAACCACCAAACAACATGGTCTGGCGCATCACACCAAGGTCAGCACTCAATGGGTTCATCACTTTTACGGTATGCTCATCTGGATAAACATTGAGATTGAAATCCGTATAGTAACTTGCCTTGGTCAAAGAGTTGTTCAAAATCTCCATGAAGCCCTCGCCTACCAATTGCTCAGCCACGATATTCTGAGTATGATAGTGCTTGTCTTCCTCTCCTTGGACTGTCAAAGAACTTTTCAACTGGGTAGGGATCTCCACATTATTATATCCATATATACGGAGAATATCTTCTACCACATCACAAGGACGCTGAACATCTACACGATAAGGAGGAACGAGCAAGTCGATGCCTTCGGCATCTTCCTTGACTATCTTCATCTCCAAGGAAGTTGCGATGTTCTTGATAGTCTCGGCACCAATCTCCTTGCCTATCAAACGATGAGCGTACTCATAGTTCAAGCGAACAGGGAAATCTTGGATAGGCTCTGGATAGACATCCTTGATTTGCATACTAACCTTACCACCTGCCAATTGCTTACAAAGGATGGCAGCTTGCTTCAAAGCATAAATCTGACCGTTTGGATCAACACCACGCTCGAAACGATAGCTTGCATCTGTGCTCAAGCCATGACGACGGGCACTCTTACGTATCCATGTTGGATGGAAGTAAGCACTCTCCAAGACAACATTCTTTGTATTCTCGTATGTACCAGAACCTTTACCACCAAAGATACCAGCGATACACATGGGTTCCTCTGCATTGCAAATGCTCAAGTCGTGCTCGCCAAGTGTATGTTCTTCTCCATCAAGAGTAACGAACTTAGTACCCTCTGGTTGAGTGCGAACTACGATTTTATGTCCTGTGACCATATCGGCATCGAAGCAGTGGAGAGGCTGACCGTAAGCCATCATGATATAGTTGGTGATGTCCACGATGTTGTTGATAGGACGAAGACCAATAATGTTCAATTTATCCTGCAACCACTTTGGACTTTCCTTTACCTCACAGTCGGTGATGCTGACACAAGCATAACGCTTGCAGGCATCGGTGTTCTGAATCTCAACCTCAATAGGAAGATCCTCGTTATCTACGACAAACTCATCGCAAGAAGGACGATGCAATGAAGTCTGATATCCATTCTGCTTCAACCAAGCATAAAGGTCACGTGCCACCCCATAGTGTCCCAAGGCATCTGCACGGTTTGCCGTAATATCTATCTCTATGAGCCAATCGCTCTCCAAGTGATAGTATTCTGCAGCAGGTTGACCTACGGGAGCATCCTCTGGAAGGACTATGATACCTGCATGGTCTGTTCCTACTCCTATCTCGTCCTCGGCACAAATCATACCGAAACTTTCCACACCACGTAACTTACTCTTTTTGATGGTAAAGCTCTGGTCACCGTCGTAAAGCACACAGCCCAAGTCAGCGACAATCACTTTCTGACCAGCAGCCACGTTAGGAGCACCGCAGACAATCTGCTGAGGTTCGCCCTTTCCTAAATCAACGGTAGTAACATGGAGATGATCACTATTAGGATGAGCCTCGCACGTCAACACTTTACCAACATAAAGACCTTTCAATCCACCTTTGATAGATTGAACTTCTTCTAAAGCGTCTACTTCGAGTCCACATGATGTCAGCGCGTCCGCCGTCTCCTGTGGAGTAAGGTCGAAATCGACGTATTCTTTAAGCCATTTGTAAGAAATGTTCATTATAATGATTTTTATGTATTCTCTAAAACTTTGCAAAAATACAAAAAAAACTACATTTAGACGAAAAATTATTCGTATATTTGCACAAATTAAAAGTTTAACCGTATTTTCGAGATATTTAGACAGTATGCGAAGCTATAAATTTGAATATTCATATCCTCTCCTGTCCATCGGCATTGCACTGAGCATAGGGATAGTCATTGGCGAGACCTTTCACAGTTCCCAATCCACTTGCTATGGCTTGGTTTCTTCCATTTGCCAATTAATCCTATGCTTGCTTTGCAAGAAAGAGAAGCCACAGTCCTTGTTAATATTAATTACCGTACTCTGCGTGGGATTTACCCTTGCTTCCCACCAAAAGGACGAAGCTCGTAAACAAACAAGCTACTACACTTACCAAGAGCTTTCGGCTTTTGACCGCACCAAACTACAAGCTGCCGAATGGAAACAAGACCTTGAAGACTCTTATCGTCAGATGAACATTCCACAAGATGGATACGCTATCCTCACTGCCATGACCTTAGGTGACAAAAGTGCTCTTGACCAAGAGACGAAAGCATATTATTCTGCATCGGGAGCCAGCCATATCACCGCAGTCAGTGGTTTGCACATCGGCATCATTTTCCAACTCCTATTATTCATACTTGCAGGAAAACGTTCCTATAATAGACATTATATCCCTAACTACCTCATCATCTTGGCACTCACATCGATATGGGCTTACACCTTGTTGATTGGTATGCCAGCCAGTGCCATTCGCTCCAGTTGCATGGTCAGCATCTATTGCATGACACTGGTTATGAGACGACGGTCAAAAGCTATCAACTGTCTGATGCTGACGGCTATCATCATGCTTTGCTTTTCTCCGTCCTATATCTTCGACATTAGCTTTCAGTTATCTTTCATTGCCGTACTTTTCATCATCACGCTCTTTCCTAAGATGGCTCATTGGATAGATACACCGTGGACAAAGAAGCATCCATTGATGAAATCGCCATTGACCATGCTAAGTGTCTCTGTCGCGGCACAAATCGGAACCATGCCTATCATCGCCTATTATTTCGGACATATATCATGCTATTCACTACTGGCGAATATGATAGCCATCCCTTCAGCTACCCTTATATTATATGGTGGAGTTGGCTACCTGATATGTGCTCCGTTCCCATGCTTACAGACTATCTTTGCACATATCCTTAGCTTTGTGACTAAAATATTGAACGAAAGCATCTCTATCATAGCCCATTTGCCCGGAGCCAGCATCAAGGGGATAAAAATAAGCATCCTGCAACTATGCCTGTTGTATGTGGCAATCATTGCAGGATGTATCCTTATTCATAAACTTCGTCTATTCCATTTTCATCGAAATCATCTTTGCTGTTCCCACAAGGATTATAATTCTCAGGGATGTCAAACTTCACCGTTGGACTGATGCCCAACGATGTATCGGCATATACTTTCTTCATGAATATAGCCCATATAGGAAGCGCCATCGTCGCACCTTGTCCCATGCTCATGGAGTCAAAATGAATATCACGGTCTTCACCACCGACCCACACGCCACTGACAAGCTGTGGTGTGAAACCAATGAACCAACCATCGCTGTTATTGTTGGTCGTACCAGTCTTGGCACCTATTTGTCCCTCGAAATGATAACGATAACGCAAACGACCTGCCGTACCATTGTCCACCACTCCCATCAACATGGTAAGCATCTTAATGGCATTGTCGGAATTGATGACCTCATTCATACGAGGTTGAAACGTTGCAACGGTATTGCCCTCATTATCCTCTATCCTACTTACAAACATAGGAGCCGTACGAATACCATGGTTGGCGAAAACAGTATAGGCACTTACCATCTCTGCCACACTCACCTCACAAGGACCAAGGCACAAGCTCATGGAAGCATGAATATCTGGATTGTTGATACCATAGTCATGCAACAGTTGCACAAATTGGTCGGGGTTCAACTTACTCATCAAATAAGCACTGATCCAGTTGTTACTTTGTGCCAATCCCCATTTCAGCGGAACCATTTGTCCATAGCGAGAATGATTTGCGTTACGAGGTGTCCACGGTCGCCCAGCCACCATATATGTCTGTTGACGGTTAGGTGCCATGTCACAAGGAGTAAATCCGTTTTCCATCGCCAAGCTATATAAGAATGGTTTGATTGTGGAACCTACCTGACGACGACCTAAACTTACCATATCATACATAAAATGAGTATAGTCCAAGCCTCCGACATACGCTATTACCGCACCTGTCTTCGGATCCATGCTCATAAAACCACAACGTAAGAAGCTCTTGTAATACCGAATGGAATCCAATGGGCTCATCAATGTATCAATGTCACCATGATAAGTGAATACCGTCATTTCTATCTTCTGGCGGAAAGCCGCCTTGATTTCCTCTGGCGTACATCCTGCCTCTTTCATGCTGCGATAACGTTCACTCTGTGTAATAGAGCGATTGAGGATGCTCTTAATCTGGGAAGCGGTTAGCTTATTTGAATATGGAGCACTCGACTTCCTTGCTATTTCCTTGGAGAATGCAGGTTGCAGATAGCGAGCCACGTGCTGGTAAACAGCTTCTTCCGCATATCGCTGCATACGGCTATCCACCGTCGTAAAAACCTTCAGACCGTCTGAATATACGTTATAAGGCGAACCGTCTTTCTTGAAGTTCTTGTTGCACCAGCCATACAATGGATCGGTAATCCAAGCTATGGAATCGACCACATACTGCACATTATTCCATGCAGGATAATCCTCACGGTCTGGTCGCTTCGCCATCATATACTGGCGCAAGAACTCTCGCAGATAAGTTGCCGTACCATCCTTATGGTCGGTGCGATGGAAATTAAGGGTCAATGGTTCTGAAGCATACTGCTCATACTCATAACGGTCCATATATCCAGACTTTACCATCTGCTGGAGCACCACGTTACGGCGTTCACGGGCACGCTCTGGATACCTTACTGGATTAAAGAGCGATGGATTTT
This sequence comes from uncultured Prevotella sp., assembly GCA_934281565.1. GTDB lineage: Bacteria > Bacteroidota > Bacteroidia > Bacteroidales > Bacteroidaceae > Prevotella. The sequence continues at coordinate 5,735 of CAKQXI010000089.1, forward strand.
TGCACAAGCCTATCAATGTCGCTGCCTCCGTCACCGTCAAGTCCTTAGGTTCCTTATTAAAATAGGTGTTGGAAGCCGTCTTGATGCCCACGGCATTGTGCAAGAAGTCAAAGTAGTTAAGATAGAGCGCTATGATCTCTTGCTTGGTATAATAACGTTCCAGCTTGATTGCGATAACCCATTCTATCGGCTTTTGGAAGAAACGCTGGATAGTGCTGTTCGCAGTCTCACTATACAATTGCTTTGCCAACTGCTGAGTGATGGTAGAACCACCGCCAGCATTGGTCTGTCCCATGATACCTCTTTTAATAATGGCACGCCCCAAGGCACGATAGTCTATGCCCGAATGTTCATAAAATCTCTCATCTTCCGTGGCAACAAGAGCCTTTACCAGATAAGGTGACATCTTATTATAAGGTATGACAATACGGTTTTCCTTGTTGAGATTCCACGTACCCAAGACCTTTCCATCTGCGGAGTACACTTGCGTGGCAAACCGATTGATAGGGTTCTGCAAGTCCTCTATGTCAGGCATATACCCGATGTAGCCAAACCATATAGCATAGAAGCCTGCGGCGGTACCCAAGATGCAGATGAACAAAATCGCCCATAAAGTATGTATGAAATGCTTTCTCATTCTCAAATTCTTTAATTATTTGTGCAAAATTACTAAAAACTTCCGAATAATCATATATAAATCAGAAATTATATGTAACTTTGAAGGCGATTTCAGAACATTCAAACAAAATTCAAATGGAAAAACATAATTTTGTGACAATTGCTGACCTCTCCAAAGAGAAACTCCTATACCTCCTTGAGATGGCGCAAGAGTTCGAAAAGCATCCTAACAGGGAATTGTTGAAGGGAAAGGTTGTAGCAACCCTTTTCTTCGAGCCTTCCACTCGTACTCAACTTAGTTTTCAAACCGCAGCCAACCGCCTTGGCGCTCGTGTCATTGGCTTTTCTGATGCCAAGACTACCAGCTCTACCAAAGGTGAGACTCTCAAGGACACCATCCTCATGGTGAGCAATTATGCCGACATCATCACCATGCGTCACCATATCGAGGGTGCGGCGCAATATGCCAGTGAGGTTGCACCTGTACCTATTGTCAATGCTGGCGATGGTGCTCATATGCACCCATCCCAATGTCTGCTTGACCTCTATTCTATCTATAAGACCCAAGGCACACTGGAAAACCTGAACATCTATTTAGTTGGCGACTTGAAATATGGTCGCACCGTCCATTCCCTTATCATGGCTATGCGCCATTTCAATCCTACGTTCCATTTCATTGCCCCCAAGGAACTTGCAATGCCCCAAGAATATAAGCTTTATTGTCAAAAGAACGGCATCAAGTATGAAGAACACGAGGAGTTCAATGAGAATGTCATTGCCAATGCCGATATTCTATACATGACTCGTGTACAGAAAGAACGTTTCTCCGACCTCATGGAATATGAGCACGTGAAGAATGTATATATCCTGAAGCGTGAGATGTTGTCCAAGGCGAAAGAGAACATGAAGATTATGCATCCTCTGCCTCGTGTCAACGAAATTGCTTACGATGTCGATGACGACCCTCATGCTTATTACATCCAGCAAGCCCAGAATGGCCTTTATGCTCGTGAGGCTATCTTTAGCTATTGCTTGGGATTGACACTTGACGATATTAGAAATGATAGGAGCATTATTAGTTAATGTTGAATGTTGAGTGTTGAATGTTGAATTAGGCTGACGCCCTTATACGTTCGACAAATCAACACTTAACTGTATTGAAAACAACTCAACATTCAACACCCAACATTCAACATTAAAAACAAAATTCAACATTCAACACTCAACATTCAACATTAAAAAATAGAGATGAACAACAAAAGCAAATTAGTGGTTGCCGCCATTGAGAATGGTACGGTAATCGATCATATACCAGCCGAAAAGACCTATCAGGTGGTTAATCTCCTGCAACTGCAGGACATGGAGACTCCTGTCACCATCGGCTACAATTTGCCTTCCAAGAAAATCGGCAAGAAAGGCATCATCAAAGTTGCCAACAAATATTTCACCGATGAGGAAATCAACCGCCTGTCGGTTGTTGCTCCTAATATCGGCTTGAGTATCATCAAGGATTATGAAATCGTGGAGAAGAAGACGGTTGAGACTCCTGATACACTCAAAGGCATCGTTAAATGCAACAATCCTAAGTGTATCACCAACAATGAGCCTATGAGTACCATCTTCCACGTAGTGGACAAAAAACTTGGCATCATTCGTTGCCACTACTGTGACAAGGAACAGGAATTAGGTAAAGTTGAACTTTGCCAATAACAGGGAGGTCTTAGGGAAGTTTTGAGGGAGTCTTGGGGAATTTAGGAGAAGTTAGAGGGAAGTTAAGAGAAGTTAAGGGACAATACCCTTTAAGGACAATCCTAACTCATTCTTCACTCTTCCCTAAAAAAGCCGTTGTCCCTTAACTTCCCGAACGACTGAAAGGAGTGATAACTTCCCTTAACTTCTCTTGAATTCCCTAATTCCCTTAACTTCTTTAACTTCTCAAATATAAAAATACAAAATCCAAATAAAACGCTTATGGAAAAGGATAAAGAAATCTTCGACTTAATAGAAAAAGAACATCAACGCCAGTTAAAAGGTATGGAGTTGATAGCTTCCGAGAACTTCGTAAGTGATGAGGTAATGCAAGCCATGGGCTCTTATCTTACCAACAAGTATGCCGAGGGACTGCCAGGCAAACGCTATTATGGCGGATGTCAGGTTGTTGACCAAGTGGAGGACTTGGCTCGTGAACGAGTTAAGAAACTCTTTGGCGCAGAATACGCCAATGTACAACCTCACTCTGGTGCTCAAGCCAATGCTGCCGTTCTCTTGGCTGTACTGAAACCGGGTGACACCTTCATGGGACTCAACCTCGACCACGGCGGTCACCTTTCCCATGGTAGTCATGTCAATACCTCTGGCATCCTCTATAACCCTATTGGCTATAACCTCAACAAGGAAACAGGTCGCATTGACTATGATGAAATGGAAAAACTCGCCTTGGAACATAAGCCCAAGCTAATCATTGGTGGCGGAAGCGCATATAGCCGTGAGTGGGACTATGCTCGTATGCGTAAAATTGCCGACGAGGTAGGTGCATTGCTGATGATAGACATGGCTCATCCTGCTGGCCTGATTGCAGCTGGTTTACTCAACAATCCTGTTAAATATGCCCATATCGTCACTTCCACTACCCACAAGACTCTCCGTGGTCCTCGTGGTGGCATCATCCTGATGGGCAAGGACTTCGACAACCCTTGGGGGCTCACTACCAAGAAAGGTGAGCTAAAGAAGATGAGCACGTTGCTCAATTCCGCAGTATTCCCCGGTATTCAAGGCGGTCCATTGGAACACGTTATTGCAGCCAAGGCTGTTGGTTTCCGTGAAAACCTAATGCCGTCTTGGAAAGAATATGCTGCCCAAGTCAAGAAAAACGCTGCCGTATTGGCAGACGACTTGATTGCTCGTGGCTTTGGCATCGTCAGTGGTGGTACAGACAACCATTCTATGCTTGTTGATCTCCGCAGCAAATACCCAGACTTAACAGGTAAAGTTGCAGAGAATGCCCTTGTCGCTGCCGACATCACGGTCAATAAAAACATGGTGCCTTTCGACACTCGTTCCGCTTTCCAGACCTCCGGTATCCGTCTCGGCACAGCAGCCATGACTACTCGTGGTGCCAAGGAGGACATGATGCATCTCATCGCTGAACTTATTGAGCAAGTCCTCAATGCACCAGAAGATGATAAGGTCATCGCCCATGTCCGTGAAAAGGTCAATCAGACCATGGCTAACTACCCTCTATTCGCTTATTAAAAATCTGCGTAAATCCGCGAAATCTGCGGGAGATAAAAGAAACAGCAGAATAAATCCGCGTAATAAAAAATCTGCGTAATCCGCTTTCTATGTTAATATCCAAATTTTTTAACCATTATTTTCATTTTAAGCTGAGATTTTATATTCGAGGTTGAATGTTTGTCGATTTCTGACCATAGCAGTAACCCAATGCACGAGTTTGTTCTTGACATTGTTCAGTGCAACCTGCTTCTTTTTCCCTCGTTCCACGAGCCGCCTGTA
>CAKQXI010000090.1 GCA_934281565.1 uncultured Prevotella sp.
TTGATGTATCGCTTGCGAGCATCCATGATGTCGCCAAGGTCTTTATATTCCTTGGTCAACTTCACATAACGACTTTGGTCTGCGATGACATCTGGGTCGGTGATGAGGGTACTAACTTCCTCGTAACGGCTCTCTAAGCCTTCGAGTTTCTGTAATATATTGTTATTGTCCACTTTTATATAGTTTATAGTTGATAGTTAATAGTTTATAGTTGATAGTTAATAGCGGCTTCGCCGTATAGCAAGATTGCCCCTATAAACTATAACCTATTAACTATTAATTAGTATTTGAATGTTCCAAATTCACTCTCAATGGTCAGACTTCGTTTACCTTCCTCAATATGCCCCACAATCTGGGCATCAATGTTGAAGCTCTTGCTGATGGCAATGACTTTCTCGGCAATCTCTGGACGAACATAAATCTCCATGCGGTGACCCATGTTGAATACCTGATACATTTCTTTCCAGTCAGTACCGCTGCAGTCATGGATAGCCTTGAAAAGTGGAGGCACAGGGAACATATTGTCCTTGACAACCTTACAATCCTCACCTACGAAGTGAAGAACCTTGGTCTGTGCGCCACCAGTGCAATGTACCATACCGTGTATCTCTGGGCGTAACTCATCAAGCAACTTCTTGATGACAGGGGCGTAGGTACGAGTAGGAGAGAGCACTAACTCACCTGCGTTGATAGGAGAACCTTCCACCTCGTCGGTCAACTTGTATTTACCGCTATATACCAACTCATCTGGCACGGCATGGTCGAAGCTCTCTGGATATTTCTCAGCGAGATACTTGGCGAAAACATCGTGGCGAGCGGAAGTAAGACCATTGCTGCCCATGCCACCATTGTACTTCTTTTCGTATGTCGCCTGACCAGTGGAAGACAAGCCTACGATTACATCACCAGGACGAATGTTGGCGTTATTGATGACATCACTGCGCTTCATGCGGCAAGTTACGGTGGAGTCAACAATGATGGTACGCACCAAGTCGCCCACATCAGCCGTCTCACCGCCAGTAGGGTAGATGCCGATGCCCATCTCACGCATCTCGTGGAGCAATTCATCAGTACCATTGATGATGGCAGAGATAACTTCGCCAGGTACGAGCATCTTATTACGTCCGATGGTAGAGGAAACCAAGATGTTGTCTACGGCACCTACGCAAAGCAGGTCATCGGTATTCATCACGACAGCATCCTGTGCGATACCTTTCCAGACAGAGAGAACGCCCGTCTCTTTCCAATACATATATGCCAAGCTCGACTTAGTGCCAGCACCGTCGGCGTGCATGATGTTGCAATACTCAGGGTCACCTCCCAGGATGTCTGGGATTATCTTGCAGAACGCTTGTGGAAAGATCCCCTTGTCGATATTCTTGATGGCGTTGTGCACATCTTCTTTGGCGGCACTCACACCGCGCATCATATAGCGATTATCCATAATCTAATTAATAATTAATAATTTAGAATTAAGAATTAGGCTTAGTGCTCTTATCAATTCTTTATTCTTAATTAAATCTTAGTCTATATTATTGTTGTTTTTGTAGACTTTATGATAGAGGTGATTAACTTAATGAGTTCTGTGCAATCTTTGTCTATACTCACGAATGTCTTTTCATCAATATAGTCAGTCTCTTTCAATAAGTCTAACCAATATGCTGTCTCGTTTGCCTCTTTTAAAGAAATATGTAGCTTAGCAATAAAGTCATTGGTACTTTGCCCTTTCATGCCTTCTGCGATGTTAGCTCCAATGCTTGTTCCACTTCGAAGACATTGCTTACTAAGAATAAATTCTTTCTTTTCTTTAGTGAGCCATTGGTACATACGAATTATTCGTATGGCAAAAGTTTTACTCTTTGTTGCTACAATATTATCTGCTTTCATAATCCGTAAGGCAATTCTTAATTATTAATTCTTAATTCTTAATTAATTTTCCTGCCAAAAATCCCAGCTTGCAAAAGCCTGGAGAAGTAGCATTTCAAGTCCATTCTTTACAGTGGCACCATGCATGGCACCTTTTTTCATGAATAAAGTCTCGTCGGGATTATAAATGAGGTCATAGAGCAAAGTATGGCTGTCCATAGCCTCGTAGGGCAGCTTGGGACATTCGTCGACATGAGGATACATCCCCATGGGAGTACAGTTGACAATCACATTGTATTCCTGGATAAGCTCTGGGATAATCTTGTCGTATGTGACGACACCGGGGCGCTCGGTGCGGCTTACGAAAAGAGTTTCCAGCCCAAGTGACCTCAGACCATAGTTGATAGCCTTGGAAGCCCCACCTGTACCGAGGATAAGGGCTTTCTTGTGGCAAGCCTCAATGAAAGGCTCGATGCTTTGCGTAAAGCCAATCACGTCGCTGTTGTACCCTCTCAGGATGGTATCGTTGCCCTTGTGCTCCACTTTCACCACGTTGACGGCACCGATGGCGTTCGCCTCAGGTGTGATGGAGTCGAGATAGCTGATAACTTTCTCCTTGTAGGGGATGGTCACATTGAAACCTTTCAGCTCTGGGTTGGAATCCAGAACTTCCGTCAAGTCCTCGATGTTAGGAATCTCGAAGTTGATATACTTGGCATTGATGCCTTCGTTCTGGAACTTCTCGTTGAAATAGTTCTTGGAGAATGAATGTCCCAGGGGGTATCCTATGAGTCCATACTTGTCCATAATCCTAATGTCTTTTATTTTGTTGCAAAATACATTGTACAAATACCGAAAGTGAGTCGTTTGAACCCTGTCTTCTCGAACCCAGCTTTCTTGAGTACTTCCATCATCGTCTCGCCTTGTGGGAAAGCCTCGATAGTGGCGGTGAGATAGCTGTAAGCATCGTTGTCCTTGGAAATCAATTTACCATAGATGGGCAACACCGTGTGCGAGTAGAGGCTGAACAGTTGCTTCATTGGGAAGCTAACGGGTGTGGTAAGCTCCACGATGCTCAAGTGACCACCTTTTTTCAGCACGCGGCACATCTCTTTCAGTCCTTGGTCCAGGTTCTGGAAGTTGCGGATGCCGAAAGCGGCAGTTACAGCATCGAAAGTCTCATCGGCGAAGGAGAGGTTCAAGCAATCTTCTTTCTTGAAAGAGATGATGTGTTGTAGGTTTTCTCTCGCCACTTTCTTCCGTCCGATTTCCATCATGCCTTCCGAGATGTCGGCACCAATCAGTTCGGTAGGTTGCAACATCTTAGCAGATAGGATGGCAAAGTCTCCCGTTCCCGTAGCGATGTCGAGCATCTTCTTGGGATGGAAAGGTGCCAGTTGCTTGATAGCCTTGTGTCGCCACCCTTTGTCTATGTCCCATGAGAGGCGGTGGTTCAGGGTGTCGTAGGTAGGGGCGATGTTGTCGAACATTTCTTCTACCAGCTTTCCCTTCTCCCCTTGTCCCTCGTATGGCTTTATCTGTTCTTGCTTGTACATCCTTTTTTAGTTTATAGTTTACAGTTTATAGTTTATAGCATCAACCACCTTGGCAATCTTGCTATACGGCGAAGCCGCTATAAACTATTAACTATTAACTAAAATGTTACTTTCTTGTGGCAAGCCACTCCCTAACGTTCTTTTCAATGCGTTCAGCGATGTCGCCCTCCTCGGTAGCCTTGTCGAACTTCTCGCCAGTGATGTGCTCATAAAGCTCGATGTAACGCTCTGACACGCTCTCGGCATACTCGTCGGTGATCTCAGGCATGGTCTGACCGGGTTCGTTCATGAAGTTATGCTCAATCAGCCATTGGCGTACAAACTCCTTGGAAAGCTGGCGCTGTGGTTCCCCTTTCTCAAATTTCTCCTCGTAGCCATCCGCATAGAAGTAGCGGCTGGAGTCTGGAGTGTGGATCTCGTCAATGAGGTACACCTTACCGTCACGCTTGCCAAACTCATATTTAGTATCAACGAGGATTAGACCCTGCTTGTTGGCAATTTCCTGTCCACGTTTGAAGATGCGGCGTGTATAGTCCTCCATGATAGCATAGTCTTCTGCGCTCACGATGCCCTGGGCGATGATTTCTTCCTTGGAGATGTTCATGTCATGTCCTTCGTCCGCCTTGGTGGTAGGAGTGATGATAGGCTCTGGGAAACGCTCGTTCTCACGCATACCGTCAGGCAACTTGACACCGCAAAGCTCGCGACAGCCATCCTTGTAAGCTCTCCATGCACTTCCTGTGAGGATGGAGCGGATGATCATCTCCACACGGAACCCCTCACACTTCAAGCCTACGGTGACCATAGGGTCTGGAGTAGCTAACTTCCAGTTAGGACAGATGTCGGTAGTGGTGTCAAGGAACTTGGCAGCAATCTGGTTGAGCACCTGACCCTTGAATGGGATACCCTTAGGCAGAACAACGTCGAACGCTGAGATTCTGTCGGTAGCGACCATCACGAGGAGGTCGTCGTTAATGTCATACACATCACGTACTTTACCGTGGTAAACACTTTTCTGTCCATCGAAATGGAAATCAGTCTTTGTTAATGCTTTCATTATCTTCAGTTTATAATTTATAGTTTATAGTTTATAGGGAGGGGGTGTAGTTTATAGTTAAAAGTTTATAGTTTATAGCATTCTTGCTTATGACGAGCTTGCTACACGGCGAAGCCGCTATCAACTATTAACTATCACCTACCACCTAAATCCTACACGGCGAAGCCGCTATTAACTATTAACTGTTAACTATTATTCTCTCTTTGTCATACTTCTCGTAGGCATTCACGATGCGAGTGACGAGCTTGTGCCTGACGATGTCTTTCTGCCCTAAGTTCACCACCCCGATGCCCTCTACACCATCAAGTATCTTAAGGGCTTCCTTCAGACCACTTCGCTGTTCACGAGGCAAGTCTATCTGGGTCATGTCGCCAGTGATGATCATCTTGGTGTTCATGCCCATTCTGGTAAGAAACATACGTATTTGCTGGGAGGTGGTGTTCTGCGCCTCGTCAAGGATGACGACGGCATCGCTCAATGTCCGTCCACGCATAAAGGCGAGTGGGGCTATCTGTATGATATGCTTCTCCATCATGTCTTGTAGCTTCACGGCAGGTATCATGTCTTCGAGCGCATCGTAGAGTGGCTGTAGGTAAGGGTCTATCTTGTCCTTCATGTCGCCAGGCAAGAACCCCAATTTCTCGCCAGCTTCCACGGCAGGTCGTGACAGGATGATTTTCTTGGCAACCTTGTCCTTGAGTGCCTTCACGGCGAGGGCGATGCTCAAGTAGGTCTTGCCTGTTCCTGCTGGTCCCACGGCAAAAACCATGTCGTTCTTCTCATAGGCATCGATGAGCTTCTGTTGGTTCTCGCTTCTGCTCTTGATGGGACGACCGCTGATGTTGTATACCAGCACCCCTTTCACGGCATCGGCCTTGGTCTGCTTGCCTTTCACGATGTCAAGGATGTCCTCGTCGTTGATGGTGTTGTACCTCAGGATATGCTTGCGCATCGTTTCCATGTCCTCCTCAGCCTTAGCCATCTCCTCCTCGTCGCCGAGCACACGTATCACGTTGTCACGAGCCACGATGCGCAACTTAGGATACAGCGACTTGATTATTTGCAGGTGGGAGTTGTTCACACCATAGAACATCACTGGGTCAATGTCTTCGAGTACTATATGCTTCTCTATCAATGTCTTTGTTTCAAATTAATACTATAAAATTTTATAACGCTGCAAAAGTAATAAAAATCCTCGAAACGAGAAAGAAAATTCAGCTTAATCTGCCATCAGGCAATAAAAAATGGTTTATATCTCGTTTTTCTCATGTTTTTTTCTTACTTTTGCCAGTCGAAATACAAGCATAGGTTTATTTAATAAGGTGATTTTCACGAGAAATGAAGATAACGAAGAATGGATATTTGAAAGGTTTCATGGCGGTAGTGTTGGTCTTGGCATTGGTAAGGCTGATATTCCCCAAGGTGGTTCGCCCTACTGATGCTGCGGCGAAGGATGCGGATGTCATGCCGATGTCGGCGGTAGTGGTGGATACGTTGGGCGAGGAGAGGGCAGACATCTTCTTTGAGGCGGATGGCAAGGAGGCGAAGCATCGCATCTTCTCCGTGCCACATTTCGGCAATACCTTTCCCGACCAGAATGATGTGCAACTATTGGCAGCCAACAAGCATGGTGTCAGTCCTGTTGAAGACCGACCTGATGCCGAGAAGCGCAAGGGCGAATTAGTGTATGTTGGCAGCAATCCTTATTTCTATGTCGATAAGCTGAAGAATAGTATCCCTTATCTTGTGCCTCGTGCCTCAGTGCTTTTGCAGGACATAGGCAGGGCTTATTTCGACTCGCTCCAGATCAAGGGCATCCCCTTGCATAAGGTCATCGTTACCAGCATCTTGCGTACCAAGCGTGATGTAGAACGACTTCGTATCCACAATGGCAACGCTACCCAGAATTCATGTCATCTTTATGGCACCACTTTTGATATTTGTTACAATCGTTATAAGACGGTAGAAACATCCTCCAATCCTCGCCGGAGTGTGAGGAACGACACCTTGAAGTGGGTGCTTAGCGAGGTGCTTCGTGACATGAGGAATAGGCACCGTTGCTTGGTCAAATATGAGGTAAACCAAGGCTGTTTCCATATCACCGTCAAGTAAAGGATACTTCAGCCCAAACCACAACTTATGTCGAAAAAGTAACAGAATACCAGTCTGTTAAGTTCTCTAAATCTCATAAGAAATGATAGTGTAGAACCTATTTCTAATATGTTACATATTGAGTCTATAGTCAACGAAACGATATGACTTCTTTGACAAAGAGAAGATGAAAGACGTTATGCTCTTGGAAATCTTGCATTTGTTGACCACATGTCATGCTCTTTATCTCCCGCAGATCTCGCTGATTTCCACAGATTTTACCTTATATGTGCAGATAGTTCAGTAGGCGAATATCGCCATTAGAGTCTTCCAGCGAGCCGGCATAGATGATGGTGCGGCTGGAGATGGGAGAGGAAATCCAATCGGAGGCTTTCTTCAGAGCTTTCTCGAAGGAAGGGGTGTAAGTCATCGAACTCTTTACCTCGATGGCATCCATAGAAGAACCGTTGTCTGAGAGGATGTCTATCTCGTTCTGGTTGGAATCCCGGTAGAAATAAAGGTTGCTTTCCTTGCCTTGGTTCAGGCGATGCTTCAATAGCTCCATTACAATGAGATTTTCGAAAAGGTGACCTCGCATCTTGTCGAAAGACAACTGCTCGGCACTCTCTATTCCGAGAAGTGAACACGCCAGACCAGTGTCGCAAAAATAAATCTTTGGTGATTTGGTGAGACGCTTTCGGCTGTTCTCGAAATAGGGTGGCAGGAGATATACCACATAAGATGCCTGAAGGATGGAAATCCACGACTGGATGGTCTTGCTGGATACGCCCACTTCGCCCGCTATCTCCGTGGCATTGAACACCGAACCTATTCTGCCAGCGCATAGCTTGAGGAAGATGCTGAACTGACGTATGTCTTTGACATTGAGCAAATCTCTCACATCTCGCTCCAGATAGGTCTTCACGTAAGATGGATAGAGAAACTTCGGGATATTCTTGCCGCTGCAAATGGCAGGGTAGAGCCCCTGGTAGAGTAGCTGGTTGGCATCTGACAGGTATTCTACCTGTCCATCGGCTTCTTGTATGGAAAGGGGTAAGAGTTCAAAAACGCCACTTCTGCCTGCTAATGACTGTGATACTTTCTTGAGCAAGGCAAAGTTGGAACTACCAGAAAGGATGAATTTCTTCTCAGGTTTCTCGTCTACGATGCCCTGGATATAGGACAGGAGTTTGGGATAATTGTGTACCTCGTCCAGAATCATTCCCTCCTCATGCAGATGGAGGAAGCGGATGGGATCGTCCATGGCAAAGCTTCTTGTGTCCAAATCTTCCAAAGAGTAATAATGGAGATGTGGAAAAATCTGCTTCAGCATGGTTGTCTTGCCCGACTGCCTTGGTCCTGTTACGGTGATGACTGGGAAATACTGGACTGCTTCCAAGATGGTGCTTTCTATCTCTCGTTTGATATATGTCTGTTTCATTTTTTATGTAAATTTGGAATTCAACTCCAAAATTACATAAAAACTTATGGATTTGGTGCTTTCTTATCTATTATTTATAGGTTCTTAACGCTTTTGATGGGTAAATTTTATGCAAATTTGGAATTGATATATAAGTTATATTAATAACAGCCCGATTGACAGAATGAAGTTTGCGCCAAACTAATTCCGTCAACGGCTTTTCCTATTATATCCATTCCATAAAGGTACGATTAAGACCTCCCGAGTGATGTATGTAAGTGGGCAATTCCCAAATCTCCATTCCATAAAGGTACAATTAAAACAATCGGATAATCAAGAACGAGAAGAATAAGGATTATTTCAATTCCATAAAGGTACGATTAAGACGGGTTATGGCGGCGGTGTGGCAGCTTTGGAAGCCAATTTCAATTCCATAAAGGTACGATTAAGACATGGCTCTTTCGACATAATTAATAAAGGCTACTCATTTCAATTCCATAAAGGTACGATTAAGACAACCTCGATTGGTTGGAAGTCTTCTGCATAGAGGAATTTCAATTCCATAAAGGTACGATTAAGACTCAAAGACGCAGGTAATGGCATGAATTATCACTATATTTCAATTCCATAAAGGTACGATTAAGACGTAGGATAAACGTACATGGAACGGAAACAACAGAATTTCAATTCCATAAAGGTACGATTAAGACTAGGGTTTTGGGATGCATAGCTTACGGTTGCACCGTTATTTCAATTCCATAAAGGTACAATTAAAACACAAACTCCTTATCAAGTAATTGCAGATTTTTCTAATATTTCAATTCCATAAAGGTACAATTAAAACTCAAGGCAGTGCAAGAATGCAGAGGATGTTATTTTATTTCAATTCCATAAAGGTACAATTAAAACTCGCCATCTTCCTGCCATTCTGCGTGGTGTTTATCTATTTCAATTCCATAAAGGTACAATTAAAACGTTTGCTGCAAGTGTATACCACCTAAATTATAAACATTTCAATTCCATAAAGGTACAATTAAAACCCAAGCAGGCAATCGCCCTCGTGTCTTGGTATGTGATTTCAATTCCATAAAGGTACAATTAAAACTTCATGTTCGAGCACGTATGCCTTGCGTTCCTGAATTTCAATTCCATAAAGGTACAATTAAAACCATCTATGATGCTTGCGAGCAAGCCCTTTCCTACGGATTTCAATTCCATAAAGGTACAATTAAAACATCAATGAAATTATGAAAGAAGAACTTAACATAGATTTCAATTCCATAAAGGTACAATTAAAACTTACGGTCGCACCGCTTGGAATACCTTGAAGACTATTTCAATTCCATAAAGGTACAATTAAAACCCTTTGTTCACACCCATTAATGCATAGATACCCTATTTCAATTCCATAAAGGTACAATTAAAACCTATGATAGTTTAAGGGCAGAACTTGTTGCAAGGTTATTTCAATTCCATAAAGGTACAATTAAAACATATAGTCCCCAAGAATAGAGGCTTGTACTCCAGAATTTCAATTCCATAAAGGTACAATTAAAACTTATTTTCGTAAAAGAAGCCTTGTTTGCTTCTTCTATTTCAATTCCATAAAGGTACAATTAAAACATCCTCGCTGCCCATTCGTTTGTCACATGAAATTCATTTCAATTCCATAAAGGTACAATTAAAACCCATCAATTTTTAGATATAAATATCCGTAAATACGATAGGTTTGCGTGTGCAAAGGTACAAAAAATAAATGAGAAATATGTCGATGTGCGATACAGGGCAGACGCATTAAATATTTCACTTATTAACATATGTGTTGTATTATTATAACTTATTGAATATTAACAT
>CAKQXI010000091.1 GCA_934281565.1 uncultured Prevotella sp.
TCTTGCTGATCATTGGGCTCTCGATACGCTCGCCATCCTCGAAACCGAGACGGTCCATTACCTTGGCGATACGCTCGCTGGCAAAGAGGCGCATCAACTTATCCTCCAATGACACATAGAATACAGAAGAACCTGGGTCACCTTGACGACCAGCACGACCACGTAACTGGCGGTCTACACGGCGACTTTCATGACGTTCCGTACCGATGATGGCAAGACCACCTGCTGCCTTGACTTCTGGTGTCAGCTTGATATCAGTACCACGACCTGCCATGTTGGTTGCTATGGTTACGGCCCCAAGACCGTTGGTAGAACGACCTGCCTCTGCCACAATCTGAGCCTCTTGCTGGTGCAACTTAGCATTCAATACATTGTGAGGGATGTTGCGCATTTTCAACATCTTGCTTAACAACTCTGATATTTCGACAGAAGTAGTACCAACCAAGACTGGACGACCAGCGTTGCGCATTTCCTCAATCTCGTCAATAACGGCACGATATTTTTCACGAGCAGTCTTGTATACTCGGTCGTCTAAGTCATGACGAGCGATAGGACGGTTAGTTGGGATCTCAACGACATCCAGTTTGTAGATGTCCCAGAACTCACCAGCTTCTGTACTGGCAGTACCCGTCATACCTGCGAGCTTATGATACATACGGAAGTAGTTCTGGAGAGTAATGGTAGCGAATGTTTGGGTAGCAGCTTCTACCTTTACGTGCTCCTTTGCCTCGATAGCTTGGTGCAAACCGTCACTCCAACGACGACCTTCCATGATACGACCCGTCTGCTCATCGACGATCTTCACTTCACCATCCATGACAACGTACTCATCATCTTTATTGAACATGGTGTAAGCCTTCAAGAGTTGCTGCAAAGTGTGAACACGTTCGCTCTGGACGCTATAGTGAGCCAACATCTCATCTTTCTTGTCAAGACGATCTTGGTCAGACAAAGTGGTGTCTGCCTCAAGCTCACTCATTTCAGTTGTAATATCAGGCAAGACGAAAAGCTCCTTATCGTTGACCTGCTTTGCCAACCATTCCGTACCTTTGTCGGTAAGATCGGCAGAGTTTAATTTCTCATCTACGACGAAGTACAAAGGTTCGACAGCCTTAGGCATTTCACGGTTGTTGTTCGCCATGTAGAATTCCTCAGTCTTCAACATACCTGCCTTGATGCCTTCCTCGGAAAGATATTTAATCAAAGGCTTGTTCTTAGGTAATGCCTTGTAAGAACGATAGAGTGCCAAGAAACCTTCATCGGTCAATTCTTGGTTCTTGTTCTTGGTACCTTCGGTAATCTTCTGCTTGGCTTCGGCAAGCAACTCGGTAGCTTGCTTGCGCTGTACTTCATAAAGTTTCTCTACCAATGGCTGGTACTGTTCAAACATCTGGTCGTCACCCTTTGGAATAGGACCAGATATAATAAGAGGTGTACGAGCATCATCGATTAACACGGAGTCGACCTCATCGACAATGGCATAGTTATGCTGGCGTTGTACCAAGTCGGCAGGGCTGGTTGCCATGTTGTCACGCAAGTAGTCGAAACCAAATTCATTGTTCGTACCAAAAGTGATGTCTGCCATATAAGCCTTGCGGCGAGCATCTGAGTTTGGACGGTGCTTGTCAATACAATCAACGGAAAGACCATTGAACATATAGAGCGGTCCCATCCACTCGGAGTCACGCTTTGCCAAGTAATCATTCACGGTCACAACGTGAACACCATTGCCTGTCAAGGCATTCAAGAACACAGGGAGGGTAGCTACAAGGGTCTTACCTTCACCAGTGGCCATCTCGGCAATCTTACCTTGGTGCAAGACAGTACCACCAAAGAGCTGTACATCGTAGTGAACCATTTCCCATTTCAGGTCATTGCCACCAGCAGTCCAATGGTTGTGATAGATAGCTTTGTCGCCATCAATGGTGATGAAGTCGTTCTTAGGATCGCTTGCCAATTCACGGTCGAAGTCAGTGGCAGTAACTATTGTTTCCTCGTTCTCGGAGAAGCGGCGAGCTGTATCCTTTACGATGCTGAAAGCAGTAGGCAAGACCTCATTAAGTGCAACCTCGTAGTTGTCGAGGGCTTCCTTTTCTAACTTGTCGATTTGGTTGAAGATAGCCTCACGCTCATCGATAGGAGTGTCCTCGATGGTAGCTTTCAACTCTGCGATCTTTTCTCTTTGTGCTTTGCCAGCATCCTGTACGTACTTCTGGATTTCCTTAGTCTTTGCGCGAAGTTCATCGTTGTTCAGAGCCTTGATATTTGGATATTCGGCTTTCACCTTTTCTACGATAGGTTGTATCAACTTCATGTCACGAGTTGACTTGTTGCCGAACAACGACTGAAGAATTTTGTTAAAGTTCATTGTTATATCTTTTTATTGTTATTCGAAGTTTGACAGAGGAGTTAAGGAGGCAAGGGATTTCGGTCAAATGCCTTTGCCCAAGCCTTTTCTCTCATTGCAATATTCCTCTGAATTGTTAAATTGGTTGCAAATATACAAAAAATATCTGTAAATCAGCAATGTTTCATCAATAAATGCCCTTTCATAGGTACATTTTGCCTTATAAGCAGTTAGGACCTCGAATAACAATACTCCCGAATGGGGTTTGTGGCTTGTGCCAAATGAGCGGTAAATAACAGACATAGAACTGACTTTCTGGCAGAAAGTCGGCTTTTTTTTCATCCTGTGAGGCTTCCTTGATGGCTTTGATGACATACAGGATGTCATCCTCCAATGCCTTCGCCTCTGGTTGTTGGATGAATTCATCGTAGGATATATCCGTAAGCGCAAACTTCAGCGCCTGCTGATAAGTCTGCGCTTCCATACCAGTTGCCGCAAGGACAACCAAGAGGGCTGTGATATATCTATTTACCATTTTATTTTTTTGATAATATGTCTTTTGAGGTCAACATGATTGACCGAGTTGCGTACCTCACTAACAAAGAGAGTGCCAAAATTTGCATTCCCTCTGCATAGTCCTGCCATATTTGCTGGAAAAGGGCTAAAATGAGCATACTTCCCCAGATATGGTAATACCAATGTGCCTTGCCTTTCCTTAGCTTCTTTGTCACGCTCCATACGAAGATAAGGTTGAGCGGATTGAGTATCAATATCTGGAAGTTTGCTTGTACAGTGGGATGCTGCGAGAATACCATTGCCATGAGGATAAGACCTGGCAATCCTGTCAGGATGAGCAGCGTTGTGTCTAACCACCAGAAATTCTTCTTTCGATAGACTTCCAGACCACAAAACATAGAGATAACCACCGCAAGACATAGGAATAGCATCCGTGGCGTTATGAGTTCTGGCTCTGAAATCGTAGTTTGTGGGGCAATCACATAGAATGTCGTATCGACTAAAGCGATGTAATTGTTATTCTTGACAGGTAGGTTCCTGTACCATGCTATCTTGCTTGTGTCAATCCTTGCTTCCGTGGCAAAGTCCTTGCTTAGGTTATCTGGCAGAAACTCCCACTCTTGCTGGTTGATGGGAACATCCGCTAAGTACCCCAACAAAAGGTCGTTGCCAAATCTTGCCCAACGATGGTCTTTGTTCCATTTATGGATTTCTTCCCTGTAAGTAGAACTCGTTTCCTTGTTGACGAAATTGGTCTTGTCAGCCCCCATGTTATAAATCAATAAGTCCCTGGCTCTTGTCGTGCAGTTGTCATAGAAGAAATTATAACGATAGGTGCGGTTTTCTGGTTGTGCATTCTGTTCGATGGCACGCAATATCCCCAATTTTTCTTTGGGAGACAGGCGAAGCCGTTGTTGTCTTACCCATCTGCCTTCGCTTGTGTATTCGGCGATGAAGTCACTCATGGGAGATATGCCCATCTGATAGTCGGTCATCCCAAAGACGAAACGAAGGATGAAATAATCTTGCTTGAAGCTGAACATACCCCAGTTGACAGCCACGTCACTTCCGTGAGCTTTGTCTTGGATGCGTAAGGCAGTGTGTCCATAATAAGACCACACTTCTTGCCCCGGACCACAAGTAAGAAGCGAGATGTCAATGGAGTCAAGCCAAGCGTATGTTTCTTGGTTGATACGAGTGTCTTGCGCAGAAATGTCCGATGTCGTTCCATTCGGTAAATCCTGTGCCCATGTCTCAGTCGTTAAATTGATTAACAAAACGGCTAAAATGGTTCTAAAAATATGTTTAAAACGTTTCACGATGCAAAAATACCTTATTATTTTGGATTTTCCTTCTTTTTTCTCAAAAAATTTCAATACTTTTGCACTCTGAATATAATTTTTGACTGATTATCTATAAATGAGAAAGTTTATCTTAGCAACCCTTATGTTGGGTTCCGCTCTTTTGGTTAATGCCCAAAGTGGCACTAATTCGCCATACAGCCAGTATGGTTTAGGCGTGTTGTCTGACCAAACTTCTGGCTTCAACCGTGGTATGAATGGCGTCGGTCTTGGTTTTCATGAGCATAACCAAGTCAACTATCTCAACCCAGCTTCTTATTCTTCGCTTGACTCCCTGACATTTATCTTTGATGCTGGTATCTCTGGGCAGATTACCAATTTCTCTGAGAACGGAGTGAAGAAGAATGCCAATAACTCTAACTTCGAGTATGCGGTCGCTGGTTTTAGGCTCATGAAAGGCGTTGGTGTCAGCTTCGGTATCATTCCTTTTACCAATGTGGGATATAGCTATTCTACAAAGAATTGGGTGAACGAAACCACCAAGGATGTTTATTATACCAACTCGTATGCAGGAGATGGCGGACTTCATCAAGTATATGTTGGTGCGGCTTGGGCTCCGTTTGTCGGACTTTCTTTTGGTGCGAATATATCTTACCTGTGGGGCTCCTATTCAAGGTCTGTCATCAATACGTATAGCAATACCAATTATAATACGCTTATCCGTACTTATTCTTCCCAGGTTTATAGCTATAAGCTGGATTTCGGTATCCAGTACACAAAGCGATTGGGCAAGAAAGACTGGGTTACCCTTGGTGTCACTTATACGCCAGGACATAATCTCGGTGCTGCTGCCGACATGAATGTCATCTCTGCCAATACCCAGACCAATACAGCGGATACCATTCCTTTCTCCATAGCCAAGGCTCATGAGTTGCCAACGATGTTGGGTGCTGGTTTGATGTGGAACCACAATGTACAGTTGAAAGTGGGATTGGACTATACCTTGCAGAAGTGGGGTAGCATAGGCTATCCTACATTCGAGAGCGGCAATCCCGATGCTACGACTGGTGTCAATAAGAACCAGTATGTATTGCGCGATGGCATCTACCAAGATCGTCATAAGTTTAACTTAGGTATCCAGTATTGTTATGGTGAGCGTGATCGCCACTTCTTGCGTCGTGTTCGGTATCGTGCTGGCGTAAGCTATGCTACACCTTATTTCAAGGTGAACGGTGCGGATGGGCCTAAGGAACTCTCCGTGAGCGCAGGTTTTGGCATTCCTATCGTCAATAGCTATAATAATCGTTCTTTCCTTAACATCAGTGGTCAGTGGGTAAAGAGCTCGGCAAAGGATCTCATCAAGGAGAATACTTTCCGTATCAACATTGGCTTTACTTTCAACGAAGACTGGTTTAAGAAATGGAAGATGCAATAATCTTTCTTATTATATAATAATGTATAGATTAAGAGACTCTGTTTTTGGACTATGTATGCTCTTGTTCATGGTGGCTTGCCAAGAACAAGTGGAGCATACTGCGCCAGCTATTCACGCTCGTGATTCTGTTGCCGTGATGACTTCTTATGGAGTTAATACGCTGATCAGTGACTCTGGTGTGATAAAGTATCGTATCGTGACCGAGCGGTGGGAAGTGAACTCCAACCGCAATCCATCCCGTTGGACTTTCGATAAAGGTATCTTGCTGGAACAGTTTGACGAGAAGTTCCACATCAATAGTTATATTCAGAGTGATACGGCTTATTATTATGACCAGCAAAAGGTGTGGAAACTCTATGGACGAGTACGTATCTTGACCAAGGACGGACTTCGTTTTACGAGCGAGCAACTTACTTGGGACCAGAATAAGCACGAGTTGTCAAGCAATGTGTTTAGCAAGTTGGTTACTCCAGAACGTACCTTGCAAGGTTCTCACTTTTGGAGCGATGAGAAGATGACACGCTATTTCGTAAGCAACTCCAAGGGTAGTTTCGTGAAAGAAGACATGGCTGGAGGTCAGAGTGACACATTGAGCTCGCAACCCGACTCTGTGAAGAATAATTTCCGTCAGCAAGCCACCCCACAGCGTGCTACGACAATACCGATCATGCATTAAAAATATATCAGGTTATAAAAATGGAACAAGTAGGATTTAGTCTTATTGTTGGTATCCTCATAACGATGGTTTTCTCTGCTTTCTTTAGTGGAATGGAAATCGCATTTGTTTCCTCCAACCGTATGTTGGCGGAAATGGACAAGGATAAGAATGGATTTGCACAGCATCTGCTTTCTTTGTTCTATAACCATCCAAATGGCTTTGTCAGTACCATGTTGGTAGGCAACAACATAGCCTTGGTTGTCTATGGCATCTTGATTGCCAGGTTGTTCGACAATACGATATTTGTGGGCATGGATGCAGCTTTCACTGTTCCTGCCGATACGATATTGTCTACGTTGATTGTCTTGTTTACGGGTGAGTTCTTGCCCAAGACATTGTTTAAGTCAAATCCTAATCGCTTGCTGACTATATTTAGTCCGATAGCCTATATCTGCTATATCGTCTTATGGCCAATCAGCAAGTTCAGTACCTTTTTGAGCAAGATATTGCTTCGCATCTTTGGTGTCAAGATGGATGCGGAGGCTGGTGACGAAGGCTTTTCCAAGGTGGATTTGGATTACTTGGTGCAGTCAAGCATTGACAATGCTTCGGATGATTCCGACATCAATGATGAGGTGAAGATATTCCAGAATGCACTTGATTTCTCTGATACGAAAGTGCGTGACTGTATGGTGCCAAGAACGGAAATCCAGGCAGTGGAAATCGATGCCTCCTTGGAAGAACTGAAACAGAAGTTCATTGAGAGCGGTAACTCCAAGATTATTGTGTACAAAGAGGACATAGATCATATCGAGGGATATATCCATAGTTCGGAAATGTTTCATAATCCAACGAGATGGCAAGACCATATCCGTTCCCTTACCTTTGTGCCAGAGACAATGCAAGCCCAGAAACTGATGCAGATATTCTTGCAACAAAAGAAATCGCTGGGTGTCGTCGTAGACGAATTCGGTGGCACGAGTGGATTGGTGAGCTTGGAAGATATAGTGGAAGAAATATTTGGCGACATAGAAGATGAGCATGATTCATCCAAGTATGTAGCCAAGAAAACCGAAGATGGAAACTATATATTGTCGGCTCGTCTGGAGATAGACAAGGTGAACGAGATGTTCGACTTGGACTTGCCAGAGAGTGATGAATACATGACTGTCGGTGGGTTGATACTTCATGAGTATCAGAGCTTTCCTAAGTTGAATGAGGTGATAAGATTCGGGCATTTTGAGTTCAAGATCATCAAGTCAACTTCACGTAAGATAGAGTTAGTACAACTACATATCATGTAGACTATTTGGTTTTTTAATGCCTTTTTGCCCAGTTTCGACAAAAAAGCATTAAAAAATTCCCTTATTTCCAATTTTCTTTGTATTTTTGTAGGCAATTTGTGGGAAAGTGTGTAGATGCCATACTCGCTTACCATGATGGATAGAAGAAAATAAAAACAAGAATAAAAATTAAAACGTAATGGCAGCATTAGGAAAAATTAGAAAGAGAGGTGTCATACTGGTATGTATTATCAGTTTTGGACTTTTCGCATTCATTGCCGAGGAAGCTTTCCGTTCGTGTGATTCTGCAAAGAACAATGAGCGCCAGCAAGTCGGCGAAGTGTTGGGCGAGAAAATCAGTGTACAAGATTTCCAGAAGCTCGTTGATGAGTATACTGAGGTTATTAAGATGCAGCAGGGACAAGACAACCTCCCTGAGGAGCAGATGAATCAGGTGAAGGATATGGTATGGAACACATACGTTCAGAACCAGATTATCGCCAAAGAAGCTAAGAAGCTTGGTCTTACTGTTACTGATGCGGAGCTTCAGGACATCTTGAAGACTGGTACTAATCCAATGCTTCAGCAGACTCCATTTGTCAATCAGCAGACTGGTCGTTTCGATGCATCTTCTCTCCAGAAGTTCTTGGCTGATTACAAGGCTCAGAAAGCTAACGCCTCAGCCAATCCTCAGATGATGGAACAGTATGACAAGATTTTCAAGTATTGGTCTTTCATTGAGAAGACACTTCGCCAACAGACTTTGGCTCAGAAGTATCAGTCTCTCCTTGCTCATTGTTTCTTGTCAAACCCAGTAGAGGCTAAGATGGCATTCAAGGAGGAAAATGAGGAAAGCCAGATACAGTTGGCTGCTTTCCCTTATACTGATATTCAGGATGACAAGGTTAAGGTAGAAGATAGTGACTTGAAGGCTAAGTATGATGAGTTGAAAGCTCGCTTCAAGCAGCCTGTTGAGAGCCGTGACGTCAAGTTCGTTGATGTTGAGGTGGATGCTTCCAACGCAGACCGTGCTGCTCTGAACAAAGAGTTCGCTGATTATCAGAAGCAGTTGGCTACAGCTGCTGACCCAACGGATGTTGTTCGCAAGTCTGGTTCTGCAGTCGCTTACCTTGGTATTCCAGTAGGAAAGGATGCTTTCCCACAGGACATCGCAGCAGAGCTTGACTCTATGTCTGTTGGTTCTACCTCTGGCGTTAAGGCTAATGTAATGGACAATACTTTGAATGTCGTTAAGTTGATGAGCAAGCAACAGTTGCCTGACTCAATCCAGTATCGTATGATTCAGGTTGTCGCCAACTCTGTGAATGAGGCTAAGACAAAGGCTGATTCCATCAATCATGCTATCGCTGGTGGCGCAGACTTCGAGGCTATTGCCAAGAAGTATGGTCAGACGGGTGAGAAAGCGTGGATGACTACCAAGCAGTATGAGTTTGCTCAGTCTATGGACAAGGACAACAAGAACTTGATCAACACTTTGAACACTGCATCTGTCAATGCACTCAATACACTTCAGTTGGGACAGGGCTATGTAGTTCTTCAGGTTGTAGATCGCAAGGGTATGATCAATAAATATACCGCAGCTGTCATCAAGAAGACCATCGATTTCTCACAGGGTACTTATCGTACAGCTTACAATAAGTTCTCCAGCTTTGTAAGTGCTAATCAGAAGGCAGATGATCTTCTTAAGAATGCAGCAAAGAATGGTTATAAGGTACAGGAGTTGAAAGATGTTACTACATCTTCTCATTATGTTGCCAATATTCATGCTACTCGTGATGCCTTGAAGTGGATTTTCGAGGGAAAAGAGGGTGAGATTTCACCATTGTATGAGTGTGGAGACAACAATCACTTGTTGGTTGTCGTTCTTGATAAGATCCATCGCATCGGTTTCCGTGGTCTTGATGACCCACAGGTAAAGGAGATTGTCAAGGCAGAGGTTATCAAGGATAAGAAGGCTGAGATGATTGAGGCTAAGTT
>CAKQXI010000092.1 GCA_934281565.1 uncultured Prevotella sp.
GTACATGAAGAATCACCCAGAGGCTAACGTTGAGATCAAGGGTTATGCTTCTCCAGAGGGTTCTAAGGAGTTCAACCAGAAGCTTTCTGAGCAGCGTGCTGATGCTGTTAAGACTATCTTGGTTAAGAAGTACAAGATCAAGGCTAATCGTTTGACAACTAAGGGTATGGGCGCAACTGACAAGCTCTTCAAGCAGGTTGAGTTCAACCGTGTATCTACTTTCAATGATAACACAAAGGACTAATTGAAAGATAAATACTTGAAATATAAAAATCCTCAAGGCTTTTGCCTTGGGGATTTTTTTTTATTCATGGGTGTTATTGCTCATTTTTAAGTAAAATGTGTAGTTTTGCTTATAATTCGTAACTTTTTACGGGGTTTAGCTAGCAAAATATGCGATAATGAGAAAGTTTATGTGAAAATTGTTGGATATTACATAATTTCTCAGTATCTTTGCATCCAATTATATAAATATAAGGATAAAAGATATAAAAACAATATGAAACATCCATTAAGAAGTAGCGTCTGTACTGAAGGCAGAAGAATGGCAGGTGCCCGCGCATTGTGGGTTGCTGCAGGTATGAAACATGAGCAGTTCGGTAAACCTATCATCGCTATTGTGAATAGCTTTACCCAATTTGTGCCTGGTCATACCCATTTGCACGAAATCGGTCAGATTGTCAAGAAGGAAATCGAAGCAATGGGCTGTTATGCAGCCGAATTCAATACGATAGCCATTGATGATGGTATCGCTATGGGACATGACGGTATGCTTTATTCTTTGCCAAGCCGTGATATTATCGCCGACTCTGTTGAGTATATGGTCAATGCACACAAGGCTGATGCTATGATTTGCATATCCAATTGCGACAAGGTGACCCCCGGTATGTTGATGGCTTCCATGCGATTGAACATTCCTACGGTGTTCTGCTCTGGTGGTCCTATGGAGGCTGGTCGCTGGAATGGTGAGAACGCCGACTTGATTACAGCTATGATTAAGGGTGCTGATAAGAGTGTGAGTGACGAGGAAATGACCAAGATTGAGCAGTGTGCTTGTCCGGGTTGTGGTAGTTGCTCTGGTATGTTCACCGCCAATTCCATGAACTCGCTCACTGAGGCAATAGGCTTGAGTCTTCCTGGCAATGGTACGATCTTGGCTACTCATAAGAACCGTATCCAGCTTTTCAAGGATGCAGCTCGTCAGGTAGTAAAGAATGCTTTTGCTTATTATGAAGACGGTGATGAGAGCGTTTTGCCTCGTAATATTGCAACCCGTGATGCTTTCTTGAATGCCATGACCCTTGATATTGCCATGGGTGGCAGTACCAATACTGTGCTCCACTTGTTGGCTGTGGCTCAAGAAGCAGGTGCTGACTTCAAGATGGAAGACATAGACCAGTTGAGTCGCAGGGTTCCTTGCCTCTGCAAGTTGTCGCCTAATACCCAGAAATATAGCGTTCAGGAGTGCAACCGTGCAGGTGGTATCTTAGGTATCCTTAATGAACTCAATAAGGGCGGTTTGATTCATGGTGATGTAAAGCGAGTGGATGGCAAGACACTTGGTGAACAGATGAAGAAATATGATATTACAGGAAGTCAGATAGATGTAGAGGCAGACCGTATTTACCACTCTGCTCCAGGTAGAAAGTTCTCTACTGTGATGGGTAGTCAGGATGCTCAATGGGAGAGTCTTGATACCGACCGTGAGAATGGTTGTATCCGTGACCTTCAGCATGCTTACACCAAGGATGGAGGTCTTGCCGTTCTCTTTGGTAATATAGCACAAAATGGTTGTGTAGTAAAGACAGCAGGTGTAGATTCCGCACTCTGGCATTTCGAGGGGCCAGCCGTATGCTTCGACTCTCAAGAAGATGCCTGTGAGGGTATCCTTGGAGGAAAAGTAAACTCAGGCGATTGCGTAGTGATTACACATGAGGGACCTAAGGGAGGTCCTGGTATGCAAGAGATGCTTTATCCTACCTCTTACATCAAGAGCCGTCATCTTGGCAAGGAGTGCGCTTTGATAACGGATGGTCGTTTCTCTGGTGGTACATCAGGCTTAAGCATTGGTCATATCTCCCCAGAAGCAGCGGCAGGTGGCAATATCGGCAAGATAAAGGATGGCGACATCATTGTCATTGACATCCCAAGCCGTAGTATCAACGTGAAGTTGAGCGATGAGGAATTGGCAGCTCGCCCACAACAGCCATTGAAGCGAAACCGTGTGGTTAGCAAGGCTTTGCGTGCATACGCACAGAGCGTAAGCTCAGCAGACAAGGGCGGTGTTAGAGTTATTGAATAGTAAACGAAAGATAAATGGCAAAAGAAGTTATTACAGGATCGGAGGCATTGATGCGCTCCTTGCATAATGAGGGTGTAAAGACCATATTTGGTTATCCGGGAGGCTCTATTATGCCTGTGTTTGACTCTCTGTATGGTTACACACGAGGAGAGAAGAAGATGTTTGATCACATCTTGGTACGTCACGAGCAGGCTGCTGCTCACGCTGCTCAAGGTTATGCACGAGTCAGTGGCGAAGTGGGCGTTACCTTGGTGACAAGTGGTCCTGGTGCTACTAATACATTGACGGGCATAGCTGATGCCATGATGGATTCTACACCTATCGTGGTTATTGCTGGTCAGGTGGGTGTGGGTGCTTTGGGTACCGATGCTTTTCAGGAAGTAGATCTTGTAGGTGTGGCTCAGCCTATTACGAAATGGGCTTATCAGATACGCCGTCCTGAAGATGTTGCATGGGCTGTTAGCCGTGCTTTCTATATAGCAAGAAGTGGTCGTCCTGGTCCTGTGGTGCTCGACTTCCCTAAGAATGCGCAGGTGGGTACTTGCGAATGGGAGCCAGTGAAATGTGACAAGGTTTGCTCTTATGAGCCTTATCCGAAGATTGACGAGAAAGCCATAGCAGAGGCTGCCGAACTCATCAATAACGCCAAGAAGCCTTTCGCCTTGGTAGGTCATGGCGTGGAACTGGGAGGTGCGCATAATGAGTTGCTCGAGTTCTTGGAAAAGGCAGATATACCTGCTGGTCGTACCTTATTAGGACTTTCCGCCCTTGCCACCGACCATCCTTTGGATATGGGTATGTTGGGTATGCACGGTTCTTATGCTACCAACATGAAGACACAGGAATGTGATGTGCTCATCGCCATCGGTATGCGTTTCAGCGACCGTATCACAGGTGTTCCGTCCAAGTATGCTCCACAGGCGAAGATTATTCATCTGGATATTGACCGGGCTGAGATAGACAAGATTATCAAGACAGATGTAGCAGTGGTAGGTGACTGTAAGCAAACTTTACCAGCTATTACCCGATTGTTGAAGAAGAACGACCATCAAGAGTGGATTGCTTCTTTCGAGGAATATCGCAAACAGGAACAAGAAAAGGTTATCGAGAAAGATATTCATCCTACCGAAGGACCTCTCTTGATGGGTGAGGTGACAAATGTTGTGACTGAGGCAACCAACAATGAGGCGGTCCTTGTCAATGATGTAGGTCAGAACCAGATGATAAGTAGTAGGTATTTCAAGTTTACGAAGAAATTGTCTATCGTCACCAGTGGTGGCTTCGGAACAATGGGCTTTGGCTTGCCAGCAGCCATCGGTGCTACATTTGGTGCACCAGACCGTACAATATGTTGCTTCTTTGGTGATGGTGGCTTCCAGATGAACATTCAGGAGTTGGGTACTATCATGGAGCAGCAGGCACCTGTGAAAATGATATTGCTCAACAACAACTACTTGGGTAATGTAAGACAGTGGCAAGATCTCATGTTTGGTGGTCGCTATTCGTTCACCCACATGATGAACCCTCACTATGCCGAGATAGCCAAGGCGTATGGCATCCCATACGATGTGGTCATCGACCGCAAGGACTTGAAGGCAAAGGTCGAGAAGATGATAGCTACCAAGGGGCCTTATCTCTTGGAGTGCGCCATCAAGGAGAAAGAGGATATTGTGCCGATGACATTGCCAGGCAAGAGCGTGGAGGAAATGCAACTCGAACTCAATTATTAAAAACATATAAGATGATGGATGATAATAAGAAATTATATACGTTGCTCGTTTACTCTGAGAACATTGCTGGTATCTTGAACCAGATTACAGCTGTGTTCACACGTAGACAGATAAACATTGAGAGCTTGAATGTGTCTGCCAGCAGCATCAAGAATATCCATAAGTATACCATCACGGTATGGAGCGATGAGGAGCAGATAGAGAAGATCAACAAGGCAATCGAGAAGAAGATAGATGTGGTAAAGAGTGACTATTATACGGATGACCAACTCTTTATCCATGAGGTGGCTCTCTTTAAGATTGCCACCCCTGTGTTGCTTGAAAATCCAGAGGTGTCACGCTGCATCCGTAAGCATGATGCCCGTATGATGGAGGTAAACCCAACTTACAGTACTGTGCTCTTGGCAGGACTGACGGAGGACATAGCCGACTTATTTCATCAGCTCAATGGCTTCGGCTGTCTCTTGCAGTACACTCGTAGCGGTCGCATAGCCGTGACAAGGAGTTTTGATGAGCCAATCTCTGATTATCTGAAGACACAAGGTGATGAATAAGACATTATTAAGTAAGGTAGGTCGCTATGAGTTCATGGCAGAACCTTTCCATTGTGATTTCTCAAGTCGTCTCTTTATGGGACACTTGGGAAATCATCTTTTAAATGCAGCCGATTTCCATAGCAACGACCGTGGTTATGGGATGAGTTATCTCATGCCTCGCCACAAGACATGGGTGTTGAGCCGCCTTGCCATTGAGATGACCGATATGCCACGGTCTTATGACAAGTTCTTTGTGGAGACATGGGTGGAGAATGCCATGAAATATTTCACGGCACGTGACTTCAAGATTGTCGGGAAAGATGAACAGGTCCATGGCTATGCCAAGAGTGTGTGGGCAATGATAGATACAGATACTCGCCAACCAGTGGATATATTCTCTATCAACGATGGACTTATCAAGGAATATATCGATGAGGAAAAAGAGTGTCCGATAGCTGCCAGTTCGAGAGTGAAGATGTCATCGAAGGCAGCGTTTGTCCGTTCCATAGATACTTATTATAGTGATGTGGATGTGAATGGACATATCAATTCGGTGAAATATATCGAGCATATCCTTGACCTTTTCGATATAGACTATTTCAAGACCCATCGTTTGCAAAGGCTTGAGATCGCATACGTGGCAGAGAGTCATCAAGGGGACAAACTCAACTTCTATCAAGAGGAAGTAGGGGAGAACGAATATTGCATAAAGATTACGAAAGTGTGCAAAAATAACCCAGAAGAAATGGAAGTTGTAAGGAGTAAGGCTAAATTTATTAAAAACTGAAAGAAAAATTTGGTGATTTCATTTTAAATCATTACCTTTGCACCCGAATTTAAAAAAGGAATAAACCCAGAGCCGCTTTCTTGGATAGATGGTGGACGGATCAAAAGACTTTCTTTGAATAAGTGAGGCTCGCATCCGTATGGATAAGTATAACCCGCGGCTCCACAACGGTGTCGCACAAAAACTTTTTATTATGGCAGAAATGAATTTCGGTGGCGTAATCGAGACAGTTGTCACCAGTCATGAATTTTCATTGGAGAAAGCACGTGAAGTATTGAAGAACGAAACTATCGCAGTGATTGGTTATGGTATCCAGGGTCCTGGTCAGGCTTGTAATCTTCGCGACAATGGTTTCAATGTCATCGTAGGACAGCGTCAGGGTAAAACCTATGAGAAGTGTCTGAAAGATGGTTGGGTTCCTGGTAAGACTTTGTTCTCTATCGAGGAAGCCGTTCAGAAAGGTACTATCATCTGTATGTTGCTTTCTGATGCCGGTCAAATCGCCGTTTGGCCAAAGATCAAGCAATATCTTACACCGGGTAAGACATTGTACTATTCACATGGTTTCGCTATTAACTGGAGCGATCGCACAGGCGTAATTCCACCAAAGGATATCGATGTCATCATGGTTGCACCTAAGGGCTCAGGTACTTCTCTCCGCACTATGTTCTGCGAGGGTCGTGGCTTGAACTGCTCTTACGCAGTATATCAGGATGCATCAGGCAAGGCAGAGGAAAAGACCATCGCATTCGGTATTGGTATCGGTGCAGGTTACTTGTTTAAGACTACATTCCAGCGTGAGGCAACGTCAGACCTTACAGGTGAGCGTGGCTCATTGATGGGTGCTATCGAGGGCTTGTTGGAGGCACAGTATGACGTGCTTCGTGAGAACGGTCACTCACCATCAGAGGCATTCAATGAGACGGTAGAGGAATTGACCCAGAGCCTTGGTCCTTTGTTTGGTGCAAAGGGTATGGACTGGATGTATGCTAACTGTTCAACGACAGCTCAGCGTGGTGCTCTTGACTGGGCTCCTCGTTTCCGTGAGGCTATCAAGCCAGTTATGGAGTGGCTTTACTATTCTGTCAAGACAGGTAATGAGGCTCAGATTTCAATCGACAAGAACTCACAGCCTGATTATCGTGAGAAGTTGAATGCTGAACTCGAGGCTATGCGCAACAAGGAAATGTGGCAGGCTGGCGTTACAGTACGTAAACTTCGTCCAGAGAACAACTAATTTTTTTCTCGTACATAATGTTGGAAAGGGAATGGTCCGCGAGGGGTCGTTCCCTTTTTTCATGCCTTGGTATTAGCTTGCTTGTAAGATGGAGCGTTAAAAAACACTTTCAAGGACGTCCAGAAGACCTATCTTGGTAATAAAGAAATGGCAAAGGAGTATGGAAACTTCTAAGGCTAAAAAGGTCTAAAAGTTAAAGGTAAAAAGTATATTATGTTACTTGCCCAAGTAATATAATATACTTTGCAATGTATATTAATATACTTTGGAAAGTAATATATGGTACAATATAATTATAAAACATTCAACACTCAACATTCAACATTGTTTGTGGGGTGGCCAAAGTTGGATAGAGCGTTAAAAAAAGAAAAAGAACTTAAAAAGTTTGTTTATACCAATTATTCTATTTATTTTTGCATTTGCAAATGGTGGAGAAGATAAGTATTCAAAGCTATTTCAGGAGGTTGCGGGTTAAGTATCGCTTGGGTCAGGAGATACGCCGAACATCAGGGGCTTTTCCGGTAAGAGGAAAGTTAAGCTGGTTTCAGCCTCTTTGTTCCTTGTTTATGTCACTTGTTGGTGGATGAATGAGGAATAGGGGAAAATGTATCTTTACAATAATAGGAAGTCTAAGGATAGAATGTCAGAAACAAGTCACGATAAGCATTGGTTTGCCATGCGAGTATTTCGTAATAAGGTAGTGGAGTGCAAGGAATTGTTGGAACGCATTGATTCCATAGAAGTCTATGCTCCTACCAAAGTTGTGGAGATTCATTGTTCTGGCAAACCCGTAAGGACAAAAGAGATACCTATTGTTCCATCGCTGTTGTTTTTCCGTTCCACTGTCATGCAGACATCCACGGTAGAGGGAACGTTAGGCAATTTGGCTAACCTCTATACTCGCAAACGAGAGAATGAGACCATCCCTTTTGCCATATCCGATAAGGAAATGGCTATGTTCATCATGGTATCTTCTGGCGACCAAGAAGGCTTGGAGTATTTCATGGATGATGAGCTTGACAAGTACAAGAAAGGCGAAAGGGTAAAGGTTATCGACGGACGGTTCAAAGGTCTGGAGGGTGAGATCAAGCGCATCAAGCACAATCATCGTTTGGTGGTGACCGTCAAAGGCATCTGTGCCGTAGCCACCTCCTATATACCTCGTTGCTTCTTGGAAAAGATAGAGTAGAAACAAAGAAAAAAGCCACCCCATATTCCTATTTAGAAAGAATATGAAGTGGCAAACCTTAGTACTGAAGCAAAGTAAAACTAACGATTTTCCAGATAGCCAAACACGGCGTGAGCATCAAGGCATGGACATGCCTTAGGCTCTGCCTTTGGCATATCCCGATGACCCCTTATCTGGGCATTGGGGAAAATCTTCAGTAACTTCAAGAACAGCCATATCAGTTGCTCCGTCTGTTCTGGAGTTCTGGTGTCACAGGGGCGACCATGCTCGTCCAGTCCTCCTTCATAACAAACACCAATGGAACAACGGTTGTAGGGCTTGCAATGAGCACCTACCTCTGACAGCTTGCGATATTGTCTGACAGTGCCATCCTTACGGATGTAGAAGTGGTAGCCGATGGTTCGGAAACCACGAGCCAGATGGTCGCGCATGAGTTGTTTCTCTGTATAGTCTCTGTCGCATCTTGTGGCAGAGCAGTGGAGGATGATGTACTTGACATCATCGCTCCTCATATAACTTGTTCTGTTCTTCAATGTTTAAAGTAAATTAGTGATAGGTGTGCAACTACTGACACCGAGAGCCGTGAGAGCTGCGATGACAGCTTGGACAAAGGCATTCAACAAGGAAGCCCAGTTGATCTTATTGGTCTTTTCTTTTGTCATTTTATGAATTTAAAAGGTTTAACAATCAAAACTTAGCGATTTTTATTGGACGGAACTGTTTCCACTGTCAGAACTTCCTGGGTTTTCAGTATTGCTTCCTGGATTGTCTTTGTCAGTTTTTCCAGAAGTGTTGTCGTCCTCATCATTGTCTTCCACGATGGTGCCGTTATACTTCACTAACTTCACAGCCGATGGAATTAAGTCATAGACACGGTTCTTGTTTACCAACTTGAACGAAGGGCGGAAGCCAGGGATTAATCCCTTGATAAGTGAGGCAGTCACCTTTTTCTCGCTGTCTACGCCTTTTCCAGTTATAAAGCGGATATAGAGCGTTCCAAATCCCAGCAATTCAATGGAATAACCTTTCTTTAAATTCTGCACTACATAGTGAGCATAGCGGTCGAGAACAGCTTTAACATCACCGGGACTGGCGGTGGACTCAGCTGCAATTTGTTCTGCAACATCCTCGGTAGTAAGTACACCATAGCTAACAGGAATTGCGTTATACACTGTCTCGCCTTTGCGAGCACCGATTTGAATAGTACGTTTTGAAGCCTTATAAGCTTTTGTCATAATAATATATTTTTAAATGGTTTGATAAATATAGTTATTGCCACTTATCGTAGCACTTTTATAGGGTCTAAGGAAGTCTTTCTATAGACCTCATGAAGTACTTGGTGGGGGTCTAATAAAGCACTGTGTCAGGGTGTCATAAAGCACTGTGTGGCACCTTAATGAAGCACTTCCATAGACCTTAACGAAACTCGTTGTCTTGTCCATACATCATATAATCTTTAAATGGTTCAACATATTTTTTGTTTACGAGTGCAAAAGTATGGCAAAGGCATGAGTCACGCAAATCGATTCATAAGCATTCTCAATCCGTTCACGAACTGTACGTATCTCGTTCAGTGTCGTTCGGAAAAATCATAAAAATAATGGGATTAGACGAACATTCCAATTGCATCATAAACATTTATGGTGGTAGTAATATCATTCAGCCAAACGCAACCCAGGGTACCTTGTACACAAGTGGAGAGC
>CAKQXI010000093.1 GCA_934281565.1 uncultured Prevotella sp.
CTAAATTACTAAAAATCAGAGATATGCACAACTTTTTATTCATTTTTATTTGTGAAATTAATTCCGCCAACGGGTTTCATATATATAAATATATAATGTTAATATTCAATAAGTTAAAATAATACAACACATATGTTAATAAGTAAAATATTTAATGCGTCTGCCCTGCTGAATCCTATTTATTGTATTGTTGTGTGATTGGAAATAGCTATTTATAGTCAGTAAATACTTAGTTCATGGCACGAAATAAGTATTTTATGGCAAGCAATCATGTAGTTATGCTATTTCTTGATGTAAGACAGATAGGAAGAAAAGGATTGTATGATAATAAACTGTCTTTTTTATATAAGTTCATGGAAACGAAAATATCCCCAAAGTGGCATAGCATCTATAGAAACTGTTTTAAGTCTTAATTTAACATTATTAAATATAAATATGTGAAAGTTTTGCTCATTTTCCTTTGAAGTAACACACTTATTGTGTATCTTTGCGCTGAGGTTAATTGTTTATACATCATATGCAATACAAAAATAATTAATCTTAGAGAGAGGAACAAATGTTTCTCTCTCTCTTTTTTGTATCGCTTCTGAATATCAACCTTTATGCAATAACTTGCTCTTTGGAGGCATCGCGCCTCCAGCCGCATGGCAAACCTCTGCGGTGTTCCTCATAGTCTTAGGGCTTGCGCTCCACCGAAGAATGTTGCACTTCTATTTGGAAATCGCACATTAAAACAAATACTTGATTATAGAACAAAAAATGATAAGTGATGGAGCAGTTTTCTAACTAAATATTTGGAAATATTGCCGAGAAAGGTTATCTTTGCGAAATATATGTTTCGATACAGTTAAGAGATGATATGAGATATAGACAATTTTTTCTTTGGATATTCATGGCAATAGCCTTGGGTTCGTGCAAGAAAGAACCTGCCGATACGATTAACTCGCAAAAGATGTATACCTACTGCCATAAACTTTCATCTGTTTCTGCTGATGAAAAGGGCTATTGGATAGGTGACGAGAATGGCGATATATTCTTTGTGAAAGGCATGAAGCGCCAATACTACAAAACTGGACTTGACAAAATCTATGATGTCATGCGCGATACTCATGATTCTACGATGCTCTGGATAGCTTCACGAAACAGTGGAATTCAGAAGTGGCATCTCCAAGGTGACAGTCTGCGACTCGGCAAAACATACACCATGCGAAATAAAGGTTCGCATTATTCGCCTTACGATATTCAGATGGTTCATGGACACTTGTTTGCCGCTACATCACAAGGGTTGTTTGAAGTGCCATTGACTGCTGACACAGTCCAAATGTTACGCCCGATATACCCTCTTAAGAATAAAAATTATCAACACGTTGCCCCTATTAATCATTTGGCAGTGATAGCCGACAGATACATATATGCCAAGGTGAACAATGGGCTTTTACGCTATGATGTTGTCTTGAAAAAATTCAATGTCCTTAATCGTGGCATGGAATTTCGCAAGGTATATGCGGATAAGAAAACGCTCTATATACTTGCCGACAACAAATTAATCTTATTAAATGCCGATGGTACTAAATTGAAGGAGTATCAACTTGATTTCAAGGTACTTAATTATAGTCGCTATGGCGAAACCAATGTGTTTTTGGCACCATCGTCTGTTTACCTTTCCAATGATATGGAGCATTTCAAGATGATAGACCTTTGGAATGATGTGAATGCTCAAGCATATAATACCATTTTACCCGATGACGGTAACAATTATTTCGTGGTGATAGCTGGAGTTAATGAGCGTCGTCTACCCCATCATTTTGATGCTACGGGCAATGGAAACAGCCTACAAATGATAGCACAAGATGGTAATTCCATCTATATGGTGAACAAGTCGGGGCAAGTATATACTACAACCAAAAACAGTAAGAATGCCAAAGAGGTGTTTCAACTGAAAAGAGATCAATTGCCTGTGGCTTTGTCCGTAATTAACAATACAATTTATTATATAACAGCCACAAACCAACTGTATAGTTTAAAGTTGTATGATTCTTTCCTTGCCAATCAAATCATGTCAAGACCTAAGATGTTGCTGGAGACAGGAACTCACGTAACAGCCATGACGGCATTGCCATCGCAGAAGCGTGTACTTATTGGTATTCAAGACGAGTTGTTAAGTTTAGACATCGTTTCCAATCGAGTAGATACAGTGAAAGCAATGCATGGAAAGTATATCACTTCTTTCTATACAGTTCCCGAGACAAACGATACCTATATCAGTACGCTTAACGATGGATTGTTCTACTATTCGTCCGATGGTATTCATAAAATTGAGTTTTTTGAAGATCAGACATTCATCAATGCGGTAGTCATAACAAAAGGCTATAATTCACAGATGTATCTTCTCAATAATCATAAGATTATGAGTCGTTTGGGTGAGAGTGTAGATGCGCAGGGACATAAAAAGATGTTGCTTTCTGGTGATAGTTTGCTATTCACCTTGCCCGAGCAGGGAATTCTGTCTTATTCCATTCATGGAGGACATATCCAAAAGCAGAAGTTGCTATATTCTGACATTAGCTTTGAGCCATCGGCTTGTATCTCGATAGCAGGAAAACTCTATCTGGGTTCAGACCTTGGAGTTATGATAGTTACACCAGATAAGGAAAATGCTGCGGAATGGATTCATTTCCACAATCACATCGTTAGTATATGGATGATCCTTATGGTTATCCTATTCATAGCTCTTATGCTTGTCACTTATTATATGAGCAGGAGAAGTAAGCATAGAGGCGAATCAAATCAGTTGCGACTGCAAGTGGAAGATCTTCAGAAGCGACTAAGCGGTTTGAATATGATGATAGATGACCTTTCGACAGCCGAAACGGAAAGAATAAAGGAAATAGAGAAGCTATTGCAACAAGTTGATGTGAATACGCCACATTGGAAAGAGGTATATCAACAGTTGGCTCAATTGTCATCAGAAGTGGCACGCCTGAACCAAGATGTGGTACTTCAGATTGTCAAGGGACAGGAACAGCAGATTGACCGCATCAAGAAACTGAATTATTATGATAGTAAACAATTCATTGACGATTCGTTGAAAGCACAGGAGTCAGGTGAGGTTGATCGCATCATTGCACAGTTCTGTACCAATAAACGATGGCTGAATCGTGTAGCGGAACTCAATGCTAAAATGCAGTTCCTCAAGACTTCATTCCAAGATGCCTTGGTTATCTATGGTGTGAACGCAGAACTGATGACACATATCGCACACTGGAATGATTATGTTCACGAGAAGCCATTGGATGACTTGGAAAAGTATTTTGAACAAATCAATGTCCTCAATGACAGACTCTATTCAGAAGCATCCTTGGAATTGATAATAAACTATATTGACAAACGTGAAAGGTTCCTGAAGAAGCAGAGAACATACGCCCATATGGCAGAGATACTGTTGAAACAGTTGGATGAGCTTCGAGAAAAAGTATCAGAGATAGACAGGGCATCCTTGCTTCGTCAATTACATCCCATTGAGTTGCGCATACAACAGATAGGAGCGCTTCATCGTCTGCGCAAACTCATGCGTGCCTATGCCGAAGATGAAGATACAAGCAAAGAGAACGTGGAGCATATCTCTCAACTCATAGATACTTTCTTTGCCATCACTCAGCAAATCGACCCAGTGGTGGTTCATGATATATTGCATTTTACATCGAGCTCAAGCCAACAGGTGAAAGTGCTCGTCATATTGTTAGCTGACAAGAAAGTGAAACGCAGTCTTATACCGGGGATGTTGGGCATCTATGGCAATCTTAATCCCGTGATCAGTCGACTTTATCATGGTAAGATAGGTGAAAATATAGAATTGTTACGCAACTATCACCAACAGTATCCAGAAAGCATAGTATATTATTTGCTTCAACTGACAGAACCTTAAGTTATTGATAATAAAAGAATTGTAAAAAGTTGCATTTGGTTTATTTGCAGAAATAACCAAATGCAACTTTTCTTTTTGCTTGATTATATTTAATTTTGCAGCCGGAAATAGATTTAGCTCCATTTTTACAATTTTAATTAAAACTTAATAAACAAAAACAATGACAAAGAAAACTTTATTTGTAGCATTTGTGGCATTCTTTATGTCAGCATCTGCTTCTTTCGCACAGTCTACAACCAAGATTAAGGATGTTCGTACTAATCCTGATCTCTTTTTCCTTCAGGATGGTGAGCAGCCAAGTTCACTCGACCTTCTTCCTCCTCCACCAGAGATGGGTAGCCTGCAATGGTTCAATGATGAGTCTCGTTATTATTGGGGATTGAAGCAACGTAACACAGAGCGTGGTGACCAAGCTGCTGCTGATGCAAACGTTGAGGATGTAGCCCAGAACTTCTCAGAGGCTTTCGGTGTCTCTATAACAAAGGAGGGCACTCCAAACATCTACAAGCTCGTTTATAAGATGCGTGAGGATGCTGGTGACTTAGCTACACGTAGTGCTAAAAAATATTACAACCGTATCCGTCCATTCAAGTATTATGGTGTTCCTACTTGCAACTCAAAACAAGAGGGTGAACTTTCTACAAATGGTTCTTATCCATCAGGACACACGACAATAGGATGGGCAGAAGCACTTGTTCTTGCAGAGATTAATCCTGATCGTCAGAATGAGATATTGAAGCGTGGTTTTGAAATGGGACAAAGTCGTGTTATTTGTGGTTATCACTGGCAAAGCGATGTTGATGCAGCTCGTATCGTTGCCTCGGCTGTCGTTGCTCGTTTGCACGCTAATGAGGAATTCCAGAAATATTTAGCGGCTGCAAAGAAAGAGTTTGCCAAACTCGTGAAGGCTGGCAAAGTTCAGAAAAGCACTTTTGTTGCTACGCCTTGGGACGCTAAAAAGTAATCAATTTCTTATTTCTTAATTAATTAAATGTTACGATTATGAAAAAAATCATAAGCGCAGTGGCTCTTTGTCTTTGTTGTGTAGCCGGCGCAAATGCTCAAGAAGATAAATTAGTGGTTAAACCATCAGGCCGTATCCTGTTGGATGGTGCTGCAATGCATAGTTCTAATGATAAAGCAGATGAACAAACAGAAAGTGGCTTCAATGTACCTGACATTCGTGTCGGCATGAAAGCTACTTATGGCAAGTGGCAAGCCAAGGTTGATGTTGGTTATGCCCGTTCTTCTCTTTCTGTAAAGGATGTATTCTTGCAATATGACTTCGATAAAGAAAACTCAATCCGTGCTGGTTACTTCGTTCATCAGTTTGGTTATCAGAGTGCTACATCTTCCAGTTTCAAGGTTGCCATGGAGGAACCAGAAACTCACTCTGCTTTCGGTGTCGGAGCTCGTCAGTTGGGTGTGATGTTCCAGCATAGCGAGGATAAGTTTATGGGTACTTTCTCTCTCTACTCCGACAACCAGAGTTTCAAGAAAACAGCTAACCAGACAGGTTATCAAGGATCTGGTGTCATGAGCCGTTTGATTTATCGTCCCCAGACCCAGCGTGGCAATCTCTTTCAAATTGGCGTGGGCTTGAACTATGAGCTTGCTTCCAAGAATCGTAGCAATATGAAATGGACTGCTTCTTATCCTACTCGTGTATCTTCTATCACTGCCATTGGTACTGAACTTAAGGATGCCAAGAGTGATTTTAAGATTTCTCCAGAGATAATGATAGCTAAGGGACACGTAGGTCTTGAGACCCAGTATATCCATATGAATGTAAAGCGCAGTGGTGATGCTCCTTCTTATTCTGCGTGGGGTGCTTATGGAAACCTCCGTTTCTTGCTCAACAGCGAGTATTCTTATGTAAAGGGCGATGCTGGTATCGCTACTCCTGATCCTAAGTCTTGGGAGTTGGTTGCTGCTTACAACTATACAGACATGAACGATGGTGACATCCGTGGTGGCAAGCTCAGTGACTGGTCACTCACCATGAACTATTATATCAATAAGTATATGATTTGGCGTGTCAGCGGTCATTATGTAAATGCTGGTTCTAACAATACGGAGCTTGCAGTAACAGCAGACAAGAACAAGTTCTCTGTTCTCGAGACTCGTTTGCAGATTAAGTTCTAAAGATTAAGAGTAAAACCATTAATAAAAAATATAACTCATGAAAAGACTCAATTATTTTATGCTTATCTTGGCACTTCTCTTGCCAGGTAGTATGTTAGCGCAACTTCAGCGTTCAGCAGCATTCCATGCTAAGTATCAACTTAAGGAAGTTGTTGTTCTTTCTCGTCATAACATCCGTAGCCCTCTGTCAACCAATGGCTCCGCTCTTAGTAAGATGACTACTCATCAGTGGACCAACTGGAGCTCTGCGGCAAGTGAACTGACTCTTAAAGGTGGTGTATTGGAAACAGAGATGGGACAGTTCTTCCGCAAATGGACTGTTAGCGAAGGTCTCTTTAAGGAAAACTATGTGCCAACGGTTGACGAGGTTAATGTATATGCCAACTCTATGCAGCGTTGTATCGCTACCGCAGCATATTTTTCAACTGCTTTCATGCCAGTAGGCGGTCTTAGTGTTTATCATCGCTACACTCCATCAACCATGGATCCTGTCTTCAATCCTGTACTCACAAAGGTAAGCCCTGCATTCCAGGCAGAGGCAATGAAGCAGATCAATGCCTTGGGTGGTAAGAATGGACTTGAGGGTTTGGCTAAATCCCTCAAACAGAGTTATAGCAATATATCCCGTACACTCGACTATCCAGAGAGTGAGGCTTTCAAGCTGTATGGCGATATTAAATATAACGATACCCAGATTACTCTTGTCAAGGGTAAGGAACCGGGTATGAAAGGTACTATGAAGAACTTCAACTCTGCATCCGATGCCTTTATTCTTCAGTATTATGAAGAAGCAGATCCTCAGAAAGCTTCTTTCGGTGAGAACCTTACTCGTGAGGACTGGACAGCTATCGCAAAGGTGAAAGATGTTTATGGTGATGTTCTTTTTACGGCTCCTATCGTAGCTGCCAATGTGGCTCATCCATTGCTTATGTATATGAAAGACGAGTTGAATTCAAAGAATCGCAAGTTCACATTCCTCTGTGGTCATGATTCAAACATTGCTTCTGTCAATGCAGCTCTTGGCGTAGAGAAATACAGTCTTCCTAACTCTATCGAAAAGGTTACTCCTATTGGCTCTAAGGTTGTTTATGAGATTTGGACAGACAAGACTACTGGCAAGAATTTCGTTGGCATCAATTTGGTATATCAAAGTACTGACCAGCTCCAGAAGAATGCTCCACTCGATCTTGAGCATGCTCCACAGATATTCCCTCTTAGCCTCAAAGGCTTGGATAAGAATGCGGATGGTCTTTATACTTTCGAGGCAGTAGATGCTCGCTTTGAGCAGGCTATCAATGCCTATGATGATATCAAGTAGTACAATATAACTGACATACCATAATATATGGTAGCCTATAAATATGGTGTTTTATCGAGTATATTCGATAAAACACCATATTTTTTATCGAATATACTCGATAAAACTTGCAAAAATAAATTAAAAGTGTTATTTTTGCCCAAATATTAAAATATACTGCTATGACAAAAGATCTCATTAAATATCTTATCAGTTATTATCAAGATTTCGTATCACAACTTTCATTTGAGAAAAGACAATACGATTTGGAACCAAATGCAAATTATGTATTTGTAGGACTTCGTCGTGCCGGAAAATCTTACTTGATGTATCAACAGATTCATCACTTGTTAGAACTGGGACATTCTATAGAAGAGATACTTTATTTCAATTTTGAGGATGATCGTATTGATGCCATGGATATTTCAGACTTAGATTTGATAAAATGTAGCTATGAGGAAATGTATGATCATCGTCCTATCTTCTTTCTTGATGAAATTCAAAATATAAAAGGTTGGGAGAAATTTGCCCGTAGACTTGCTGATACAAATTATCGGGTTTATATAACAGGAAGCAATGCTAAGATGTTGAGTAGTGAAATAGCTACAACTCTTGGTGGTCGTTATCTCATCAAAGATATTTATCCATTTTCTTTTAGGGAGTTCCTCTCTGTAAAGAAAATAGATATGGAGGATAAGAATGCCTTGTATAAGTATCGTAGTGCCATTGTTAAGTCGTATGAGGAATATTTTTATGATGGTGGCTTGCCCGAAACTTTGATGATGAGTGACAAGCGTTCATGGATCAGTAGTTTGTTCAATAAGATATTCTTTGGCGACTTAGTAACTCGTCATCAAGTACGCAATGATTTTGCCTTGCGCATTATGATTCGTAAGTTGGCAGAAAGTGTCAAGCAACCGACATCTTATAATCGTATAGCCAGCATAGCTTCTACTGTCGGTAAGAAGATTAGTGTTGATACAGTGATTGACTATATATCTTATCTTCAGGAGTCATGGTTGATTTTGCCTTTTGAGAATATTGCGACCAAACTTATAGATAAAGAATCCAACAGGAAATACTATTTTATAGATAATGGTATTCTCAACCTATTTTTAATAAATCCTGTAACTTCTTTATTGGAAAATCAAGTTGCCATTCGTTTGCGACAGTTGTATGGTGACAAGGTATATTTCTATAATAAAGGTATAGAAGTTGATTTTGTTGTTTTTGATGAAAGTTTGGCAATCCAAGTTTCCTATTCTTTGTCGGACTCTGAGACTGAAAAGCGGGAGGTTGATGCCTTGATACGATTAAACAAAGTATTGCCAATGCGCAAAATGCTGATTATTAGTAAAGATGAAGAAAGAGAAATAAAGCGAGATGATATAACAATTCAAGTTATTCCTATATGGAAGTGGTTGCTTGCATAAAAAGAGGAGAACTTGGTACTGTTTGAAGAAAATCTTTAGAATTCTTGCTGCTTTGAATTCTTTTTACTATTTTTGCACTGTCATTTCATAGATGGCTGACAATGCGTTGTTGGCATTAATCAGTGATTTGACTCTATTTTTGAGATTTGACGTTCGCAACGTTTGCTTCTGATGATGTATTGGAAATTCGGAACTTTCATATCGGAATTCAGAGGAAGATGGCAGTGGATGTCTATAATAACGTGTATATATCACGGCACAAGTGCGCCCTTTCAATAAGGAGGGGTGTACTTTGTGTTATCTATATATATGTCTCGTTGGCGTAGATGTGTCCTTTTGCTTTTTGTCCTTGATTCCGAAGGTTTCCGAATACCTCAATACACAAGGGCAAAAGAAAGTAAGAGGACTCCTACGCCAATATCTTTTGAATAGATTGAGCCTGTTTTAGTAATCATCTGCTTTGGGAGTCAGCAGACATAATAGCTATCAAGCAATGATATACATTAAAAGGCAAAGTACAAGTTTATTGTTGGCATTAGTATCTTTATCGGTAGTATCGTCATCCTTAGTGTCATGTTCTGAAAGTGAGGGAATGTCAAGTGTCACTCTCTCCGACAAGAAGATTTCTTTCAC
>CAKQXI010000094.1 GCA_934281565.1 uncultured Prevotella sp.
TCTTCCCTATCGAGTCACCAGCTATCGATTCTATCGAGGTGAACAAGCGTGGTAAGGTTCGTCGCGCTAAGTTGTACTACCTTCGTGCTCTCACAGGTAAGAAGGCGCGTATCGCTGAGAAGAAGACTGTTCAGAAGAACGCTGAATAATCACTTCTCTTATTATCCTATGTAAAAAGAATAAAAAGGAGACCAATAGTTGTATCTGCAACTTGGTCTCCTTTTTAGTTTTTTCCCTCATAGTTTACTCGAGCATCATCATCTCCATGAAGCGCATCATGAAAATCGTCCCAACTCTGGAAACCTGCTAATAAAGCTAACTTATCCAATGTCTTCCTTGAAGGTTTCTCTGCTCCTGATATATATCCCCAAATTTTCTTCAAAGCATGAGCACTCAATTT
Source organism: uncultured Prevotella sp. (assembly GCA_934281565.1). Classification (GTDB taxonomy): domain Bacteria; phylum Bacteroidota; class Bacteroidia; order Bacteroidales; family Bacteroidaceae; genus Prevotella. Next base: position 401 of record CAKQXI010000094.1, read on the forward strand.
GGCATGATGCTTGGTAAGCATTGCCTCTAAATCCTTTTTCATAACATAACTCTTTATTACTTTTCTTATGGGTGCAAAAGTACAAAAAAGATTTGGAGCATGATAGAAAATTATGGTATTTTTTAGCTGATTGTGAAAAACAGCCGTATGATTGTTAAAAACACGACTACAGATAGGATATTTTCCGAAACTTTTTGTAACTTTGCCACAAAAAGCGAAAAAATGAAAGAATTAGCATTAAAGTACGGATGCAATCCGAATCAAAAACCATCAAGAATCTACATGGAAGATGGTAGTGAGCTTCCTATTGAAGTTATCAACGGTCGTCCTGGCTACATCAACTTCCTTGATGCTTTCAACTCTTGGCAACTTGTCAAAGAGCTTAAGGCTGCCACAGGAATGCCTGCTGCCGCAAGCTTCAAGCACGTTTCACCTGCAGGTGCAGCCATTGGCTTACCTTTAAGTGATACCTTGAAGAAGATTTACTTTGTTGATGACGTTAACTTCGAGCTTACTCCTATGGCTTGTGCCTATGCTCGTGCCCGTGGTGCTGACCGTATGTGCTCTTATGGCGACTTTGTTGCCTTGAGTGATACTTGCGACGAGGCTACAGCATTACTCATCAAGCGTGAGGTCAGCGATGGTGTCATTGCTCCTGACTATACCCCTGAGGCTATCGAAATATTAAAGGCTAAGCGCAAGGGTACTTATAATGTCATCAAGATTGACCCAACCTACACTCCTGCACCTATTGAGCACAAACAGGTATTCGGCATTACTTTTGAACAAGGGCGCAATGAGGTTAAACTTGATGACCCTGCACTCTTTGAAGACATTCCTACACAGAACAAGACATTCTCTGACGATGCCAAGCGCGACTTAATCATCTCGCTCATTACCTTAAAATATACACAGAGCAACTCTGTATGCTACGTAAAAGACGGTCAAGCCATTGGTATTGGCGCAGGTCAGCAGAGCCGTATCCACTGTACTCGCCTGGCTGGTAACAAGGCTGATGAGTGGTGGCTTCGCCAATGTCCTAAGGTAATGAACTTGCCATTCAAGGAGAAAATTCGTCGTGCCGACCGTGACAATACCATCAACGTATATATCAGTGATGAGTGGGAAGATGTTCTCCAAGATGGTGTATGGGAACAGTTCTTCACTGAGAAGCCAGAACCTCTGACTCGTGAGGAAAAGAAAGCATGGATTGCACAGAACAAGGGCGTTGCACTTGGCAGTGATGCATTCTTCCCATTTGGTGATAATATCGAACGTGCCCATAAGAGTGGTGTTGAATATATTGCACAAGCTGGTGGCAGTATCCGTGACGACAATGTTATTGAAACTTGCGACAAGTATGGAATAGCAATGGCGTTTACCCATGTTCGCTTATTCCACCACTAATTTTAATTAAGAATAAATAATTAAGAACTAAGATTTCAGATGAGTGATATAGACGATATTATCATGAGTGGCATGGTCTTCAAAGCAGGTGGTGGTCCTAAGAAAGAGGACGACGACAAGGTAAAGACCAAGGCAAAGAAAAAGAAATATATTACGGGAGCCCATGGCAGCGGTTCTGCTCGACAGAAAGCGAAATACCGCCAACAGAGGGCTAACCGTAAATCACAAAAGAAGAAATAAATATACTTGCTATATTTATATCGCATATAATAAAAATCCTCGGAAAGTTACACTGAATAACTTTCCGAGGATTTTATCATTATCATAAGATACACTCTATTATTTCTTCTTTTAAAAAGGTACGACTTAGTTTCGCTTCGCCTTCACTCCACTACCTTTGGTAAGCATCAAAGTCGAAGGTTGTAACTTCTTGCTGCTATGGTCAAAGATAATCGCAGGATCTAAGCGCCTGCCACCAAACGATACCTCAAAATGAAGATGCTCGGTAGTTGCACGACCAGTACGTCCCGTTAACCCTATCACCTGACCAGCCTTTACCTTATCACCTTTCTTGACGAGATTCTTTGATTGATGGCTATAAAGAGTCTCAAAACCATAAGCATGACGAATACGAATGCAGTTACCATAGCCATAAAATGGGCCAGATGCTACTACTACCCCATCAAAAGCTGCCACAATATCATCATTTGGACGAGTCTTCAAGTCTACGCCCGAATGACGGCGCTTACCTCCATACGGACTGATGACATGGGCACCAGGCAAAGGATAAGCCCAATGCCCTTTCTCAATCTTCTCCAAATCAAGTTTAAATGTATTGGTAATGGTAAAAGGATCATTTACCTCATCAGGGTCTAATGTTAGTCCCCTCGAGCCTTTTGACTTGTTATCTGAAACCGTTTTATCTTTATCAGAGGAGGCAGAAGAACTCTTTCCTCCTATAACTGAAACGTTCACACGATTTCCATTCTTACGAAACTGGATTGTTTGCTTACGTAGCCTATGACTTTTCACCTCTAAGATGGTCTCAGGATTGATACGACCACCATTGACCATGATACTAAACTCACAATAGGTCTCACTGTTCTTTGTTCCAACAATGGCAATGGTCTGTCCTGCCTCTACATGCTGTCCCACTTTCACTAAGTTTTCTGCGTTATTGGCATAAACAGTTTCCAAACCATTATCGTGGCGAATGACGATGACATTGCCATTCGATTCTGTCTTTCGGGAAAGGCGCACATAACCATCAAACATTGCCTTGACAGCATCACCTTTCTTGGTTTCGATCTTAAGGATGCTATTTGACACAAGATTAGCCTTTCCCACTGGGAGTGGAAAAGAATATTCCTTGTCACGAAAGATTTCAAAATCTACGTTAAAGGCATTGCTTTGATCAAACAAGCCTGGCGTAGCAATGCTTATTTGCTGCTGTTCGGCAGCAGTAAACTGGTTCTTGACTGGGGCAAAGGATGTGAAAGTAGTATGCACCAAGCATAATGAGACCGTAACCGTTGCTCCCAATAGAACCTCTCTCAATGTCTTGCTTAGGTTTAAAATCATCATTATTTAAGAATAATTCCAGTGTAAATTCTCCCCGACTCCGTACCAAGGCGACGAGCAGAAAAGTATTCTTCACTATGATCATAGGTACAAATACCTGCTTGCAATATACTCTCTGCCTTGACACCAGCTTGCTCCAATAACTGAACATTGCATAAAGGTAGGTTTATATGCCATTTAAGCGGTTGCTCCAAGTTACCTTGCTTCTTAGAGTTCGGACGTTGTTCAGCGATTGTACTCATGTCAAACGCACCTTGTACAAACTCCTCATACACCTCATCTCCCACCTCGAAGTTATCAAGTGAGATACCGGGGCCTATCACAGCCTTTAGTTCCGCAGGGTTAGTTTGGAAAGAAGCACGCATAGAGGCAATCGTCTTATGCACAATACGTCCTACAGTACCTCTCCATCCTGCATGAATGGCAGCAACGGCATGGTGAGCCTCATCATAAAGCAATACAGGGATGCAGTCGGCAGTAGACACACCGATACAATAGCCCGATAAGTCAGTCATCACGGCATCCACTCCTTCCAACACCATTTTACGTATGTTCTCTGGGAGCGTCATAAATTCTTCTCCTATTTGTCTCACTTCCATGCCATGCACTTGATGGGGCAAAAGGATATGATTCTCGGCGATACCCAGTTTTGCAGCCAAAATCTTGCGGTTCTGAGCCACATTAGCAGGCTCATCACCACAATATTCATTTATATTGAATTCACCATAGTTGCCTGTGCTTACACCACCCTTGCGAGTGGTAGAGAAAGCCATGACACCATCGGCTACCATATATTCTTTTATCATTTTCACTTAATCACTCATATTCAAAATCCTCGAGGTCTTCTACATCTTCGATTTCATCATCATCGATGTACTCTATCTCATCCTCGCCTTCTGCTTCAAGCTCTTGCTGGAAGCGGCTCATATCTTTGTCACGATGAACGAGAGTATCCTCGGAGGTTATTTCTTGAAGTTTATTGCTTTCTGAATTAAGCTCACGCCAAAGAATATCCTTCAAATCAGTCAATCCCTGTCCTGTGACAGAGGAAATGAACACAACAGGAAGGTCGGTTGGCAGAGTTTCTTTGAGCATCTCAATAAGTTCATCGTCAAGCAAGTCACACTTAGTAACAGCCAACACACGATGCTTGTCGAGCATCTCTGGATTGAAATTTTTCAATTCTCCTAAGAGTACTTCATATTCTTTCTTGATGTCATCAGTATCACCTGGCACCATGAAAAGCAACAAAGAGTTGCGTTCTATATGACGAAGAAATCGCAATCCTAAACCTTTTCCTTCGCTCGCACCCTCTATAATTCCTGGTATATCTGCCATGACAAATGATTGGTGATCGCGATAATCTACGATACCCAACGACGGTTCGAGCGTAGTAAATGGATAGTTTGCAATCTTTGGGCGTGCACTTGACAAAGAAGATAACAAGGTAGACTTACCTGCATTTGGAAAACCTACAAGACCTACATCTGCCAAGAGCTTCAGTTCCATGATGATGGTCATCTCCTGCATAGGTTCACCAGGCTGAGCATAACGAGGTGCCTGATTAGTGGCAGAACGGAACTGGAAATTGCCAAGTCCACCACGACCACCCTTGAGAAGCAACACTTCTTGCCCATCATAGGTAACATCACACACATATTTACCTGTTTCGGCATTATAAACAACCGTACCACAAGGCACATCAATATAGATGTCTTTGCCATCAGTACCATGACATTTATCACGTCCACCATTTCCACCATGCTCGGCAAAAAAGTGACGTTGATATTTCAAGTGTAGCAATGTCCAATAATTATGGTTGCCACGCAGATAGATGCTTCCTCCACGTCCGCCATCGCCACCATCAGGACCGCCATTAGGTTGGTATTTCACGTGGCGCAGGTGCATGGACCCCTTGCCACCCTTACCTGAGCGGCAGTTTATCTTTACGTAGTCTACGAAATTGGATTCAGCCATATTCTTTTAATGTTAAATGTTAAATGTTAAGTGTTAAGTTAAGTGCTAAATGAAAAAAGCCCCGATACTAAACAAGCATAGATGGCGTTAGCCCAATTTAACATTCAACATTTAACACTTAACATTACGATTAAAGTGCGTCTATAACACTGCAAACACGAGCGAAAATCTCATCTACTGTGCCAAGCCCCTCTATGTGATGATGGATACCTTCCTTCTCATACCAATCAATAAGTGGAGAAGTCTGGGTATGATAAACGTTCAAACGTTTCTTGATTGTCTCCTCGTTATCGTCAGAGCGACCACTCTCCTTACCACGGTTGATAAGGCGTGCCATCAACTCGTCCTCAGGAACAGAAAGCTCAATCATAGCAGCAACCTTGTGACCACGCTCTGCCAACATCTTCTTCAAAGCCTCAGCTTGTGGAATAGTACGTGGGAAACCATCAAAGATTACCCCTTTATGCTCCTTGCCAAAGCTGTCATAAACATTAGCGAGAATGTCTATCATCAACTCATCAGGAATCAACTGACCATTGTCGATGAAGCCTTTAGCGGTCTTACCTAGTTCTGTACCATTCTTAATTTCATTGCGAAGAACATCACCTGTAGAAATATGACCAAGACCATACTTCTCAATCATCTTGTCGCTCTGGGTACCTTTACCTGCACCTGGAGCACCGAAAATTACAATATTTTTCATCTTTCTTTTTTATATATTATATAAATTATATTGTTCAAAAAATAGTCAATCTCCATTCATCCACTTTTGACCCTTTGGAGACAAGATTACAGCAAAAACTATAGAAAAGAGAATTGTTATCATTCCCAATACAAACAATGCATCCATATCATATCCTCCTATTTTTGTTACTAAACTTTCTTAAGTTTCTACGCTTTCTGTCTTTTTCTTTCTTATCTTTTATATTAAAATATAATCCGATACAAAAAAAGCCAACTCCTAAGACTATACTTATCAAATAAAGTAGCCAGCGCACATCTCCTAAATCAACCATCAGGGAAGCCACAAACACCGCAGTTAGAAAGTACTTGGAGACATCCAAACAATAATCACTAATCTTCTCCCACATTATTTAGACCTCCTTCCTACTCCACTATCGTGTAGATGTCTCGGAGGTTGCGCCCTTGCTGGTCATAATCCAGACCATAGCCCACGATAAAGTCGTTAGGAATTTCCATTACTGGATACTCAATGTCGAGGTTTACCTTCAAGTTGCCAGGTTTTACAAGCAACGAGCAAATATGGATGGAGGCAGGATTCTTTGATTTCAAATCCTCTACCATGTGCTGCATGGTAAAACCAGAATCAATGATATCTTCCACAATAACTATATGGCGGCCCTCCAAGTCTTGGTTTAGTCCTACTAATTCTTTTAAATTGCCTGTAGAGGATGTTCCTGAATAAGAAGCGTACTTTACAAAAGAAATCTCACTTGGAACTGTTATCATACGCATCAAGTCGGCAGCGAAGATAAACGAACCGTTCAACACAGCGAGAAACACAGGATTTTTGTCCTCCATGTCCTTGTTTATACGATCGGCTACGACCTGAACTTTCTTCAATATCTCGGCTTCTGGAATGGAAGTCTTAAAAGTCTTGTCCTTGATTTTAACTATGCTCATAGTCTACTATATTTTATTTTGTGCAAAATTACGAAAAAAATACGGAATATCTTACTCTCTTCTGCATTTTTTTAGTACTTTTGCATAAACATGATATTTTACAACTATTCACGACACGCTAACTATGAAGATTTTTACGAGTGCTCAAATACATGAGCTTGACAAATACACAATCGACCACGAACCCATCACATCCATCAATCTGATGGAGCGTGCAGCTAAGGCTATCACTCGAAACATTGAAGAAGAATGGTCGAACCGTACTCCCGTTGTGGTATTCGCAGGACCAGGGAACAACGGAGGTGACGCTCTTGCCGTAGCCCGCCTGTTGGCAGAAGATGGTTATTCTGTTTCGGTATATCTCTTTAATGTTCACAATAAGCTATCGGCTGATTGTGCCGCCAACAAAAAGCGATTATTGAATGACAAGTTGGCTAAACAGTTTACTGAGGTTACTGTTAATTTCGATCCACCTAAGCTCAATGACAACACCTTAGTGATTGATGGTCTTTTTGGTAGTGGACTCAATAAACCATTATCTGGTGGGTTCGCAGCCATGGTCAAATACATCAACCAGTCACCAGCCAAAGTGGTAAGCATTGACATCCCAAGTGGACTGATGTGCGAAGACAACACCTATAATATACATACCAATATCATCCATGCAGACTTGACACTCACTCTGCAGCAAAAGAAACTCTCAATGATTCTTGCCGACAACCAAGTATACCTTGGCAGACTGAAAGTGCTCGACATTCGACTCTCACACGAGTTCATACAGAACACCGATTGCAAGTATCGCATCTTGGAGGAAAGAGACATTCGCCAGCTATTGCTACCTCGAGATGACTTTGCCCACAAAGGTAACATGGGAAATGCACTTCTCATTGCAGGCAGCTATGGCATGAGTGGTGCCGCAGTCTTGGCTACCAAAGCCTGTCTAAGGGCTGGTGCAGGGAAAGTAACTGTCCATACTCCCAAATACAACTACAACATCATGCAAATCTCCGTACCCGAAGCAGTCTTGCAGATGGATTCGGAAAATGCTATCTTCAGCGCACCTATTGATGCCGAGAGATTTGATGCTATCGGTATTGGTCCCGGGCTTGGCACCAATGAAACTACAGCTATCGCACTGATAGCCCAACTTCGAGGAACCAGTCATCCTATCGTCATCGATGCCGATGCCATCAACATTCTTGCCAGCCATCGTGCTTGGATGCAGCAACTGCCAAAAGAGATCATCATGACACCTCACCCTAAGGAGTTCGACCGACTATCCGGTAACACAAGCGCAAGCTGCTATGAACGACTGGCAAAAGCTTGCGAACTTGCCAAGCATCTGCAAGCATACATTATACTAAAGGGACACTATTCTGCACTCTGCCTACCCGATGGGCACGTTGAATTCAATCCGACAGGCAACAGTGGCATGGCAACTGCTGGGAGTGGCGATGTGCTCACAGGCATCATTACGGCTCTGCTGGCTCGTGGCTATAAGCGAGACGATGCTTGCAGACTGGGAATGTACTTGCACGGATTGGCTGGCGACCTTGCCATCAATGACTTAGGTAAGGAGAGCCTTATTGCAAGCGACTTGATAGAATATTTGCCAAAAGCATTTATGAGACTAAAAGATTAGTTCTCAAAGAGAAGTTTTTCATAACGACAAAAAGAAGGGGCGAAATCCTTATGGATTTCGCCCCTTTTTTATTTCGTTCTACAAATTGAAGACACGAATTAGTCAAGGTTAGCCAACTTGTTCTCAGAACCAAGAACGTCAGTAATCTTGTGTTTATAGAGGTCAACCATGTACTCACGAGCCTTACCGCAGTACTGACGTGGGTCGAAGTACTCTGGGTGCTCAGCGAATGTCTGGCGAACACCTGCTGTGAAAGCAAGACGAGAGTCTGAGTCAATGTTAATCTTGCAAACTGCGCTCTTAGAAGCCTTGCGAAGCTGATCCTCTGGGATACCAACAGCATTAGGCAACTTGCCACCAAACTTGTTGATGATGTCAACATACTCCTGAGGAACAGAAGAAGAACCGTGGAGTACGATTGGGAAACCAGGAAGCTGCTTCTCTACTGCCTCCAATACATCGAATGCCAATGGAGGAGGAATCAAACGACCAGTCTTAGGGTCACGTGTGCACTGCTCTGGCTTGAATTTGTAAGCACCGTGAGAAGTACCGATTGAGATTGCCAATGAATCAACACCTGTACGAGTTGCGAAATCAACAACCTCCTCAGGCTTTGTATAGTGAGACTCCTCAGCTACTACGTCATCCTCAACACCAGCGAGGA
>CAKQXI010000095.1 GCA_934281565.1 uncultured Prevotella sp.
TAGACATTTCTATCTTTAATTTTCTAATTCGTTAATTGATACCTATTCCAAACAGGGTGCAAAATTACAAATATTTCTCGAATATACAAAAGAATCCCTAAAAGAAATGAATCTTTTAAGGATTTTTTTCATTTTCGGCTTTCATTAAGCATTCAGGCGTTAATGCGCTCTTGCTGAAAGCCTTTACTCTTTTTTCAAATCTTCTGCATGCTCTTGCAAGAACTCCAACATCGACTTCAATGCTGTATTCGTAGCAATAGCCAAATTAATGTCACGCCCGAAGTCTTCGGAAAGTTTCACGGTACGTACATCATCCTTACTCCCATAGCCAATCCAAATCGTACCCACCGGTATCTCTGGAGTACCACCTGTTGGACCAGCTACACCTGTTGCTGATATGGCGAAATCAACATTCAAAGCCTTAATTGCCCCTAACACCATTTCCTTCGCCACTTCCTCGCAAACTGCTGTTTGTTCTTCCAACACCTCATGGCTTACGCCAAGCAAATTTTCTTTCACCTCATTGGTATATGAGATAATGCCACCCTTGAAGTAGTTGGACGACCCTGGAACAGAGATAATCGCCTCGGCAATACGACCACCCGTGCAACTCTCTGCCGTGCCAAGAGTCTTATCACTATTGTAAAGAATTCCTTGAATTCCTTGACTTAAAATCTTACTTTCAAATTCCATTATGTTGTTCTATTTAAATGTTACTTTCGAGAACGCTGGCAAATCAATGGTGGCAAAATCCTTATCACGATATTTAAAGGTACCCACACAGCCTATCATTGCAGCGTTATCCGTGGTATAACTAAACTTAGGGATGTATATCGTCCATCCATATTTCTGGGCATGTTCACGGAAAGCATTGCGCAAACCATTGTTGGCTGAGACACCTCCTGCTACAGCCACATGCTTGATGCCTGTCTCCTTTACCGCCATACGCAATTTTTTCATCAGAATATCAACGATGGTAAACTCTATGCTTGCCGCTAAGTCAAACTTATTTTTCTCTACGAAATCAGGATCCTCTGCTACCCACTTGCGCAAACTATAAAGAAAACTTGTCTTGAAGCCTGAGAAACTATAGTTCTTGCCCGGAATATGTGGCTCGGCAAAAGAAAAAGCATGAGGATTGCCCTGACGAGCGTATTTATCAACGATTGGACCACCAGGATACCCCCAGTCAAGTACTTTGGCACACTTGTCTATAGCCTCACCCGCAGCATCGTCTATCGTCTGCCCTAAGACCTCCATATCATTATAAGCATTCACTTTGACAATCTGAGAATTTCCACCAGACACAAGAAGACAGATAAAAGGGAACGGAGGGGCTGTCTGGTCATCCTCACTCTCCTTGATAAAATGCGCCATCACATGCCCCTGCAAGTGATTGACATCTATCAACGGTATATTAAGTGAACGTGCGAATCCTTTCGCAAAGCTCACGCCTACCAATAGTGAGCCCATCAAACCCGGTCCACGAGTAAATGCCACCGCACTTAGTTGTTCCTTGGTGATACCCGCGCGCTTAATGGCTTGGTCAACGACAGGCACAACATTCTGCTGATGAGCTCGAGAAGCCAACTCTGGCACTACTCCACCGTAAGCCTTATGGACTTCTTGCGAAGCTGTCACATTACTCAAGAGCACACCGTTCTTAAGTACTGCAGCCGATGTATCATCACAACTACTCTCAATACCTAATATATATATATCCTTTTGCTCTTCCATATTTCTCATCTTACTTTACCTTATACAATATATTAATATGTCAGCACTTCCACACCATGTTCTGTCATCACAAACGTATGTTCCCACTGAGCAGATGGTTTCTCGTCACCGGTAATAACTTCCCAGCCGTATGGATCATCAGCGTCAATGAACACTCGCCATGTTCCCATATTTATCATTGGCTCTATTGTGAAGACCATGCCGGGAACCAACAACATACCTGTTCCTTGATGCCCATAATGCAACACCTCTGGCTCCTCATGAAACTGTAGTCCCACGCCATGACCACAAAGATCACGCACGACACCATAACCATATTTCTTGCAATGTTTCTCTATCGCATGGCCTATGTCACCTACAAAGCTATAAGGCTTGGCTACTTCCGCGCCTATTTCCAAACATTCTTTGGCAACACGCACCAACTGTTCTTTCTCTGGCGTAGTCTTGCCTATGATAAACATACGAGAAGCATCCGCATAGTAACCATCCACGATGGTCGTCATGTCGACATTCACTATATCACCTTCTTGGAGCACATCTTCTTTCTTTGGAATACCATGACAAACAACCTCATTGATGCTCGTACATACGCTCTTAGGGTATCCCTCATAATTCAAACAGGCAGGGATTGCATCATGGTCTTTGCAGTATTGCATACAGATATTATCTATCTCTTGCGTATTCATACCTGCATGGATTTGCTTTGCCACCTCATCAAGACAACCTGTATTTACAACGCCACTCTTACGAATGCCTTCTATTTGTTCTGGAGTTTTAATCAGCTCACGGGTAGGCACTAATTTTCCTTTATTTTCCCAATACATCACTTGCTTATCCAGTTCTGTAAGAGACTGACCAGGCAAGCAATGCCATCTTTTCTTCTTATTTGCCATTATTATATTGATTTAAAACTATTTCTATTAAAAGCTATGCCTCGACGACACGTATCTTCATCTTTCCATCAAACGAGATGGTCACTTCCACCTGATAACTCAACGAACTATCTGGCATGGCTAATATCGCCAGATAATGTATACCCGACTTATCGACTTTCCCAAACACCATGTCACTCAATATGGCTTGGGTCAAGAACGAGGCAGGCACATCGCCTCTAAAATCTCTCTTGTGAAAATCACGGGAAAAGACTTTCGTTGCTCCATGAAAGACATTCACGTTGACGATGTTGTCATAATAAACGTTATCCACTTCCACACCGTCATCATTGTATGAGCTTTTAAAAACTTTGTATGTCGTAGGATTTACTTGCACATAAAGATGATATCGTTCCCCATCAAAGACGACAACCGTATCACGCTTTATAAGCGTATTTTGATTAAGGGCTACTGGATGTTCGCGCACGAACTGTCTCATATACGATTTATCATTCGTCTTGACCAGCTTGACAACATCCCCATTTTGGTTTTTAAAGATAAAGAGATGATCTGCTTGCTTCACGATAGGATACTTTACCTCATTGGAACCACACATGACAAGCGTATCCGACTGGATATAGAAATAGGTGGGTTGGCTGGTCGAGTCAGGGTAATAGATGGTATCCCCCTCAACACGGAAAGCGACATTATCCTCGTCGTCATTCAGCCAAATACCTTGCAGCATCTTCTTGGCGGCAACATCCTCTTGGAAAACTGGATGCTTTTCAACCTTATTCCCGCACCCGGAGGCAAGAAGCACAAGGCAGCTTAATAGTATTATCAACAAACGTTTCATTTGCATTTCTTTTATTCGAAAACCTCGGCATCACGGAATGAGCACGCTTTCTTCAAGTCCTTGTCCGAAGTCAAGACCTCGTCCTCGCCAATGGGCCAATTCACATGAATATCCGCATCGTCCCATCGGATGCTTGCCTCATGCTGGGGAGCATATACATTATCCACCTTATATGTAAAGATGGCTTCTTCACTGAGTACCAAGAAGCCATGGGCAAAGCCACGAGGGATAAAAAGCTGGCGCTTGTTATCCTCGCTCAATTCCACTGCCACATATTTGCCAAAGGTTGGGCTACTCTTACGCAAGTCGACTGCCACATCGAGAACTTTTCCCTTGATGACACGCACCAACTTCGCTTGTGAATATTCGCCTTTCTGATAATGGAGACCACGAAGCACGCCATAGCTCGACTTCGATTCATTGTCTTGCACAAACTTTACAGGATGTCCAATATGCGTGTCGAAATCTGCTTGTTTCCAGACCTCAAAGAAATAACCACGTGCATCGTCGAACACACGAGGCTCAATGACCCACACGCCCTTAATTTCTGTCTCTGTATATTCCATTTGCTTATACCTTTTATATTTTAGGGGACAAAGATACAGCTTTTTAGTGGAATACCAAAACAAATTAAACTTTTTATTACTTATAACTTTTTTTTTGTAAAAACACTTGGCTATTTCGGGGAAAATAGCTACCTTTGCACTCGTGATTGAACTAGAAAGACATATAGAGATCCTACTTTTGAGCAACGATTGCGTGATAGTCCCCGACTTCGGTGGCTTCATGGCTCATCATGTAGATGCACGTTATGATGGCAAAGACAACCTGTTCTTGCCACCACTGAGAACCATTGGCTTCAATCCCCAGCTTACGATGAACGATTCCCTGTTGGCACAGTCGTATGTGGAAGCATACGACATCAGTTATCCTGAGGCTATCAACCGCATCGCGGATGAGGTTGCTGAAATTCGCCAACATCTGGAGAATACAGGGAAATATGAGTTGAACGACATTGGGATACTATATCTCAACGAAGATGGAAACTACACTTTCGAGCCTTGCGAAGCTGGTATCTTGACACCAGAGTTGTACGGTCTTGGAAGCTTTGATATGCACACCATTTCTGAAATGGGAACCTCCGAGGAAGACCACACGACAGAATCTGTTGCGGAAGACAACCTTGTTCATGTTTCCGAGGCAAGTGGCAAGGAGCCGATAGCCGAAAAGAGAAAGATTGACATGACCGTCTACGATGAAGAAAGCGACAATAAGAAGTCTGCGGAATTCATCCAGATCAGAAAGAGTTTCTTACGCAATTTAGCGGCAGCTTGCATTGCCCTAATTGCATTTTTCGCACTTTCCACTCCATTGGGTAACCCTAACTTGCAAAAGAGCCAGATAGATACAGGTCTGCTGACTCGCATCATGCCTAAGGAACTCACCCATGGAAAAGAGGCGCACGACTTGGTGCTTACGAAAGAAACTGAGGGAAACCAACCAGAAAGCAACGTTGCTGACAATAACGAGGCAATACAAGATGAACAGGAAGTTAGCCAAAGCACACCTTATTATAGTATCGTTTTGGCAAGCCGTGTCACCAAGCGTAATGCCGCAAGCTATGTAAACCAACTCCAAGCTAAGGGCTTCAAGGATGCAAGGGTTTTGATAACCAATTCCAACGTAAAGGTTATCTATGGCACTTTCCGTTCCGAGGGGCAAGCCTACAATGAGTTAAATCGTCTTCAGGACGAGGAAGCCTTTATCGATGGCTGGGTTACAAAAGTCCAAGAATAGAAATCGAAGTTTTTTAGATTATGAAGAGAGTACGTTGCCCGAAATGTGACAATTTCATTACTTTTGACGAGAAAAAATACCAAGCTGGACAAAGTTTGGTTTTCGTTTGTCCCCAATGCAACAAGCAATTCGGTATTCGCATGGGGGTGTCGAAGCTCCGTAATACCCGCAAGGAGGAGCAGATAGATGAAAACGCAAACGAGAACGGCGTAGGTTCCATCGTTGTCATTGAGAACGTATTCGCTTATAAACAGGTGATTCCATTGCATATGGGTGACAACGTGATAGGTCGCTATATGAAAAACAGTGGCATCAACTGCCCCATTGAGACGGTTGATCCCAGTGTCGACATGAACCATTGTGTCATCAATGTCAGCCGTGACAAGAAAGGCAAGTTAAAGTATGTACTTCGTGACGGTCCCAGCTACACGGGTACTTTTGTCGACAACCAGATCTTGGGTGACCGGGAACGCCGTGTCATTGAGGACGGAACACTTTTCACCATCGGTGCAACCTCCATCATTTTACGCTCCGCAGATAATAAAGACGAATAAATATTCCCTTTTCGCTTACTATCTGAAATAAATACCTGATTATTTATCATCTTTTTGTTAATATTTTCTTTTGATTAAAAGAAAATACGTATCTTTGCATCTGTAAACTAAATAACATTATGTTATGGATGTAGCAATAGTAAAATACAACGCAGGAAATATTTACTCTGTGATCAGCGCCATGAAGCGTTTGGGCATCACCCCTGTCCTTACAGATGATGCCGAAAGACTTCAAAAGGCGGATCGCATCCTTTTCCCTGGTCAAGGTCAGGCTAAGGAAGCCATGGACTATCTCAAGGCACACCGCCTCGACCAACTCATCAAGGATCTAAGGCAACCTGTATTGGGCATCTGCGTGGGTCAGCAACTTCTTTGCCGCCATTCCGAAGAAGGCGATGTTGATTGCATTGGCATCTTCGACGTCAATGTCAAGCGCTTCGTTCCTCAAAGGCACGAAGACAAGGTGCCTGCCATGGGATGGAATGAACTTGCTAACCTTAAGACTGACCTTTATAAGAACCTTGCCCAACAAGAGGAATGTGCTTCCGAAACATCGGCTCATCCTTACGCTTACTTCGTCCACAGTTATTATGTCCCACTTTGCAAGGAGACGATTGCCACTACGAACTACATCCTGCCCTATAGTGCATCACTGCATAAAGACAACTTCTATGCTTGCCAGTTTCACCCTGAGAAAAGTGGCAAGGTAGGAGAACAGATACTCAAAAACTTTCTGGAGCTATGAAGATAGAACTGATACCTGCCATAGACTTAATAAACGGTCAATGCGTACGCCTCACCAAGGGCGACTATAACCAAAAGACCGTTTATGACGATAATCCTGTCGAAGTTGCCAAGCACTTTGAGCAACTGGGGTTCAAGCGTTTGCATGTCGTCGACCTCGATGGAGCTAAGTCAAAACATATTGTCAACGTAGATGTCCTAAGGGCTATCACGACAAATACATCGCTTACCGTGGATTTCGGCGGAGGCATCAAGACGGAAGAAGACATCCAAAAGGCATTCGCCCACGGAGCTTCGATGGTTACCGTTGGCAGCATCGCCGTCACGAACCCTGCCCTTTTCATGGAATGGTTGGAAAAATACGGGGCGGAAAGACTCATCCTCGGTGCCGATGTGAGAAATGGAAAGATTTCCATCAATGGCTGGAAAGAGGATTCTTCCGAAGACCTCCTCCCTTTCCTCAAGCAATACATTGACAAAGGCGTTCGTAACGTTCTTTGCACTGAGATTAGCAAGGATGGAACGCTGAATGGTCCTGCCATCGAACTATACAAAGAGGTGATGGACACTTATCCTGACTTACACCTCATCGCCAGTGGTGGCGTATCATGCAACGAGGACATCAAGGCTCTTGAGTCCGCTGGCATCCCTGCCGTCGTCTTCGGGAAAGCGTTCTATGAGGGAAAGATCAAGGTGGACGAGCTATTGGCTGGACAGAGCGGTTTGGCTAAACGAATCATCCCTTGCCTTGATGTCAAGAACGGAGAGACAGTAAAAGGCACGAACTTCGTTAACCTCCGTAGTGCGGGCGACCCTGTCGAACTGGGAAAGGCTTATAGCGATGCCGGGGCTGACGAGTTGGTTTTCCTTGACATCACGGCAAGCCTTGAGGAACGCAAGACCTTTACGGACATGGTTACTCGTGTTGCTTCCGAGATAAACATTCCCTTTACCGTGGGAGGCGGCATCAACGAGCTGAGGGATGTTGACCGCTTGCTCAACGCTGGTGCCGACAAGGTGAGCATCAACAGTGCTGCCATCCGACATCCAAGGCTCATCAATGAGATAGCCGACCATTACGGCTCACAAGTTTGTGTTTGCGCCATTGATGCGAGGTTCGACGAGGACGGATGGCATTGCTATGTAAAAGGTGGCAGGGAGCGAGTGGAATTAGGATTGTTTGACTGGGCAAAGGAAGTAGCCGACCGTGGTGCCGGTGAGATCTTATTTACGAGCATGGACCACGATGGCGTAAAACAAGGGTTTGCCAACGAAGCCTTGGCTCGACTTGCCGAGGAAGTGAGCATTCCTATCATTGCATCGGGCGGAGCTGGTACCATGCAACATTTCCGTGATGCTTTCACCATAGGGAAAGCTGATGCGGCGTTGGCTGCCAGTGTTTTTCATTTCGGTGAAATCGCCATCCCCGACCTCAAGACATACCTACGAAAAGAAGGAATTAAGGTTAGAGCGTAATATATGAATCGTAATGTTAAATGTTAAGTGTTAAATAAATGGAAATCGACTTTGAAAAAATGGGCGGACTTGTCCCTGCCATCATCCAGGACGCCATGACCAAAAACGTACTGATGTTAGGCTTCATGAACAAGGAAGCGTATGCCAAGACAATAGCAACCCGAAAAGTAACTTTCTGGAGCCGTTCACGCAACTGCCTCTGGACCAAGGGGGAAACCTCCGGGAACTTCCTCAACCTCGTGAGCATCCAGAACGACTGCGACAACGACACCTTGTTGGTAAAGGTGCATCCAGAGGGACCTACCTGCCACAAAGGTACTGATACTTGTTGGGGGGAGTCTAACGACCTGAACCCTATCCTCTTTCTCTCCGAGTTACAAGACTTCATTGACAAGCGCCACGAGGATATGCCGGAGGGAAGCTATACGACAAGTCTCTTTAAGAAAGGTGTTAACAAGATGGCGCAAAAGGTTGGAGAAGAAGCTGTTGAGACGATCATCGAGGCGACAAACGGAAATGACGACAAGCTCGTCTACGAGTCATCCGACCTGCTCTATCACCTCATCGTGCTGCTTACCAGCAAGGGATTGAGAATTGAGGACATCGCCAAGGAACTGCAGATGCGCCATGACCCCGACTGGGACCGCAAGCGCCGTGAGGCTAAAAGCAAGGAATAAACATTATATCGAGATAAAACCATGTTAATAGATTATCAGAACGTAAACATATACCAAGCTGACAAATGTATATTGCAGAATGTCAACTTTCATATTGATGAGGGCGAGTTTGCCTACATCATTGGTAAGGTGGGCTCTGGCAAGAGTTCGCTCTTGAAGACCCTGTACTGTGAGCTCGACCTTGTAAAAGGAGAAACCGAGAAAGCGGAGATCTTGGGACGAGACCTCAAGACCATCAGGCGCAAGGATGTCCCTGCCCTGCGCAGACAGTTGGGCATCATCTTCCAGGATTTCCAACTGCTCCACGACCGTAGCGTGCGCAAGAACCTTGAGTTTGTGTTGAAGGCGACGGGTTGGAAAGGCAAGAGCTCAATCAACAAGCGCATAGAGGAAGTGCTCAACGAGGTTGGCATGATCGAGAAAATCGACAAGATGCCTCATGAACTGTCCGGTGGTGAGCAACAGCGTATCGCCATCGCTCGCTCCATCCTCAACAACCCTAAGGTCATCATCGCCGACGAGCCGACTGGCAACCTCGACCCTGAGACGGCAAGCAACATCGTTAGCCTCTTGAAAGGGATTGCCAAGAGTGGCGC
>CAKQXI010000096.1 GCA_934281565.1 uncultured Prevotella sp.
CTGCATGATTGCTCCAATCCGTTGGGAATGTAACTTTGTTCAAAGTAAGGGTTGGCAATAAGGAAGAAGTGGAAACCTTATAGATGATGGTAGAGCCCGCATCCCATTGAGTACCACGTAAAGGAGCTGTAAGAGTCTTATCTACTCCATCTTTATTAAATACAATCTCCACTTTGGCATTAGAAGTTTGGTTAAAAACCTGTGGTATCATCATCAAGGTCTGGTCACCAGTAGTTAATGCCTCATCTTGTTTGCCTGTAACTACCTTTCCTTGACCATTTCCTAAGTCGATTTTGAAGTCGGCATCAGCACCTGATGTTTTCCAAGTATTAGCTGCCAAATCGAAATCACCCTCATTCTTTACTCCTTTGATAGCGATACTTTTCACTGTACCGGGAACCATGTCAGAACCTACGGAAAAAGTGATGGCGGTCAAGACATGGGAAAAATTCAAATTAACAGAGTTTGGGGCATCCGTTGAGCCATGAGTGGCATTTAGGTGATTAGCAACTATCAAATCTGGCTGATGTTCGACATCATTTGCCAATGCTACATAATGAACGGTCTTTGCATTGGCAACATCAACGGCTGCCTTTTCTGACAACATCTTATGGCTGTCATCGCAATAAGGTGCATAAGCGTAGAATGACAAAGAGCCATCGGTAGGCCAGTATTGGGGATCGGTAGTCACCCAAGAACCACCATCAGGAGTAGCTTTAAGATTTTGGAAAAAAGAGGATTGTTGATTGCTTTTATCCGTACGGATGGCACTAACGCCAAATGAAGTTGTCCAACCCGTACCATTATACTTGGCACCTCGTGTCTCGGCATCAGAATGATCCGCACGAAGCAAGTTGCCATCATTAGGCAGCAGAGCACCAGAACGAGTAATCAACTCATCCTTGGAATTGTAAATATAAGTACCAGACTGTTCTATCGGGTGGAGGTAAAGAGGATAACCAAGGGAACTTTCCATTTTCAACGGTCCATTCTCATTAGCAGCAACAGCCGCACGAGAACCACCGCTGAATCCTTGCCATCCATTTACAGTGTTAGTACTAAAAGAAATCTGATTGTCAGAGAGTCCTACCCCCCCCCCGAGTAAATCGGGGCGTTCAGCGCAAGCAGTCAAGCATAATACTCCTGCAAGCATCAAATAATTAAATTGCTTCATAACTTTGAGCCAATTGAACTGTTTATAATATAATTATCTAAATTGTGGGCGCAAAGTTACAGTTTTCAAACTAAACTCGTACCAAACGTGGCTAATATTTAATCTATTTTAACCTGTTGGTGAATTTTTTCATCTTCTATTCTTTTACCAACTGGTACAAGGATTGCCATAATTTATGAAACAACAACGCATCCGTGGCAAAGTTTTCGTTGGCAGTATCGGAAGCGAACTCCGAAAGACTTTGGGAAGTGTCGTCGCTCCAATGGAAATAAGGAGAAATCGTATAGGTATCGTCCAAAGGCTGAACCTCCTCCGTTATCTTACACAACAAAGTGCCATTGGGCTTTGTCAAGACCATACGGCTAAGGCTATCACTCAGCTTGGTCCAACCCTCCAAGAACTTCTTCGGGTCACTTAGCTGCAAGTTTGCATTCTCCTTTACATAACTTACGATGGAAGAAACATCGTTCTGGGTATCATGGAAACAAAGCATATCCATCAACTGCACTTTCAGGTCAGTGCTTCTCATTTGAAAGTCCTCTCCCGACTGTCCTGTCACCGCTGCCAAGAAGCCTTTCCCTAACGTTGTTCTCGCCAGCCTCAACAAAGTAGTGCCATTTCTCGTCATGAGATAAGAAGAATAGATACTATCGGAGTATACTTCCGTATATCCTGTCATGGAATAATCATTATAATCCAAAGACAGGTTGAGAACCATGCGGTCGGGCTTACCGTCCGACTGAGTTTGCCAAGCAGTGCTCCACCCCAAACCTACCGTAACATCTTGGTTGAACACCAACTTCAATTCCTGCCTTGCATCAGATACCTTATGGAAAACTTTGTTGGCATCAGCCTTATATATACCAGCATTGCGCTCTGCCGCTTCCATCAACTCACGTAACACGGAGACATCGCCATTCAGCAATGACTTCGCATACTTCTTGGCTTGGGCAATGGAAAACTCCTTGTCCGCCCAGTCATAAGCATCCATCGACTGAATGACTGACGACAAAGCCTTGAAATCCTCACGGTGGAACTGGGTGTTCAGCTTATTGTACGAGCTGACGATATAGGCTTGCGCTTCCTTTCGGTCTGCCATCCCTGCATACGGACTTTCCTCTGCATCCTCCTGATAGCAAGAAGCCAGCAATACACAAACGACAACAATCCCCAACTGATAAAACCACTTCAACATAATCAATGCTTCCTCTTTTTAAACGTATCAAAATAAACACCCATGCAAATGCGCATCTCGGCGTAAACCTGCGACATATTCACCGCTGGTTTCTTATAGCGAAAGGTCGTGAAATCACCATAAATGCCAGCATACAGCTTGCCATTGTTCCATTGCAAAGAACTGCGCCCCATGAAATCCAAGCTCCAGTCACCGCTATACACATCCTGTTGCTTCTTCAAGTCGGTCAGCGAATAAGTCGTTATCTTGCTCCATTTCAAGGAGAGCATCGGAAAGAGCGTCACATTGAAGACGAAGTCCTTTGCGACAGCCCAATTGTAGCCATATCCCAACTTTGCGCTCAACTTACGATACAAGAAATCGACCTCTTGGGTTACGCACGGAATATAAGAGAACGTTTCTTGCTCATCGTTCCTCCACTTGTCAAAAGACTCTAAATTCATAAAAGGCTCATGGGTCAGCACAAGACTGCTCTTGAAGTCAGAGAAAGCAACGCCAGCGACAATGCTTCCCGCACTCCGCACCTGTCGGGTAGAATAACCATAAGCTGCCCTATAAGAGAAATGCTTGTAGTTGAAGACATAATAAAAATCCAGACCTGTTTCACGAGAATGAAAGCCGTCAAAGCTCTCACCTTTCAAGTCGGCAGGCACGCCATCCTTGGCTCCTACGCCATCCCACATGAAGTTGCTTCCATCCTTATCGACATATCGCTGAAAGCCCGCCGAACCTGTTATCTCGGCATCGCCATTCACCTTGCGTTGATAAAACTGGAAACCAAAGCGATTGGCGAGAATGTTAAAAGTGAAGTTGGAATTATGGTTGGTTTCTCCACCGAAAATAGAGTTGATGCTCTTTGAATAGCTGAGAGCCATCAAGCCACGCCCCACTCCCACTCCAATATCAGGACAGTTCATTGGCTTCAACTTCAGTCGCTGTTTTCCTCCACTCAAAGAGAAATCGAATGCCTGGGTACAATCAAACATATATACATTGGCATAACTATTATATTTCTCTGTTGTCACATAGGTTGAGTCGGAGACTCCCATCACCTTGGCTAACAGCTCGCCAATGCCCTTGGCTGACAATGGACCTGAATATAATAAAAACACTTCTAAAACAATCCCGACAATGATATGCCTTTTTGCTAATCCCGTCATTCTATATATTTATTCGTAAGCATTCTTCACTTTTCACTTAATTTTCCCAATTCATGACTTTCCTGAGGAATGGCAGCAACTCTCCTGCCATCTTCTGATGTTGCAACTTGCTGGGATGCCAACTTGCGCCATATCCTAAATCACCTGTCTGGAAAGAGAAATCAAAGCGATACACTTTCTTGTCTCCTCGCTTATTCGCATCCTTGCAAATATGATTGAGGATTTCTTGCTGGATTCGATTCTCTTTCTCTCCTAACATCGGACCTGTCAACAAGACGATCTTTGCCGTAGGATACTTAGAACGAACCGTCGCCAAGAACATACGATAGTTCTTCTCATAAAGTGCGGCGTCATAATTATTGGTAGAGAAGTCATTCGTTCCTAAATTAATGCAGACCAACTGAGGCTGGTACTTGGCAAAGTCCCATTTCTCATCGTGCTTATAGAATAAGGTGTACTCATATTGCCAAGGCATATTGTCCGCCGAGCCATCTTTCGGTCCATTGTAATTTCTGTAAACGCCGATGCCACTGCGAGAGATAGAAGTATGCTGGGCATGGAGGCTATCGCTTACAATATTGGCGTAAGTAAGCCAATGGTTCTCCGTCTCGTCCTCGAAAGGATCCGAGTCCTTGATGCTTTCCACACCATAACCACAAGTAATGGAATTACCAATAAACTCTATCTTTCGCTCTGGCAAAGGAGAAGCCTCGACCAGAGAGCAACCTTTGTCCAATACAAATCCATGAAACTCTGGAGTACGGAACAACCCTTCTATCACATACATCAACTTTACCTGATGCTCTCCCTTAGGCAACGCCGTCGCAAGGGTAACGACAGAGTCACGTTCCGCATTGAAGCCAACCTTGAAAGGCTCCGCTTCATCGACTTGTGCCATAAAATAGCCTGTCATCGGTCGACAAATCATCTTGAGGGAAGAACCTTGGAACCGTGCGTTTATCGTTGTTCCTGGGTAATTGAAACTTGCCACATCTTTATGGGCGAAACTTACTCTCCCCGTATATTGAATCAGTGGATGGGAAGCCTTGACTACCGTTCCAGATATAGGGAGTGTAGTAGATTGTTTTTCCTGACTGGCAGAAAGCGAGGAAACACCGATTGCGGAGAATGCTAACGAAAACGCAGCTATCATCAAATATCTTTTCATTGTCTTTTAGCTATTAATTCCTTTGCAAAATTAATAATTTATCTAAGAAAAAACAAACAAAACGGTTATTTTTTCCATTTTTCTTTTTTTATTCAAATAATAGTTGTATCTTTGCACCCATAAATGCGCTTGTGGCGAAATTGGTAGACGCGCTAGACTTAGGATCTAGTGGTTTATACCGTGTAGGTTCGAGTCCTATCAGGCGCACATTAGTAAATCCTAACTGCTTGATATTGAGCGGTTAGGATTTTTCTTTTACCATTTTTGGCAACCGATTGGCAACGTATTTCGATACTATCTCAAGGTGGTTGTTTTATACCATGGAACATCCTGAAACTTTCCAATTTTGCAAGTGCCACTTGCAAAAACAACATAGACAAGCGAGAGCCAACGAATGGCTCACTATGAACTTTTAACACTAAATATATCGGATAACTCAGAAAAATTGATTAATTTTGCATTCACGACAGTCACTTAGACAATGATTGTTTCCTCATATTTTAGCGATTAAAAAATAGACATCATGGCAGTATATATAATTATTGTAGCCGTAGCAATGGTATTGTTAGGCTACTTCATGGGCAACCACGGCAAAGCAGAAATAAAATCTGCTTATGAAGTCCAGATTGCGGAGTTGAAAGATGCACACAACAAGCAACTTGTTGAACTGAAAGATGCTCATAATAAGCAACTTGCCCAAGCTAAGGATGGAGCAGAAAAGCAAATCGAGGCTTTGAAGCAAATGAACAAAGAACAGGTGGAGAGTCAACTAAAACTCATCAAGGAACAGATGCAAACCACATCTGAGGAGGTGCTCAAACGTCGTCAGGAAGAATTGGGCGAAAGAAACAAGGAACAAGTATCCAAGATAATAGACCCACTTCAGCAAAGCCTGAAAAATATGCAAGAGGCTTTCGATAAGTCCAAGGAGCAACAGAGTGAAGCATTAACTCGTCTTGACGAAACTATCAAGATAAATATGCAAAAGAGTGTTGCCTTAGGTGAAACCGCCGACCGTTTGACACGAGCACTTACAGGAGAAGTGAAAGTGCAAGGTAACTTTGGTGAATTGAAACTAAAGCAATTACTCGAAGACTTGGAACTAAAGGAGGGAGAGCAATTCGATACTCAAGAGACATTGAAAGACAAGGCAGGGAAAACAGCCAAAGGTGATGACGGAAAAGGACTTATCCCTGACTTTATCCTCCATTTCCCTAACAATCGTCATGTTGTCGTTGACTCAAAAATGTCGCTGACTGATTATGAGCGTTACATGAATGCAGAGGATGGAACTCCTGAAAAGACAGAATATTTAAAATCACATATTGCCAGTGTTAGGGCACAGGTTAAAAGATTGGCAAAGAAAGAATACACTAAATATCTCCCTAATGGATATAATAGGCTCAACTTTGCCATCATGTATGTGCCTATTGAAGGAGCACTCAACCTCGCCTTGCTCAACGATGATACCCTTTGGCGTGAAGCATACGACCAAGGAGTCATGATTCTTGGTCCTCAAACTATGTATATGAACCTTCGTGTCTTGGAAATGATGTGGACACAGGTTCGCCAGTTGAAGAACCAACAAGCGATGATGGATGCTGCCAATATGGTTATAGAACGTGTACAAGATTTCGGTATGCGTTTCATGGATGTCGAGTCGAGCATGAATGACACTATCAAGAAAATAACGAAGTTGAAAATCACCACTGCCGACAGTGGTGCCAGCATCATCACTGCAGCTAAAAATCTGCTCAAGGCTGGTGCCAAAGAAAACAAAAAGAAAAAGTCACTTGCAGACATGGATGACTCAATGTTTCTGGAAGCTGACGCAACATTCATGCTTCCAAAAACATCTACACAACATCCAGGAGCTGCAAGTTCTGAGCCTTGATTAGAAGTCCCACTTCACACCTAAACAAGGACGGCACCAGAAACCTCCCTTTGAGCCAAAGTTGTTGCTCAACTCGATTTCAGTACCAACATTGAGGTTGTCACATCCAAAATGGCGACCTATATTATACCATAATTGTGGTTCGGTAGTGAAGACAGTATGCTTGGTTGTGGAAGAACCATCTGCTTGGAAATCTACATTATGTGTCTCCCACCAGAAATCAGCAAAACCATCAAACTTCAAGCCTTTCACACCAAAGATGTCATTGCAAGTCCATACTGCCGTCAATTGCATAGGCACGTTGCTATGCTGCTTGCGGATAGTCTTATAGAGTGCTTGGAGCGTCAAGGTATTGTTGTAAGTTTTGTCATGGATAAGGTATTCCACACCAAAAAGCCAAGCATTGTTGATAGGATAACTTCTTGTAATACCTCCATTGTACTCAACGTGCAAGCTGAAGTCTTTCATCTTTGAGTTCTGCCAGAAGTTGAGGGCACGTGAAATCTCCGTATAAGTACCACCCTGTGCCAAGTTCGGTCCTTCAACATGGTCATCATAATTGAAATCATGGTCTACGAAGAAATAAGTACTACCCCATTTATCACCCTTGAACATCTCCAAGGTCAAGGTTACGAACTTACGGTCAGAGCCGAAATCATAAAACACTTGTGCGTTGGTTTGTGCCTTGGCATATCCGCAGAACAGGAACAAAGCTACCAACACGAACAAAAATCTCTCTTTCTTGATCATTTTATTGTATATATAGATGACTAATATTTAGGAAAATGCGTAATTCACGACAAACAAGATTGCCAATATATATAAGGTGATGTTCAAATCCTTGGTCTTGCCTGCCAGCAACTTAATGAGCACGTAGCTCAATATACCCAAGCAGATACCATCGGCAATGGAATAGCAAAGTACCATCGTAATCATGGTGACAAAAGCAGGGAACGCCTCAGAAATATCATCCAACTCTATCTTCTTGAAAGAGTCTACCATTAATACACCTACCATAACCAAGGCTCCACTTGTTGCTGCACCTGGAATTAGCAAGAAGATGGGTGCCAAGAATATAGACAGCAAGAAAAGAATACCAACAAAAAGGGAAGTCATCCCAGAACGTCCACCCTCAGCAATACCCGATGCACTCTCTATATAAGTAGTAATAGTAGAGCTACCCAAGAAAGCACCACAAGTTGTTCCGATAGCATCACTCATCATCGCTTCCTTTACACGAGGAATAGAACCGTCTTTCTTTACAATGCCTGTCTTCTCTGCCAATCCTACCAATGTACCCAAGGTGTCGAAGATATTAACCAACAATAAGGAGAAGATTACCATGAACATCTTTGGAGTAAAGAAGCCGTGGAAATCGAACTGACAGAAAATAGGAGCAATGCTATGGGGAGCCGACACTGGCATCCATCCCTCTGGCAATTCTGTCACTCCCAATGGAATACCGATAATCGTGGAAGCGATGATACCATAAAACAAGGCTCCCTTTACTTTTCTCACCATCAACATACCACTAATCAATATAGAAGCCAAGCCCAATAAACATACTGGGGTAAAGCTACCTAACTGCACAAAGGTAGATGGATTTGCCACAATGATGCCTGCGTTTTTCAATCCGATGAAAGCGATGAACATTCCGATGCCCGATGATATGGCATACCGTAGGTTCATTGGAATACAATCCAATATCTTGTCACGGATATTGAAGAAAGTAATGAGAAGGAACAACACACCTTCCACCAAAAGTACAGCTAAAGATTGCTGCCAAGTAAGTCCCATAGCCTGACAAAGCGTGAAGGCAAAGAATGCATTCAATCCCATGCTTGGAGCCTGGGCGAAAGGAAGTTTCGCCATAAAGGCCAACAGCAAGGTCGCTATCGCTGAAGCAATGGCAGTACTGGTAAACAAGGCACCCTTGTCCATGCCTGTCGTGGAGAGAATGGCAGGATTTACTGCCAGAATGTAACACATTGTCAAGAACGTAGTCAATCCTGCGATAATCTCAGTCTTAACCGTTGCCTGCTTGGGGTCGAATCCCAATAACACTTTTAACTTATTCATTATATTGCATTTATGATTGTTAGCTCTCTTATGCTCACATTAGGATTGCAAAGGTAGTAAAAAATAAAGAAAGCCACAAGGATTATAGAGATTATTTCACCTTTTTGCAAACAGAAATACATATTGTCCCCAGACACAAAACTGCGACGGCTTGTCGCAGTTTTGGATCTGACGAAGAAAATCTATTGTAGAACTTCTTCATGCCCATAGATTACGAGGTGGGATGCAATTTAGAAAGCAAGGAATGGACGAACTCTGAGTTCTGATGTTTTTCCATATGCCTGGAAGCGGAAAGACTTATAAGTATTCTTGTTATTATAGCCAGGGTCAATGTCTATAGCGTTGCTTGAATCATAATTGGTAGAAGTCCATTCCGAAATATTACTACCTCCAAGACTAAACTCAGTATAATTGTTCGTCCCAGCTTTCTTCAAGGCATTGTTGATTTTATCGGATACAGTATCCATGCAGCTACTACTAAAGAAATTATCGATAGACCAATTGCTTGGACTCAGTCCTGTTCCAAGACCAGTCATTATCGCATAATATTGTCCCGCAGTTGGCAAGAACCAACCTGTGCATTTATCAGATTTAGCAGGGAGAGTTGTATATTCTTTTGCCGCCTTTGCCGC